>CAZWTH010000388.1:0-20233 GCA_964636715.1 uncultured Solibacteraceae bacterium | reverse complement strand
TGATCGAGGGTCATGGCCAGAGTACGGACGATGGCGGTGACCCGCTCGGCCGGCAGGCGGCCGCGCTTCAGAGCGCCTTCCAGGGTTTCGAGCTCTACAAATTCGGACGCAATCCACGCATCGCTTTCATCGTCGATTACTTCCAGAACATCGACGGCCCGCGGATGTTTGAACTTCATCGCCTGCTTGCCCGCCTGTATAAAGTGGGTGCGATCGGCAATCCATTCTTCACCGCCCTGCGGGGCGGAAGAAGAAAAGCGGCGCATCGCCGCGCGTCCGGCGGGGCCCTCCGCCGACCAGAGCGGGCCAGCAATGCCGGCGCCTATGTGCCGGATTAGTTTATAACCGTCTGACTGTTCCACGACTTATCCCGGACACTCACACGACTCCTGGTACCCCAAATAAACTGATGTCGCGTAAGAGTTTTTGATGATAGCATGATTTGTTAATGATGTCAGGAGGAAAATCGCGCCTTTATACGGCCAGGCGTACTGTGGCGGCGGGGGGGTTACTCATAGGCCTGTGGGGCCTGCTGTGCGCGGGTTCGGAACCGCAGATCCAGATACCCTCCTACAACCAGTTTTCCGCCGAGGACGAGGCGAAGGTGGGGGCGATGCTCACCCACGAGTTCGAGTCCAGACACGAAATACTTTCGAACCAGCTCCTCGATCATTATCTGGACGATGTGGTGACGCGGCTGGGCAAATCATCGCGCCGGCCTGAGCTGACATATACCTTACATGTAGTCAATTCCGACGAAATCGCCACTTATTCATTTCCCGGCGGGGCTATTTATGTAACCAAAGGGCTGCTGGACTTCGTGGAGGACGAGAGCGAACTGGCCAGCCTCACAGCGCACGAGGTTGGGCACATTGCCGGGCGGCATATCCTGAACCGGATGTCTCTGGAACTGAAATCGAAATCTCTCTGGAGTCAGGCGGTCAGGATGCTGCCATTACTGGACAGCGCGCAATTACAGCAGGGGTTTCAGAAGATCGGTATGCCGGTGGCCGCACTGGCCGAGAAGCAGTATGACAGGTCCAATGAGAATGAAGCCGACTTACTGGCGGTCTACAATCTGGTACGCGCCGGATGGACGCCGCTCGGGCAGGTGAGAGTTCTTTCCCGGCTGCAGAATCTGGACGCATCGAAAGGCGCGGTCATGGCGGCTTCCCATCCCGAGCCGGGCGACCGCAGCCGCAGCGTCAGCGCGGAAATCCGGGCGATTACGCTTTCTTCGTCGCTCGATGACAACAGCGTGAGTTTCCGGCTGATGAAAGCGGCGCTCCCGCTGCTGCCCAAACCAGGAAAACACTGAAATGCGGGTGACCCTCGGTGTGTTATTCGTGCTTGCGGCGCGGGTTGCTCTCTGCGCCGATCTGCACGCCGCCTTTTATCTGACGAACGCGCCCCAGGGAAGTATTCAGGCCGTGCTCGAAGGGCCGCAACGTCCGGGCGAGCCGCTGGCGGCGACCAACACGGCCCGGCTGATGGAAGACGGGCGGCCAGGGAATTTTGGGGCGGCTTACCAGCCTTTTCGCTCTTCGCCTTTCGGCGTCACGGCCATTCTGGCAATCGACGCGAGTGGAACCATGAAAGGCTCGCCGATCGAGTCCATCAAAACGGCGCTGCGCGACTATATCTCGGCCAGCCGTCCGCAGGACAGAATCGCTATTATCAGCTTCGCCGATTCGGTGGTAGTCAACCAGGCTTTTACGGCGGATAAGGAACAACTGACGCGCGCTATCGATGCCCTGGCGCCCGGAGGACGGCAGACGCTGCTGAACAGCGCGATCGACACCAGCCTGAAGATGCTGGCGAAGGAAACGTCGAACATCCGCCGTCACGTTCTGGTGATTACCGATGGAAAGAATGAAGGACCCGGGCCCAGTCCGGCCGAGCTCGGCGCAACCGCCGCCAGTCTGGCGATTCCGGTGGATTGCATCGGAGTGACGAGGGTGGCGCTTCGTTATCTCAATCCAATGAAAGATCTGGCGGCCGCGTCCGGCGGGGCCTTTGTAACGGCGCGTGGATTCGGCGATCTGAGCCGCGCCATGAAGCAGGGCATTGAGGCGTTACTCAGCGCGCCCTTATTTACCTGGCGCTTTGCCAATCTGCATAACGACGGCGCGAAACACACGCTGGCGATCAGCGTGGCCGGGCATTTGTCGAATACGGCCTCGGTAGTTCTTCCGCCTCCCCCGGCCGATGTTTTTTTGCTGGTAGCGTCGCTTGCCGCGATATCGCTGGTAGGAGCGGGAGCGGCCCTCGTGGTGCGAAGCCGGCGGATGGCAAGCAGGGCGGAAATTCCCGTCGTCCGGGAGCCCGTTGCGGCGCCGCAGGCGCCGGTCAGACCTCGTACCGCGACCGTGTATGAACGTGGGGAATCACCACCTGCGACGCCGCCCATGCCGCCACCGATGCCACCGCGAAGACCGACCATCCTCGAGGAGCTACCCCAGGCCCTCGGCTCCGCGCATTCGAAGACGGCCCCCGATGAGGCGATTGCCCCGGCGGCTCCCACGGTCTTCCGCCGGACGTTTCCGGCGCCAGCGGCAGGCCGCCCTGGCGCATGGCTGCGGGTGATCGGTTCTCCGGCCGCCGGCGGCCCAGTCCGATATCCGATTGAAGCTGGCGAAGTACTGATCGGCTCATCGGAACGAAGTCAAATTCGATTGACGGGCGATACGACGGTATCCCGCGCGCATGCGACCATTCACTGGAGCGATGGCGATTTGTTTTTATCGGACAACAACTCCACGAACGGGACCACGATCAATGAGCAAACCGCGCAACCGGGGCATCGCGTCGCGTTGAATCCGGGCGACCGCATCCGGATCGGCGACTTTGTGCTGTTGCTCGAAGCCGCCGAATCCCGCTGATTATTTGCCAGTCGCCAGCTTCAGGCGGGGCAGTGCGGTTTCCAGTCCGATCGCGGAATTCTCATCCTGAACGATGCCGACGAGGCCGGTGTCGGAAATCACGGGCGATCCGAAGGCAGACGAATCCACGGGATCGTCGAAGACGAGACGGCCATTGACTGAACTCGCGCTGAGCCGGACAATTTCGGGCTCCACATTCTTCGTGTACGCTCCCGCCGGAAAACGGAAGATGGCGAGATTTTTGTAACCGGCGGAATTCAGCTTCGCATCGAGCGGGGCTACCGGGCTGCCGGTTGTCAGAGGAACGTCGAAAGCCAGCACCGCCAGGTTCGATGTGGAGGCGCGCGGCACGGTGTTCACCAGAGTTGCGCGGGAGCCGGTATTGGTTGCGACCATGGTTTCCGTTTCGGCGGAAGAGGCGGACTCGATGTGGAAATCGTGCTTCCGCAAGCCCAGCGCGGCGGCTTCGAGCGGCGCTCCGCCGATACCCGAGTAGGTTGTGCCGGAGGGCCACAGGAGAAGGTCGAACGAGTTCTCCACCATGGTGAGTTCCTTCCGCTTCAGCTTCAGGGCGACATCGGAATCGAATCGCCAGGGCTCAATCATTTCCCGCGCGGTCACCACCTGTTTGTCCGAGAGGCGGAAGGCCACGCCGAGTCTTTCGACCGGATAGCGCTTATGCGTCGAGTCAGCCATTTCGAAACGGGAGAGCGCGAGCAGAACACTTTTGCCGAAGCGGTCCTGCAGGCGCTTTTGCGTGGCGTCGGTACCGAGCAGATAGAGCAGGGATTTCGAAAGGAGAGAACTGCCGCTTTGCGCCACGGTGAGTACGGTGAGCGCCTGCTCGCGGGCCGCCTGTCCGCCAGGGACGTCGAGCGAAAGACTGGCGTCGATGTGGAACGGGGCATGAGCGGTTCTGGTGCGCAGCAGGAGCGAGGGCAGCAGATCGAGCTTTGCCTCCACGAGCGCATTGCCTTCGATGTGGATTTTGCCGCTCTTCACCAGATCGATCAGCGGCTGCAGAGAATTCAGATCGCGCAGATAGATGGTGCACTGCATCGGGCGGCGCAGGGACGCCTTGACGCCGGCGTGAAGGTCCAGTTCTTCGGAGACCGGCGGGATGAAGACAGGGATGCCGTTCATCCGCATGCCAAAAAAAGTAATGGTCCGAACGTGCACCTGGGCGGACGGAATGATGGAGGGCGTGACCGTAAAGCCGATTCGATCCGTCTGCAGATTGAGCAACGCGATTTTTTCCACCTGAAACTGTTCGCCGGGCGAATCCTGCGCGCGAGCCATGAACAACGCCGCGCAGAGAATGGCGCCGAGGCAGACAGAAGGAAAACGGAAGCGTTTCATTTGGTTGCTCCGAAATTGCATTGAACGGTCAATCCGCTTCCGGCGCCGAGTAACAAAGTTTCGCCCTTCGATGAAATCTTCGTGCCCTCGCCGCCCTTTTTGGAACTCCCGGAGCCCCTGCCCAGATGGGCGAGTTGCCCGAACTTCCCGATGGCGCCGCCACCCCCCTGCCGTTCGGCGTGGATTTCCGACCCGGTGTCATCGGCATTCACCTGTTGCTTGCTGTTCGCGATTCTGGTGACCACAGCGGAAACGGGAATTTCCTTGCCTCCGGCGTGCAGCGTCTGGAAGGCGATGGTGATATCCGCTCCCTTTTTGCCATCGTGAATCTCGCGGACTTCGCCTTCCAGGTAGCCGCCGGCATACGCGGCCGGCGACAGAACTTTGGCGGCCACAATATCGGAAACGCGGTTAAATTTCGTATTGAGAGGCGAGGTCAGCCGTACCGAAAGCTCCGTATCGGGAGTCTGGGCGAAGAGCATCAGGGAGGCAAGAAAGACGGTGATGAGTTTCATCGGGGCGGTCCTGTGCTGGCTCTTTGCCAGTGAATCCGGGTGCGGTCATCGGGCATGAGCAGAGAAATGGGATGCGAAGCATCCATGATCGATGGGGATTGCGCAACAGAACCGTCCGCGCCTTCGACCCAGAGGCGGACCGAAGCGGACGGAATGGGATCGCCGGTCAAAGAGCCGGAGTTGACGCGATTGCCTTTGATTTCGACCGTGGTTCCGCGCGCGCCGCTCCATTGCAGGACGCCTGAAGACAGACTGGCGGGCATGGTGGGGATCGCCACCTGCGCCGATTCGGGTTGCGGATCCTGGGTCTGAGAACGCTGCTGGTATTCCTTGCCGAGCTGCCGGAGGGTATTTTCAACGGAACTCAGTCCGGAGCCGGCGCCGTCGGCCGGCGATGCGGCGGTGGCGGAAGTTTCCTGCGTTTGCGTTGCCTGCGCGGACGCGGGACGAGTACCGGTGGCTCCGGCCGGGGGGGCCGCAGCGTCCGATTTCGGCGTCTGGACAGAAGCGACCGCCGCCGGCTGAACCGGCGCGGGGTTCCGCCCCGATTCCCATCGCACCAGCGCCGCGGCCGCGAGCAGTATTCCGCCCGCGATCGCAATGAGTCCGAAGAATCCGGGACGTTTATTCACTACCGTGGCCACGGGAGTGGATTTTCCTCCAGTAGAAAACGAACGGCCGGCTGGGGCGCCCGTTGACATCTTCACGCGGTCAGAAACCGGGGCCGAGGTACTCGCCGGCATCTTCACGCGCTCAGAAACCGGGCTGGAGGGACGCGAGGGATTGGAAGGACGCGACGCGCTTTTCACCACGGAGCCCGCGCTGCTCCCCGGTCCGTGCACATGAGGCGAGTTACCGGAAGGCCGCGGCTGGGCGACGATGCCGGGGAGCGGGGCGGTCATATCGGGCGTGGACATTCCCGCATATGCGGCGGCGGCTTTTCCGATAATGGAAACGCCGAGCGCCGCCGCGAATTCCGCGCAACTCTGGAACCGCATGGAAGCCTTCTTCTCCAGCGCTTTCATGACGGCGGCGGCGAGCGCCGGAGGAATTTCCGGGCGTTTCGCCAGAAGCGGTTCGGGAAGCCGGAACTGATGCCAGTCGCGCACCTGATCCGCGGCGTTGGGACCTTCCGCATGGAAGGGCGGCATCCCGGTAAGAAGTTCATACAGGACGCAACCGAAGCTGTAAATATCGCTGAGCGGCCCGATGTCCTTGCCAATAATCTGCTCCGGGCTCATATAGCTGGGCGTACCGATTCCGCCCATGCGCGTGAGGCGCGAGGCGTTGCGAAGCAGGGCGATACCGAAATCGCTCAGGAGAATCCTGCCCTGGCGGGACAGAAGAATGTTCGACGGCTTTACGTCGCGATGGACGATGTTCGCTTCATGAGCGAACTGCAGGGCGCTCAGCACAGCCTGGGCGATGCCGCGCACCTCGGGGATCGGAGTGTTCGGACGCCGGAGCAGATAGCGCTCGAGGGATTCCCCGTCGACGAGATCCATGACAACGAAGATGGTTCCGTCGATCCGGAAAGCGCCATCGGCGCGCAGAATATTGGGATGATCGAGGGTCTTCTGGCTCTCGCCCTCGCGCATCAGCCGTTCCTGGAGAACAGGGTCTGAAGCGAATTGCGGGAGGAGCGTTTTGAGCGCGACCACCTTGCCGGTTGTGACTCGCCGCGCACTCCAGACGACGGCCATGCCGCCCCTGCCGATGAAGGCAAGCAGCTCATATTCGCCGTAGCGGGCGCCTGGAGTGAGTTCGGAAGTCATGCCGGCTAATCGGATTCCGGAGCGTCGACCGATAAAAAGAGGAAATGCGTGGATCCGGCGCGGATGCGCGCGTAATTGGGCAAGCGGACGAAATTTTCCTCAATGGGATCGCCATTCAGATCCGTTCCGCCCATGCTGACCATGTCGCCCACGGTGAAGTTTTTGCGGTAAGTGACATGGGTATTGGTGTCGGAAAGATGTGAATCCTGCGGGAGCGCGATATCGCAGGAGGAATTCCGCCCGATCAGATTGCGGCCTTCGCGGACGGGGAAAATCTGCCCTTCGGGATTCCATGTATAAGTGATGAGCACGCCGACGATACGGCGGCCGAAGGCCTGCGCCGAGGGTGCCGGAGCCGGTTGAGCGGACATGGATTGAGCAGACATGGACGGGGCGGCCACGGGCTGGGCAGTCACAGGCTGGGGCACGGCCGGCTGAGCAGCAACCACAGGCTGAGCGGCGGCGGCCTGCGCGGCCGCGGCGGGAACGCTGATCGATTCTCTCCGCTCGTGCGGTGGCATGGACGCGAATTGAGTGCGGCTGCGCGAAATAACTGGCGGCGGGGGGGTCTCCGGTTCGGGCGCCGGAGGCGTGATTCGCGCATGGAGGTTGCCTGCGACCGCGCGGGGCGCGGTCGCGGGTCCCGAAGCGGTCACGGGCGCCGAGGCAGTCACGGGCGTCGCGACGGAGACGGGCAGGGCCGCGGTTGTGGCTTCCGCGGAAACCTCCACAATAGTGGCCATGCGCGGTGGAGCAGCCATGCCGGGCTCCATGACGGTGGGCATACGTGGAGGAACGGAGCCGAAATCCTGCACCTGACTGCGCTCGCCTTTGCACTCAAGGCACTCATGCCAGCTCGGGTGCATGGCGTGTCCCTTCTCGCAATAAGCTCCGCGCGACGAGCGCTGAAAAGGGACCCGGCACAACACGCAAAAGTTAGCTTCCTGAGGATTCGCCGCTCCGCACGCGGAACACATTTTCATATCCTGTTTACTCCTTCTTACCGGTGGATTTCCTCACGGCGATCGAGGCCCGCGCGGCGGGATGGAGGAACACGACGACCCGGCCATCGCCGAAGTTCTCCCGAAACGCCGGAAGATCGCTTTTTGTCACCGCATGCGCCGTGCGATCCGTGCACGAGATCGCCTGACAAATCTTCGCGGCGGCTTCGTCATAACCGGGCGCAAATACAGCGGAAATCACCTGACGCCCGGGAGCGGGAACCACTGGATCTTTTACCATCGCGCGCCAGACGCTCGCGGGCTTCGACTCACCGACAACGTTGTAACCGGCCTGGCGAAGCTGCGCTTTATAGCGCTCCACCAGGTTCATGGCCGCTTCTCCGCTGTCTTCCGGATAGGCAACGATCACGCTGAAGGGCGGCTGACCCGAGGCTCCGGCGGAAATCGGCGCGAGCGCCGCGGTTTTCGCGGCGAGAGCCGGACCCGGCTGCGCGGGGCCGGACGCGCCGGGTGCGGCCGAAGCGGGCGGGCTGTTCGTGGCCACGCTGTTCGCGGCTGTATTGTTCGCGGGAACCGTTCGTAAGGAAGACGGCTTCGGCTGCGTATTTTGTGTGGAGTTCTGCGTGGGAGCCGCCGACGTTTGGTCGCTGGGCGAAGTTGCGGCCGATCCGGGAAGGGGAATTTTCCAGGCGGCCAGTTGCGTGCGAACGCTCTCCGGCACGAGATCCGGGCGGAAGAAAAGGAGCAGCGGGACCGATGCGACTGCTACGCCAGCGAGAATCAACCAAAGCGCCAATGCCGATTTGCCCTTTGTCTTCTGGCCGGAACTGGCTTTGCCGGTTGTTTTCGGCGCGGCGGGAGGCGCGGCGGGCTGCGCGGGATGCGGCGCGGCCATTTCGGGAAGCGGAACAGGCGCGGCGCTTCCGATTGACGCCGCGGCGGGGGAAGGCGCGGCGCGAACCACGAAAATGGAAATGTTGTCGTGGCCGCCGGTATCGAGAGCGGACTGCAACAGCGCGTCGGCCGCCGCCTGAGGATCCGGATACTGCCGCAGTATCCGGACGATGACGTCGTCGCCGACGTATCCATGGAGACCGTCGGAACAGATCAGGAGGGTTTCATCGGGATCGAGCGCGGCGCTCTCGGAAATCTCGATCTCGATCGAGGCCCGCTGGCCGAGGGCGCGCGTCAGGACGCTGGCGTCGGGATGATTGCGGGCTTCTTCCGGAGAGATGATGCCGCCATCCACGAGTTTCTGTACGGCGGAATGATCTTTGGTGAGGCGCGTCAGATTTCCGTTGCGCAGAGAATAGACGCGACTGTCGCCCGCGTGACCGATCACATAGTGGGAGCCGGAAAGAACACAGACAACCAGAGTGGAGCCCATGCGAAGAGCTCCGGGGGTATCGCCTTTTCCTTTGCTGGCGTCGAAGATATCGAGGTTGGTCAGGCGCGCGGCCTCCTCGATGCATTCGCGCAGCGGGAGGGTCTGAGAAAGGGATTGAAAGTGCTGTTTGAATCCGGTGATCGCCATGTTGGCGGCGACCGCGCCGTTTTCGTGTCCGCCCATGCCATCGGCCAGGAGAAACACGATTCCGAACGGGCTCGATTCAAAGCTGACGATCTGATCCTGATTTTCCTCGCGGACCAGACCTTTATCCCGGCGCCAGCCGTAGGAGATCTTGTAGCCGCCCTGTGCGGGAGCCATTAATGCACCGCCCGGCGCCGGAGAATCAAATAGTTCAGCGCCAAAAGAAGAGCCGTCATTCCGGAAAGCACGGAGATGCAAAGCGAGTAGGGCGAGCGCACCGGCAGGCTTTTCAGGATGGCCGGCTGCTTCGCAGTGACCGGGAAAGCGACTTCCGCGATATCGGTCGGGCTAATGTCGGGCTGGGGGGCCGCCGCGGGGGCCGTAATATGAGCATCCTTTCTCGACGGCGGAGGCGGCAGCACCGTGTCGGCAAAGACGCCGAACTTCTCGCGAATCTTGCGGTCCTGAGCGCGGATCGTGTTTTCGCAGGCGCTCTGCGTGGCGGCAACGGCCTTTTGCGTCTGTTCGGCGGCCGCGTCCATGACCTTGCGGCATGGATTGTAAACGTAAGCGGGGTGCGCTTTGGCTTCCATCAGGATGTTGGCTTCATAGCCCCACCGGGAGGGAATCAGCAGAGTGACCGCCTGCGTTGTGGCGTTCATGGTGCTGATGGGCTGCATGCCGCCCGCGAGAACGATCATGGGCAGGAGCACCAGAGGAAGAGACGCGAGCGCGGAATCCGTGGTACGGAATTTGGCGCTGATGCAGAGACCGATTCCCACTCCACAAAACGCGGAGAGAAGCAGGGTCAGGTAAGAATGCCAGAACGAACCCTGCAGATTGCAGCCGTAATAAATGATGGCGAGCAGGCTCAGACACTGGAAAACGCACAAGGCGCCGAGAACGACAAACTTGGACAAAATATAAAGCGGGATTTTCAGACCCGCCATTTGTTCGCGTTCGAAGATCGGCCACTCTCCGACGATTTCGCGAACGGCGTTGTTACAGCCGAACCAGATTGACGCGATGATCATCAAAAAATGCACGCTGGCGAGTTTGGAGGAGAAGCTGATCCAGTCATCGCCGCCTGACGAGCTGAAACTCAGGCGCGAAAACGCCAGATAAACCAGGATGGCGAAGCCGGGCGCCTGGGCAAGCAGAATACCGGTCTGGAGATGATCGCGTATCTTGAGGATCAGAATGCGGTGGATCAGGCTCCAGAGCTGACCGATCTGAAAACGCTGACCCTTGCGCGTCGCGGTCTGGTCGGTACTGTGCACCGCGCCTTTGCGCTCATCGCAATATTTCTTTTTCTGGGGTGAGGAAAAGTATTTCTGTTCCCACTGATCGGAGGTCAGCGGCGATTCGTCGAGCCCTTCAAAAATCACTTCCGGGCTGGGCTCGGCGCCGGGGGCCTTCTTTTGCAGGGCGTCTACCGCGGTTTCGTTAAAGAACCGCAGCGAATCCGGATACGCCGGGCCGAAATAGACCAGTTTGCCCGGACCGGGAACAGTTCCGGGAGGAAGCTTTTCCCGCGCATCGCGGGAGACCAGGGCCAGCTGATCGAACAGGCGATAGATCGCCGTGCTCGGCTGGTGGATGGTCATCATGATCGTCTTGCCGCCGCGGGCGAGGTCGTAAAGGTGCTTGACGACTTTGAAGGAATCGCTGGAGGAGAGGCCGCTCGTGGGTTCGTCGAGAAAGAGAACGGTGGGATCGCAGATCAGCTCCATCGCGATATTGACCCGTTTCCGCTGGCCGCCGGAGATGACCTTGCGTTCCGGCGAGCCGATCAGCTTATCGGCGATGCCGCTGATTTCGAGGGTCTGCAGAACGGAGGCGATGCGCTCCCGGATTTCGGCGTCATGGAGGTCGGTTCGCAGCCGCGCGGTGAAGTAGAGCGCTTCCGAGACGGTCAATAAAGAATGGATGATGTCGTCCTGGGGGACATAGCCCAATTCCAGACGATAAGTGTCGAAGCTGGCGTAGAGACTGTTGCCGTTGAAAAGAACGTTGCCTTCGACGGGGACGGTATAACCGTTCAGGGCTTTGAGGAGCGTGGTCTTACCCGCGCCGCTTGGCCCCATCAGGGCGACCATTTCCGTCGGAAACACCGTCAGATTCACCCGATCGAGCAGCCTGTCGGAACTCTTGCCGCGGGCGTTGACGCAAAGCTCATCGACCTCAATGGTGACGTTACCTTTATAATCGCGCCGGTGAACTTCACCCTCGTCTGTGAGTTCGAGGGTGATACTGCCGAGACTCACCACCTGGCCGGGGCGGAGCAGGCGAGAGCCGGTGATGCGCTGGCCATCGACAAATGTTCCGTTCAGGGACTTCAGATCGCGAATTTCAATCCCGTCCGGCGTGCGGATCAATTCGGCGTGCCGCCAGGAAACGGAAGGAAAAGGCAGGGGGAAATCGCATTCCGGGTCGCGGCCCGCAATGCTGCGCTCCTTCACGATCCCCATCTTCTGGTGCGGCTGGGTGCCTACCGAAAGCGATTGATCGCTGGATAACAGACGCGAAGCGGGTACCGGAAAGGAGCCGAAGAAAACACGATCGGAAGGCGATATCGCCGCCCGCTGAATCTTGTTTGCCGCCGAATTGAGGGCGGTTCCATTCAAAGAGCCCAGATCTTCGATCGTGGCGCCACGCGAATCCGCGATGATTCGCGCATGATAGCCGGAAACGGTGGGGTAATCGAGAACAACCTGATTATCCGGACTGCGCCCGATGCGGATGACCTTTGCCCCCTGCGCGAGAGGTCCGCCGGACGATCCATTCGGAGCATGCAGAAGCTCCCACCGGAGCGGTACGTTCCGGCCGAGAGTAACGGCTTCGTTCCGCGATATCCGCGTGGGGGCGGTTATGCGCGCTCCGCCTACCCAGGTACCGTTGGCGGAACCGAGATCCTCGATCGTATAAGTGTTGCCGGCATAAGTCACCCGGCAATGGCGGCCGGAAACAGTCGAGCCGGGTACAACAATGTCACAACCGGGAGCGCTTCCAATCACCCACGCGGAGGCGGCCGCGCTCGGCCCGCCGCCGGGGGCGGCAGGTAAGTCAGCGCCGCAGGCCGAGCAGAAAATCGCCCCCGGAGATGCAGCCGTACCGCAGCTTGAGCAGGATTGGTTAGTCATAGCGATAGGCCGCGAGCCGAATCTTCGGGTCCGGCGATAGCTTCACGTTTGAGTACCAATTATAAGCGCGACTATGGCGGGAGATGCAAGTTATATAGTGCTATTGCTCTTTCTGAAAATGGAATTTTGTTGTATGCTCGACGTAATCAACCGGCCCTGACGGGCATCAGGGCTATATCCATGAGTGACCAGCGATTTTATCCGGGAAAGATCATCAGCGGCTATACGCTCGAAAAGCAGATCGGCGTGGGCGGAATGGGTGAAGTCTGGAAAGCGCTCAAACCCGAGGGCGTCCCGGTCGCCATCAAATTCGTGCATCCGCAACTCGCGGATCAGAAGTATTTTCTCGATTTCGTCCGCCAGGAAGCTTCGACGGCGCTCGTCCATCCAAATATAGTTCCGATCGTCGACCGTCTGGAGATTGATGGCCTTCCGGCGATTGTTTTCTACTTTGTACAGGGTACTAACCTCGAAAAAGAGATTTACGGTGATCCGACTACCGTAGAAACCGGGCGTCCCCTTGAGCTGACGCGGGCTTTGGCGATTGCGCGGGACGTTCTGGCGGGGCTCGATTACGCTCATCAGAAAGGTCTTGTTCACCGGGACGTCAAGTCGAATAACATCCTTTTGGAAGCCAAGACAGGCAAGGCGCTGCTCAGCGACTTTGGGTTAGTAATGGACGTAACGGTACGCCGAATGACCAGGCTGGGGCTGATGGCGGGCAGTACGCCTTACATGAGCCCGGAACAGATTCGCGATAACCGGACGGTGGATTTCCGCAGCGATATTTATAGTTTTGGAATTGTTTTGTATGAGATGGTGACGGGGATGCTTCCGTTCCGGGTAGAGCCCGGCGAGACGGAAGACGCCGACTATCTGATCAAGCATAAGCAGAAATTCAATACCGCCGTTCCGCCGAGCGAGATCATCCCCGGTCTGCCGGAAGGTATTGACCGGGTTATCGCGAAGGCGATGGAGAAATCGAAGGACAGGCGCTACGGCAGTTGCCAGGAATTCGCATCTGCGCTCGATGCGGCGATGTCTTCGACCCCGCAGAAAAGGGTCGTGATGCCGGATCACATCCAGTGGGGACCGGAACCCCCGGCGATCGCCAACGACGTGCTGATCGGGGTGGGACCAGTTCGTATGACGGCATCGAACGTTATGCAGTGGTTACCGTGGGCTCTTATAGGGACGAGCATCCTGGTTATTGCCATCGCCGCGTGGTTATATTTTCGCTGATTATTCGGCTGCGGGTTTATGAACAAAAGTCATCGTAATGGCCTCGGGCGTCTTGCCAATGCGGGTTGGCTGAGTCATAATTCAGATTCCGTAGCTCGCCGGGATGGCCTTATTCTGATGCAAACCAAAGGATTCCAGTTAGTCGTGACAATAGCGTTAGCGGCCGTGGGGGCCGTTAATGCCTCAGCCGCCGGATTTGTACTCGTGATCCGGAATGGCACAGCATGGCAGGTTCAGGCGGCGGACAAGATTACGATCAACGGGAAGAACAAACTACGGCTGGCGACTGGTACTATTACTGCCCCGCTCTCTCAGGACCAATACAAACGGCTTGGTGAAGAGGTTCTGGGGGGGCGCGCCATTCGAGTAAGCCGCGGCGGTTACTTTGTCGCCCGCAATGGCGATTCCTGGAAGCCCGTTCTTCCGGATGGGGCGTCCATCAAGACGCCTGCTTCGGCTCAGGCGCTCTGGACCAGTGCGCAGATTGTATCGGGGAAGAAGGGAAGCAAGGATCAGGGCGTGGCGGAGGGGTCGCTGTTCGCGATCCTGCCCGGGGCCGCCGCGACGCCGGCAGATACCGCAGTCGCGTTTCTTTCCGACGAGGGTAACTTCCGCGGGGTTGGAGAAGCGACTCCGGCCGATTCTTTTGACGAACGTATGTCGATGCTGGTGGGCCTGTCGGCCACGGCAACCGGCACTGCGAAAGCGAAGTTGCACGACACTCTGGCCGAGGCCATGAGTTCGGCGCTGAAGCGGGCGAATACGGGCGGCCGAGGACGGGTGACTGGACTGAATGAAGGTCTGCGATATGTGCCGGTTGCCGCGAGCGCCTTTCCGGCGGATCCGCAGATTTCGACTTTGTCGGCCGATCTTCAGGCCAAGAATAAGGCTTTGAATCAGCGGGTCGCGATCGTCAAAGCTCTGGGCGTGGCGGCCGAGTGGGACGCTCTGGTGGAAAAATACGGCGCCGGGACGCTCAACATGGAAGACTACGACGACGCGTACGCCGATCTTCACCAGTTGCGCGACCAATCCTATAAGGAAAGCGAGAAACTTCATCTCGCGCGAGCTCATCAGTATTTTGAGGCAAAGCCGCCGCAATGCGCTCAGGCCGCCTCGGAAATCGAACTGGCGCAGAAGGTCGATACCACCAATGCGGAGCTGAAATCGTATGCCGATCAAATCCGTCTGGGTTGCATTGAAGGCGGAAAGAAGCCGGGGCCGATCGTACCGGCCGTCCCCGAAACGAACGCACAGAAATTGACCGTCCAGAGCCACCTGAAGACGGCGGAACTCGACATGGCGGATGGTAACTTCAGCGGCGCGGAGCAGGAGATCGCCGATGCGGTGCGCACGTTCGCGGATGACGACCGCATCATATTTACACAGGCGGAACTGTTGCATTCGCGCCGGAAGCTCAAGGAATCGATCGCCAGGCTGAACGACTATGACAGGAGGGTGGCTGGCGACCCCGACGAGTCCAAGATGGCGAGGAGCACCGACTTACGGGCGGTAGTTCAGCACGAGATGAATAAGGATCTGGAAACGGCCCGCCAGGCTGCCGCGAAAGATGAAGCGGACGGCGATTATCCCGGCGCGTTGAAAGCTGTACTGGACGGTCTTGCGATCGACAGCAACGATGCTGAGTTGCTCTATCATGCCGGTCTCGATTCCGCGATTGTCCGCGATGAAAAGGGCGCGCGGCAGTACTGGCAAAATTATCTGAATGTTTCGACGTCGATGACGGGCGAAAGCGATCGCCGCACCAAGGTGCGCAATCAGAGCGGCGATATTAGTTCGACCGCGGTTCCTTCGAATGGGGCCGCGAACTGGTTTAGCGGGCGCGGCGGTTCCGCGGACCTTGCATACGACCCGGTGAGTCTTACGTTCAACTACCATCCATTCGAGATCAAGGCTTCGAATAAGCAAACCACCACATTTGTGTGGAAGGGTTCCGCGCTGGCATCCGTTCACACCGTTACTCTGGTCCCGGGCGACACGCCGCTGGATGTTTACTTCGACTATTCTCCGGGCGGCAAACAGGTGCGGCGGGTTTCCACGGCGGCGCTGGACGATAAAGACGCAGGTCCGGTGAAGGTGACGGCGGATGGCGCGGCCGGTCCGGGGAAAGGCAGTTACGTTGCGCTCTATAACGATCCGGCAGTCAGCCCTTATATGATCGAGAAGCTGACCGGTAAGCGGGTGGCAACGATCGTAGCAGGTAATCCATACTTCAATCCGTTCGTCTGGAGCGGCGTCTACTCATTTCTGGCGGAGTACGATTCGGAAGGCCGCGTTACGTCGGCCACGCCCATTAAGAGCCGTAATACCAAACCGCTGGATTTTCAGTGGGACGCTAATAAGCTCATGTCAATCACCGAACGAGGCGGGGCATATAAGAGAGAGATGAAGTATGAAGGCAACCATCTGGCTGGAGAGCTGATTCACTACGGTGGTAAGACGATTAAAATCAACTATTCTTATAAGTCCGGCGCCCTGACGAGCGCCGACTCGGACAACGATACATCCCTCGATGGGCGTTCACGTAAAGTGACATTCGCCAACTGATTATGAATCGAATTCACGAATCCGTTTTGCTTCGAACCGGAACGATCGCGGTGTTCCTGTGCGCGTCCGCCGCGGCGCAAACGGGAAGTCCCGTCCTGCGGCTGCCGTCGCGCCCCGGTAGTTACGATAAGTCCGCGGCCAGGCCTTCGGCGAGCGATAGCGTGACGCTGCCGCAGACGCCTCCGAACTACAGCGATCCGGCCGCCGCGGCGGCTGGGCAAGCCGGCGCCGCTTTTCCCTCCGGGCTTTATACCGACGCGCATCAGGCGGCGGTGGGGGCGTTGCAGTTTGGCAATACGGCGTTGAATGCCGGACATAACCTGCAACGGGCCCGGACTCTGACCATGATTGCCGTGCAGCGGGATCCATCCTGGGCGCTGGCGCTCCTTAACCTCGGGATTATGGCGACGGCCGAAGAGCGCTGGGACGATGCTCTTGATTTTTATCGCGAGGCGGCGCGTCTTGACGCGTCATCCAGTCTGAAAGCAGTACTTGTCCCGGAGTTTACGCGAGTCGCCGCCATTCAGAAAGCGGACGCTGGCGGGAAGGGCGCCAGGCGATACGCTCTGGATCTGGCCGCTCTGATCGCGAAATTCAAAGACCCCGCGACCGTCGTGGACGGCGCGACGAAGTTGACGAAAGCCGATCCAGGACGGTGGGAAGGTTTTGCCGCGCTTGGGGTCGCGCAAGCCGGGCTCGCGGCGTATCCGGAGAGCGCAGCCTCTTTCGAAGCCGCCAGCCGGATGGCTCCGGAAGACTGGCGCGGGAAACTCAATTCGGCGGCAGAGATCGTCAATCGGGAGGCGCAGTACAACAAGCTGGTCCAGGACGGCGACGTAGCGCGCGACAACAAACAGTACGACGCGGCGGGCAAGCTTTATGCGGATGCGTGGCAAACCAGTCCGGGACGAGTCGCCACGGGAATGCAGGCGGCAGTGTGCTTTCTGATGGCGGATCAGGTTCCGCTTGCGGTACAGACGCTGTCGCGATTGCGGCAACTGAAGGCCTCGGCGGTCAGTGACAAAGCCGCGGCGATGTTAAAGGAATTGGCGGCGATTTCTCCGGACGCGGCGAGCGCCGCGGATGCAGGGGGTTCGTCGGACGTCGAAGCCGTTTTCGATGTTGGCGAGAAGGTGCGCACTTTGATTGGCGATCTTCTCTCGCCGCAAATGCGATTGATTATTCAGCCCGCCCCGGCGCTATTGAGCGAGGAGCTGAAAACGGGACAACTGACGGCGCGCGACGACGAGATCAACAATCCGAAACTGGATATGAGGTTTATCTCCACCGAGAGCCAGTACGGGATTTATCTGAAAGATATCGGCGGCCGGCGGATTTCAGAAACGGACCGGCCTCCTGTTCCGGATCCGGTGAGCGCTGGCCCGGCCGGGACTTCGGCCTCTTCCGCGCCACTGCCCGCACCGGGCGGATTCGCGCCCCCGAAACCTTTCGAGAGACGTACGCCGCTGCCTTCCGCGGAATCGACGCAGCAGGACAGCAAGACCCCGGCGGCGCCGGATTCCCACTGACGTGACTTCCAGGCTTCTTCTTGCGCTTTTCTGCGTGGTGAGCGCCGCCGGCGCCGACCTGCAGATTCAAATCATTCAGGGGACAGGCGTCAACAGCCGCATGGGCTCGCGCGGACAATCTTTCGTTTTGCGCGTGACGGACACGGCCGGTAAACCTGTAGCCGATTCGACCGTGATTTTTTCCGCCCCGGCCGAGGGTCCCTCCCTCAATTTCGGGGATGGACCCATCGCTCAGGCATCGACGGATTCCTCCGGTACCGTCACCACACCGCCGGGACGGCCGGTGGGCGGGGCCGGGCCGGTTCGTATTGAAGTGCTGGCCGAAAAGAACGGAAAGTCGGCCAACACTGTCATCGACCAAATGAATGTGGCGGCTGTGGCGAAGGAAGCCGCGGCGGATCTGGAGATTGCCGTGATGCCGGCGCCGCAAGCCAATCGTTCGAACAGTAGGCGGCCGCTGCGTCTCAGGGTCACGGATGCGGGTGGGTCGCCGGTTACAGGGGCGCACGTCTCGATTACGTTCTTCGCCTCCGCCGGCAAGCAGTCTGTACAGGACATGCAGGCCGACAGCGCCGCGGACGGTATTGCTGAATTCAACGTTGACGCGAGAATGCTGAAGGGTCAGGCGCTGGCGCGGGCAGCAACGGATCGGATCACATCGTCACGGATGATTGACCTGACGGCGCAGTAGTTCTGGCCGCCGGGGTATCCTGCGGAATGAGCGCCGTGCAAAGCCTGCGGCGCGATCAACCCTTTTGCGCATCGGTATTCACACGTCACGGTCGAAGTCGCTCGAGTCGGCGGCGCTGGAGGCGCACCGGCTGGGCGGCAATACCTTTCAGATATTTTCGGCCAGTCCGCGGATGTGGCGGGCGTCGAAGCCCGACCCGGCGGATGTCAGGCGCCTGATGGCCGCGCGAGAGCGCCTGGACCTGCGGCCGCTGGTGATCCATACAAATTATCTGGTGAATCTGGCGACGCTCGATCCGGAGATTCGGGCGAAGTCCGTGTTGTCATTTCGCGGGGAACTGGATCGGGCGCGAGACATCGGCGCGGATTATCTGGTGGTGCATCCGGGAAACTATAAGGGACAGACGGTGGAGCAGGGCCTGGCGGCGTTCGCGCTGGGGCTGGCGGAGGCTTCGGCTGGATTCCAGGCGCCGGCCCTGACGGTGCTGCTCGAGAACACGGTGGGGAGCGGTGCGCAGTTGGGGCAGCGGTTCGAAGAGCTGCGGATGATTCGCGATCTTACCGCGCGCGAGACGGATCTGCCGATCGCGTATTGCCTGGATACGTGCCACCTGCTGGCGGCCGGGTTCAACATCGTGGAGGCCGCGGGACTGGAGCAGACGGTGGCATCGGCCGAGCGGATTCTCGGGATGGATCTGGTGAAGGTGATCCACGCGAATGATTCGAAGGGCGGGCTGGGGTCGCATCTCGACCGGCACGACAACATTGGCAAGGGGAAGATCGGCGAGGCGGGTTTCCGGCTGGTGCTGACGCATCCGAAGCTGCGGACGAAACCGTTTATCCTGGAGACGCCACGCGAGGATGATGAGCAGGGAAAGCTCGACATTGAAGCGCTGAAGCGGCTCAGCCAGATTCGGGATTAATTTTCAGAAGGTCTGGTTACGCGCTCAATGACGAGCGTTTTCATCGGAGCTTTCGCGGATACCAGACGGAGCCCGAGTTGTTCCTGGATGAGTGTGAAAAGTGAGACGCCTTCCGGGTGCAGAATCGCGCTGGCGGCTGATTTCAGTGTGATGTCGTAGACGCCATCGATGTGGGTCTGGTCGATGACGGGCAGTTCGATTCCCCTTAATAGCGACAGCTTCGCGGCGAAGCCGGCCATCGAAACGTTCTGGAAAATGAAGCCGCCGTCCTGCACACGTGGCAAGGATTCGGCCGCGTGATCGGCAGGCAGATCGCTCTCGGTCTTGCGGGCGGGAAGTTTCGGGCCTCCTTTGGCAACCACGAGGTCATAGACCGGAAGCTCCTTCATCTCCTGGCGAAGCGCGAGATGAAATCTCGTGTTGAGGAGATTCTGAAGCATCAGGCGGAGTTGACTCACCGGCGCCGGCTGCTCTGTTCGCGCGAGGATATCGTAACGGTCGCCGTCCGGGAAATCGGGTCCGGAGATCTGGTAGAACGGGATGTCCCAGGCCCATTGCACACAGTCCGACAGACCGACATTCGACATCGAAAGGCTCTTCGGGGTGTATTCGATTTTGGACCGCTTGCTTCCCTCGCCACCTGCTTTCCATAGTGCGGCGGGCTTGATGGACGCCGTGTCGAATGTTGGCGTGGTGGCCAGGGCCAGAGCGGCAAGCGCGACGTTCGACAGGAGAAATTTTGGCATCCGGTTCGCCATAGTCGTATTATCTTCCTTCACCGGCCCGTTGAGTTTGCGAAACTGAAGGTTTCCACCGTAAATAAAGGCTGTGATGCCCGAGAAGACTTATAACCACAACGAAATCGAATTGAAATGGCACGAGCGCTGGCAGGATGGCGCGCTTTACCGGGCGGAGGAGAATTCGTCGAAGCCCAAGTACTATGTGCTCGAAATGCTGCCCTATCCGAGCGGCGCGCTGCACATCGGGCATATTCGGAATTATTCGATCGGCGACGCGCTGGCGCGTTACATGTGGATGCGCGGCTACAACGTGCTCCATCCCATGGGCTGGGATGCGTTTGGGCTGCCGGCCGAGAATGCGGCCATTAAGAACC
>CAZWTH010000387.1:0-1574 GCA_964636715.1 uncultured Solibacteraceae bacterium | reverse complement strand
AGAAGGAATTCCCAGTCTACGTGCTTGAGCGTGGATAGAAGCCTCTCACGCTGTCCAAGGTGGAACTGGGTCCGGCGGAGGAGGGCGGAGTGACGGTTGGCGGGTCGGGGTCGCGCGATGGGATCGCTGTGAACATGGGCCGGGGCGCGTCGTACACGTTTGCCGACAGCAAGCTGATCGGGAAGAAGCTGGACATGGCGACGGCGGTCGATGTTCTGGCGAATTTCCTTGATCTGCCGGTGGTGAACCAAACCAAGCTCGAAGGGAATTATGATTTCGAACTGCCGCTTTCGGCGGAGGATTATCGAACGATGTTAATTCGGGCGGGGCAGAAGGCGGGCGTGCCGCTGCCGCCGCAGGCGTTGAAGCTGCTAGAAAACGCTTCGATTGCGTCGCTTTATGACGCGATCGACAATGCGGGGCTCAAGATGGAGTCTCGCAAGGAGCCGCTCGACGTGATTAACGTCGACGAGATGAAGCGGCAGCCGACGGAGAATTAGCCCGGTTTGGGCACACTCCGCCGGCTCCTGCTGGTCGTTTAGAAGCGCTTCGATCCGTTTATTGTCCGCAACGGCAACGAACCGGACACGTTCCGGCAACGCCCACCGCACACACACCTTGCATCTGTTATCTCGAGATTCAGATGCCGGGCTGGCTGGACCCCTCCGGTGGGAGAGCGATCCTGCTCCTTGCCTGCATCATGAAGGATATTTTGCGACTACGAGGAGACGTGAAATCGCGAAGTATTTGAAGCAGCCGGAGATTTAGCTTCGCACTAGCGCGGTATCGCGAGGATGTAGTTTGTCAAGACCGCGAGTTCCTGTGGCGGCAGCTTGAATGCCGGCATCGTCGAGGTCTTCACGAATTTTTGGGGATCGGTGAAGTGCTCGGTGACCCAGGATTTGCTGCGGCGGGCGAAGAGCCCATTCATGGGCGGAGCCATGGAGCCACCGGTGCCGTTCAGGAGATGGCACACACCGCACTGGCGCGCCTGATAGACCTTCGCTCCGGCGACAGCGCTTTCAGGGGCGTGGGCCCACGCGTCGAGGCCTTTGTCGTCGCGCTTGGTGACGAGCGTGGCGATGCTCTTGATCTGGGCTCCAGTGAGGTTGGGTGCGTTTTGGGTGAAGTGCTCGGTGAGCCAATCGATCGGCTGCGTCGAATTCGCCTTCGCGAGATCGGGGCCCACGCCGGACCGGCCCAGGGTGTGGCATGACGCGCAGTTTGCTTGACGGAAGAAGCCGATGCCAGCTAGCTGCTCGGCCGGAATCTCCTTCCAAAATTGCGGCGGCTTCAGGCCGGCTTCGGGGTCTTCCAAATTTTCGGGCGTGGTGGCGATGGCGCGCTGCGTGAGTCCAGCCCATCCGATGAGGCAGAGAGCGACGGTCGCGAGGGCAAAAGCGCGTTTCTGGACGCGCATCGCTGCGGAGCGATCAAAGAAGGGCACCAGGAAGAGCGCGATCATCCCGAGGGTAGGCAGGACGATGGCGCCGACGACTTCGAGCGGTCCTTCAAAAAATTTCAGTGCCTGGAAGAGGAACAGGAAATACCATTCCGGGCGTGGAATGTAGCTG
>CAZWTH010000386.1:0-1746 GCA_964636715.1 uncultured Solibacteraceae bacterium | reverse complement strand
TCGGCTGCCCCAGCATGCAGGCCTCTGCTTCGATTCCGCCCACGCCCCAACCCACCACGCCAAGCCCGTTGATCATCGTGGTGTGCGAGTCGGTCCCCACCACCGTGTCCGGATAGAGCGTCACGCCCCCGTCCGCGCCCTTCGCGCGGAAAACAACATCCGCCAGATATTCCAGATTCACCTGATGCACAATGCCCGTATCCGGCGGTACCACGCGGAAATTCTGAAACGCCGTCTGTCCCCACCGCAGCAGCATGTAGCGCTCGCGATTGCGCTGGAATTCCATCAGCGCGTTCACGTTGAACGCGTTCTTCGTCCCGAACTCATCCACCTGCACCGAGTGGTCAATGACCAGATCCGCCGGCATCAGCGGATTCGCCTTCTTCGGATCTTTCCCCATCGCCTGCAGCGCATCGCGCATCGCCGCCACATCCACCACGCAGGGTACGCCCGTGAAGTCCTGCAGCAGCACCCGCGCCGGCATGAACTGAATCTCCTTCGCGGTCTCACCGGTGTGGCCCTTCGCCACAGCTTCAATGTCGGAAGCGTGGACCTTTCGGCCGTCTTCGCACCGCAGCAGATTCTCCAGTAAGATCCGATGCGAAACCGGCATGCGCGACACATTCGCGATGCCTTTCTTCTCGAGCGCCGCAAGGCTGAAATAGCGGTAATCCCGGCCGCTCACCTGGAGGCTCGCAGCCGCGCCAAAACTGTTCTGACTCATGAGTAGTCTTCAATATAGCGCGGCAGTAACAAAGTTCCCCACAAACGCGACCCGGGATTCACTTCGGTCTGCTGCCCTTCGATAGCGCGGAAAATCCTACCGGTTTTTCGCGGCCATCTGTGGTAATTCCTGGACCTGATTGAAGAGATTCCCTCCTCTATTCGGATGCGAAGTGGCACATTTCCCTCACAGCGCCATAACCTCCGTGATTGAACGCACAGTGGCTGGCTCAATGCGTTACTCGTGCGTGGGACTACGTTCCCACGCTCGGGTTATGACCATCAGCATGTGGCGCGCGAAGAATGAACTTCCCAAAGACCGGAAACCAGACGGATGGCTCATCAGCGCTTCCATCCATGTCGCTCTCATCTGCGGTTTGATCCTCCTTCCCACCGGGTCTGATGCGCCCATCCCCTACACGCGCGAAGTCGTGACGCCCCTCGTTTACGTTCCCCCGCGTCCGCACACGCCGCTCGAAGCCCCGCCCGTCCGCGTCCGCCGCGAACTACCGAAACTCGCGCCGCCCAAAATTCAACCCGCGCCCGCGCCGCCGCCAATCGTCGCGAAGCGAATGACCGCGCCTGTCCCCGTTGAACGGCCGAAGGCCGCCTCTATCGCGGCGCCCGAGCCTGTGCAGCAAGCGCCGCTCGCGCCCGCTCCTCTTCAGACAGCCAACCTCAATGCGCCGAGTCTTCCCGGGAAGTACACGCCCCCCGTGAAAACCGGCGTCTTCGATAATGCCGGACAATCCGCGAATGGCCACACGCCCTCTCCCCATCTCGAAGTACAAACCGGTGGATTCGATTCACCGCGCGGCAGCGGCGGTCTTGCGGCGAAAGGGGCCTCCACCGGCTCCGTTCATCTCGGCGGCTTCGGCGATTCCGGGACGGGTAACGGATCGGGCCACGGCTCCGGCGGAGGACAAGTCGTAGCCAGCGCTGGCTTCGGCAACGGAGCCGAGAGATCCGCCGCGCCCGGCCCCGCGCGCCGCGCCGAATCCGCGCCCGCTGAGACCCCTGTCG
>CAZWTH010000385.1:0-4508 GCA_964636715.1 uncultured Solibacteraceae bacterium | reverse complement strand
AGCGCCCTGTCGTTCAATTCGGTATCGGTACTTTCGCGGCCGATCCAGATCCAGAATATCGGCGGCGGCGAACTGACCATTTCGTCCGTCTCGTGCGATGCCGCATGGTGTTCGGCGGGTGCGTTCGCCTCGTCTCTCACGGGCGGCTCCTCCACGCAGGTCACAATCGGCGTCTCGGCGACAGGGCTCTCTTCGGGCGTCTATCGCACAGCGGTGAACATCGCGTCCTCCGCGGGAAGCGCTTCGATCCCGGTCACGTTCCTGGTCACCAACCATGCCATCATGACGCTGGCCCCATCGGGAACACACTTCGACATGGCGGTGGGCGGACAGCCCGGCAATGTACATGGCTCGTTCCAGGTGGACAGCGCAGGTGGCGCAATCAACTGGACGGCGGCCGCGACCAACGACGCGCCCTGGCTGACGCTCGAAACCGCCGCCGGTTCGTCTTCGAACCCTGTTGCGTATTCGATCAACAGCGGCGCCGCCAGTCTCGCGCCCGGTCCCTATTACGCGACGATCGAGGTGACGTCGCCCGACGCTTCGAATTCTCCGCAGGATTATCAGGTTGTTCTGAACGTCGCGTCCGCCGATGCGCCGCCGCATCTCACGCCGAGCCCGGGCGGCCTCACGTTTGACAGCGGGACAACCTCGCAGGTCATCACGGTGTACTCCACCTCTTCGACGCCCGCCGCCTATCAGGCTTCCGCTTCCACGGTCAATGGCGGTAACTGGCTCAGCGTGACGCCAACGGGAAGCGCTTCGAGCACTGTGCCCGGTACTTCGACGGTGACGATCAATACGACCGGGCTCACGGGCGGCGTCTACACCGGCAGCGTCAGCATCGCCGGGAATGGCAGCGGCATCAGCGCCGTGAATGTATCGCTCATCATTCCGGCGGGCACACCGGTGTCCCACGCGGAACCCGCGGCCGGTCTCACACCACGCGATTCGTGCGCCGCGGCGAACGTGGTGCCGACGCAGATCGGCCTGGTCAACAGCTTCTCCACGCCTGCGTCCTGGCCCACGCCGCTCGCGGTCCAGCTTTCCGACGATTGCGGTAACGTCATCGGCGACGGCCAGGTGATCGCCACGTTTTCGAACGGCGATCCGCCTCTCGCGTTCACGGTGAGCAACGCCGCCAAAGGCGTCTATTCCGGAACGTGGACGCCGCGAGCTTCGACTTCCCGGATCACTATCAAGGCCCGCGGCTCGAAATCCGGGCTGACGCCCGCGACCGCGGAACTCTCGGGTTCCGTGGTTCCGAACGCCGCGCCCAGCACCGATCCGAACGGAGTGGTGAACCCGTTCGCTCCCACCATCGGCGGAGCGCTTGCGCCGGGCACGATCGTCGCGATCTACGGATCGCATCTTGCGTCGCAGCCCGCGCAGCCCACGGAGATTCCGCTGCCGGTCAGGCTGAACGCCACCAGCGTGCTGATCGGCGGTATTCAGTCGCCGTTGTTCTACGTGGGGCCGGGCCAGATCAACGCGCAGATTCCGTTCGAACTGAATGCGGCGGAACAATACCAGGTGATCGTGAACGCGAACGGCGCGCTCACGCCGCCGCAGACAATCCAGCTCACCGCGGCGAATCCGGGCATCGATACGTTCCCCGATGGATCGCTCGTCGCCGTGCATGCCGCAGATGGCACGCTGATTTCCGCCACGTCGCCCGCGCAGCGCGGCGAATACGTGGTGCTGTTCCTGCTTGGACTGGGCGCTACGGACAACCCGGTGACGACGGGCAACAGCCCGCCATCGGGCGTTCTCGCCCGCGCGGCTGTTCAGCCCGTGATTACGATGAACGGCAATCCGGTACCGATCGCATTCGCGGGGCTGAGTCCAGGATTTGTGGGTCTCTATCAGGTGAACCTGCAGATTCCGGCTACGCAACCGGGCGGGAACGTGGCCATCGCCGTTTCGCAGGGCGACACGGCCGGCAACTCGGGAATTCTGCCAATCGCGTACTAACCGCGATGTGCCAAACTGAGGGATTCGGCGGCCGGTATGGTTGGCACTACCATTTCGCACTATGAGGTGCTCGAAAAGCTGGGCGAAGGCGGAATGGGGATGGTCTACAAGGCCAAAGACATTCAGCTGGGCCGCTTTGTCGCGGTCAAGGTGCTGCTGCCCGCGGCCGACAATTCCGGCCGCCGCGCGCGATTTCTGCAGGAAGCCCGCGCGGCCTCGTCGCTGAACCACCCGAACATCATTACGATTCACGACATCCTGGCGGTGAACGCGGGGGACTGCATCGTGATGGAGTTCGTCCGGGGCCAGACGCTGGCGGATCTGATTGACGCCACCCGCATTCCGGTGGTGGACGCCCTGAAGTACGCGATGCAGATCGCCGACGCGCTGAACGCGGCGCACGGGATCGGGATTGTACACCGCGATCTGAAGCCCGCCAACGTGATGGTGACGCCGGAGAGCCTCGCCAAAGTGCTGGACTTCGGACTGGCCAAACTCGCGGGGGATCGTTCGCCGGTGGATCTGGGAGAGACCGATACTACCGTTTCGATCTCGGGCGGACTCGCGGTTTCGCCCAAAACATCGGAAGGCGCGATCATCGGGACGCTGTCCTATATGTCGCCCGAACAGGCGCAGGGCGAGCAGGTGGACCACCGGTCCGATATTTTTTCCTTCGGCTCGGTGTTTTATGAAATGCTGACCCAGCAGAAGGCGTTTCACGGCAAGACCGGTCTCGAAACCCTGACGGCGATTCTGCGCGACGAGCCGCGGCCATTTCCGAAGGACCTCGTGGTTCCCGACGATATCCGCGATGTGGTGCTGCGCTGCCTGCGCAAAGATCCGGATCAGCGATACCAATCGATGGGCGACGTGAAGGCCACGCTCGAGCAGCTTTATTTCGCCAGCCGTTCGGGGATTATGCAGGCACAGTCCGGCATCTGGAAACGGCCGGTGGCGCGCTCTGTTCCGGCAATCGCGGTGCTGCCATTCCTCAATCTCAGCTCGGACAAAGAGAATGAATACTTCAGCGACGGACTGGCCGAGGAAATCATCAACGCGCTGACGCGGCTTCCGAATCTGCGGGTGACGGCGCGGACTTCGGCGTTTGCGTTCCGGGGCGCGCAGGAAGACGTCCGGCGCATCGGCCAGACCCTGAATGTGGCGAGCGTGCTTGAAGGCAGCGTGCGCAAGGCGGGGAATCGCGTACGCATCAGCGTACAGTTGATCGGGGTGGAGGAAGGCAACAACATCTGGTCCGAGCGCTTCGACCGCGAGATGACAGACGTGTTCGAGATTCAGGACGAGATCTCGCACGCGATTGTGGAGAATCTCAAAGTGCGGCTGGCGGCCGAATCGACCGACAACGCCGCCGCGGCGGCCGCGCCCATCATCAAGCGCTATACGGACAATCTGGAAGCCTACGACCTCTATCTGCGCGGCCGTTACGAGCTCTATAAGATGACGCGCGAAGGTCTGGACGCGAGCAAGCGGCTGTTCGAGGAAGCGATCCGGCTCGATCCGAAGTATGCGCCCGCGCATGACGGGCTGGCTTATTGCTGGTATTCGGAAGGTTTCCTCGGTTTCGTGGCGCCGAAGGAGGCGATGCCGAAGGCGAAAGCCGCGGTTCGCCGCGCGATCGAGCTCGATGACAGCCTGGCGGAGGCTCACGGGACGCTCGGCGTGATTCTGGCGCTCTACGACTGGGACTGGGCGGGGGCGGAGCGCGAGATGATCCGGTCGATCGAACTGAATAACGCCTCGCCCGGTGCGCGCGATGTTTACGCGTTCTACTATCTGCGGCCCGTGGGGCGGATCGCCGAGGCGATCACCGAAGTGCAGAATGCGCTGGCGCTCGATCCGCTCTCGATTCTGTTCCGGGTGCATCTCGGGTTCCTGTATTACGTGGAGAGAAGTTACGATCATTCGATTGCTCAGTTCCGCAAAGTGGTCGAGATGAATCCGGGTTACTATCTGGCGCATGCGATGATGGCGTTCGTCTACATCCAGCGCGGCCAATTTGAGGAAGCGCGGGCGTGCTATACGCGGGCGCGCGAGGCCGACGTCAGCAGTAAGTTTGTCGATTCGATTGAAGCGATGGCGCTGGCCGGTTCCGGGCAGCAGGCTCAGGCGCGGGCGATGGTGACCGCGATTTCGCAGCGGTCATCGCAGGAGTATATTTCGCCGGTCAGTATTGCTTATGTGTATACGGCGCTGGGCGATTTCGATGCGGCGTTTGCGCATCTCGACCGGGCGGTGCAGGACCGGGACCCCAATATTCTGGGGATGAAGTCGAATCCGATTTTCGATCCGATTCGGGGGGATGCGCGGTATCGGGCGCTCCTGGGGAAGATGCAACTGGAGTAGGGCGCCGAGCGGAAGCCCGGCGCGCAGGGCTGAAGAAGCTGTGAATGAATTGCAGCTTTACAAAAACAATTACTTTGCAGTAAGTAGCCTTTGGTTTCGATCCAACGTCATTACAGGTAATGAACGACTCGGATCGCAAACTCGTGTTTGGCCAGCCTGTCGGTCGGGCC
>CAZWTH010000384.1:0-22225 GCA_964636715.1 uncultured Solibacteraceae bacterium | reverse complement strand
TCGAAGCTCTTGAGCAGGAACTTCTTGTCGTAGTCGAGCATGTGCAGGCGGCCTTCGAGGTCGCTGAACAGCACCGTGACAGCCTTGATCCGCTTTTCGTCGGTCAGGTATTTGATGCGCTCTTCCTGCACCTTACCGGCGTCGACACGGCCTAACCGCTGCTCCTTCGCCTTCAGGTTCAATTCTTCGAGTTCGCCGTAGCTCAGGCTGAGAAAGTCCGTAAGATTTGACATGCTGCTCCGTGTTCGATTGGATTGGAGGCCAAAATGAGGCGCTCGGACGTCTTCTGTCCGCCGTTTTCACTCTGTCCGATGAATTCCGATTATGGCCGATTGGCGACGGCCCAGGCAATCGTTTTTTTGAATAGGGCCTATCGCCGGAATTGATCGAAAAAGGCTCCCGAAGGGTCAATTTCGACCGCAGAGACCCGGATTTCCGCACATTCCGGCCGGACAACCGCCCATTTCGGGCATCGGAGAGGCATTTCCGGCTCTCGGGGCAAAAGTGGAATATTCCTGTTTGAGGTCGTTTTTCCCACAGGAGGGGCACCCGGCGGCGAGGGCTGATTGCTCCTCGGTGCGGCGTACGAGCTTCTCGAATTTGGCCCCGCAGGATTCGCAGAGGTATTCGTAAATCGGCATACATCCTTATTATGCAATGGGATGTGGCCCGCCACCTGCTCCGGTCACGCAGTCGTCCATTTCGGACTATCGCCTTGCCCTGCGGTTGCGAGGCCGTAACTTATTTAGATAGTCTGGGATGCGATGCAAGTACCGGCCCGGAAGGGGAAAGGCCGGAAATCCAACTGGGGAAATTTTCGCGCATGAATTTCAGCCGATGCAGTGCCACCGTGTACGCGCAGGTTCGACGGCTTTTGAGTTGTGCTCCTTTCCTGCTTCTTCTTTTACTTCCTGTGCTGAGCTTCGCGCAGGATCCCGCTTTGACCACGACTATCCCGACTCCAAACGGCGGTGGCGGTGGTGGCGGCGGAGAAGCGAACCTGGTTCTGCCGGATCTGAGCATCGGCACATTCTTCGGCGTGGATGGGCGCAACCTGCTGATGGTGGGGCTGCTGATCTGCGCGGCGGGTCTGCTGTTCGGACTCATGACCTATCGCCAGCTCCGCGATCTGCCGGTACACAAATCGATGAAGGACGTTTCCGAGCTGATCTGGGAAACGTGTAAAACCTATCTCTTCACTCAGGGCCGTTTTCTGCTGATTCTGGAGATCTTTATCGGCGCGATCATTCTGGTGTACTTCGGGTATTTCCGGGCGTTCAGCGCCCTGAAAGTCCTGGTCATCCTGGCGTTCAGTCTGCTGGGCATCGCCGGAAGCTACGGCGTGGCGTGGTACGGCATCCGCGTGAACACCTTCGCGAATTCGCGAACAGCGTTCGCCAGCCTGCGCGGACTTCCCTACCCCTGCTATCAGATCCCGCTGCGAGCCGGCATGAGCATCGGGATGGTGCTGATCTCGATTGAACTGCTGATCATGCTCTGCATCCTGCTGTTCATTCCGAGCGATTATGCGGGGCCGTGCTTCATCGGATTCGCCATCGGAGAATCGCTGGGCGCGGCGGCGTTGCGCGTGGCGGGCGGCATCTTCACGAAGATCGCCGATATCGGCGCCGATCTGATGAAGATCGTGTTCAACGTGAAGGAGGACGACGCGCGCAACCCGGGCGTGATCGCGGACTGCACGGGCGACAATGCGGGCGATTCGGTGGGGCCCTCGGCGGACGGTTTCGAAACCTACGGCGTGACGGGCGTGGCGCTGATTTCGTTTATTCTGCTGGCGGTGCATGATCCGCTGGTGCAGGTGCAACTGCTGGTCTGGATTTTCGCCATGCGCATCATGATGGTGATCTCATCGGCGGGATCGTATTACATCAATGAAGCGATCGCGAAAGCGAAATTCGGGACCGCGAAGAAGTTCAATTACGAAGAGCCGCTGACGTTTCTCGTGTGGCTGACTTCGATCGTTTCCATCGGCCTGACCTATCTGGTCTCGTATTTCATGATTCCGAATCTGGGCGATGACCCCACGCTTTGGTGGAAGCTTTCGAGCGTGATTACCTGCGGCACGCTGGCGGGCGCGGTGATTCCGGAACTGGTGAAGGTGTTCACGTCAACCGAATCGCGGCATGTGCGAGAGGTAGTGACGTCGTCGAAAGAAGGCGGGGCCTCGCTGAATATCCTCTCCGGTCTGGTGGCCGGAAATTTCAGCGGCTTCTGGCTGGGGCTTACGATGTTGCTGCTAATGGCTGCCGGTTTCGGAATCAGCAATTTCGGAATGGGGGCTCTGATGCTCTCTCCGGCTGTGTTCGCGTTCGGCCTTGTGGCGTTCGGGTTCCTTGGAATGGGGCCGGTGACGATCGCGGTGGATTCCTATGGCCCGGTGACGGACAATGCGCAGTCGGTGTATGAGCTTTCTCTGATCGAGGATGTTCCGGGGATCGAAGAAGAGCTCCAACGGACATACGGATTCCGGCCCGATTTCGTGCGGGCGAAGGAGAATCTCGAAGAGAACGACGGCGCGGGCAACACGTTTAAGGCGACCGCCAAACCGGTGCTGATCGGGACCGCAGTGGTGGGCGCGACGACGATGATCTTCTCCATCATCGTGGCGCTGACTGACGGGCTGCAGAATAACCTGGAGAAGCTCTCCATTCTGCATCCGCCGTTTTTGCTGGGAATGATGGCGGGCGGCGCAGTGATCTATTGGTTCACCGGCGCGAGCATGCAGGCGGTGACTACGGGCGCTTATCGCGCCGTGGAGTACATCAAGAAGAACATGAAGCTGGAGGGCGCAACGAAGGCCTCCGTCGCGGACAGCAAAGCCGTAGTGGGAATCTGCACGCAGTACGCGCAGAAGGGCATGCTGAACATCTTCCTGGCGGTCTTCTTCGCGACGCTGGCGTTTGCGTTTGTGGAGCCGTTTCTGTTCATCGGCTATCTGATTTCGATTGCGTTCTTTGGACTCTACCAGGCGATTTTTATGGCGAATGCGGGCGGCGCGTGGGACAACGCGAAGAAGATTGTGGAGACCGAACTGAAGCAGAAAGGGACCGATCTGCATGCGGCCACGGTGGTGGGCGACACGGTGGGCGATCCGTTCAAGGACACGTCGTCGGTCGCGTTGAATCCGATCATCAAGTTCACGACGCTGTTTGGATTGCTGGCGGTGGAACTGGCCGTCTCGCTTTCGGGCGAGCAGGGCGGTACGCTCGGTTACACACTTTCCGGCATCTTTCTCCTGGTGGCGCTATTCTTTATTTACCGGTCGTTCTACGGTATGAGAATCGTCTCCAGGGAGAACTAATTGTCCGATGCGTTGAGCCGACGCAGCATGATTTTGACCGCCGCCGGAGCCGCGGGCGCGAGTATCGCGGCGGCGCAGGAGAAGGCGCTGGGGCCGCCGCCGCACAAAAAAAGGCCGAGGGTTTTCCTCGATTACGACCAGGTCGAGCTCGACGCGGCTTACGATCAGACGGTCTACGAACCGGATATCGATCAGTTTGCCGATCGCCTGAAGGCGGACAGCGATGTGGTCCGCGCGCATCTGGGCAATCCGCAGCGCATTCCTTACGGGACGAAGGAAAAGGAAAAGCTCGATCTCTACAAGGCGCGCGGGCCGAATGCGCCGATTTTCATCTTTATTCATGGCGGGCGGTGGCGCGTGGCGGATGCGCACGGCTACGGATTTCCTGCGGAGAATTTCGTGCGGCATGGAGTTCACTATGTCGCGCCGGATTTCGATTGGGTTCAGGATGTGGGCGGCGATCTCGGCGTTCTGGTGTCGCAGGTGCGGCATTCGATTGCGTGGGTTTATAAGAACGCGTCGTCATTCGGCGGCGATAAGAACAAGATCTATATTTCGGGCCATTCTTCGGGAGGGCATCTGGCAGGGGTGGTGCTGACGACACCGTGGAAAGATCTGGGGCTGCCGGAGGACACGGTGAAGGGCGCCGTGCTCCTGAGCGGGATTTACGATCTGAAGGCGGTGCGGATTTCGAATCGCAGCTCGTACGTGAAGATCGACGACGCGGCGGAGAATGCGTATAGTCCGCAGCGGCATATCGATAAGCTGCATGTGCCGATTGTGGTGATGTACGGAACGAACGAAACGCCGGAGTTTCAGCGGCAGAGCCGGGAGTTCGCCGCGGCGGTGAAGGCGGCGGGAAAACCGGTCGAAGTCATTGTGGCGCAGAAGTATGTCCATATGGAGTCGGTGGAGAGCCTGGCGAATCCGTATGGGTTGGGTGGAGCGGCGGCGCTGAAGATGATGGGGATCGCGGGTTGAATACAATATAGGTGACGGTTCGACATCGACATGGCGCTCACCATCCGCAATCCGGAAACCGAACGGCTGGTGACGGAACTCGTCCGGGAAACCGGGGAAAACAAAATAACGGCGATCACCACGGCGCTTAGGGACAGGCTCATGCGCGTTCAGCGGGAGCGCCAGCATCGAAGCCTGGCGGATGAGGTCGAAAGAATCGCACAGCATTTCGCCAGCCTGCCCGTCCTCGACAACCGAACACCGGACGAAATTCTCGGCTATGACGAGAACGGTCTTCCGACTTAATGATCATTGATTCTTCCGCCATCATTGCGATCCTTCAGCTCGAACCAGAACGGCATGCGTTTTACAGAGCCATTGAGGAAGCGGATTCGGTGCGAATGTCCGTGGCGACTTTTGTGGAGTGTTCGATTGTTGCGGAATCGCGCGGCCGGGACGGATTGCGCGACCTGGATCACCTGATTGCAATTTCAGGAATCGAGCTGGTTCCTGTCGACACAGAGCAGGCACAAATCGCGCGATCCGCGTTCAGCCGTTTCGGCAAAGGACACCATCGAGCCGCGCTGAATTTTGGCGATTGTTTCGCATATGCGGCCGCAATTGCATTCGGCGAGCCACTTCTGTGCAAGGGTAACTACTTCATCCACACGGACGTTCCGATTTTCGACGTCGGCTAGCGGCGGACTCTACCGCATCTCGTGGAATTGCGTCACGTTGCGGCGAATCTGGCCGAGATGTTTCTCGACATGTCCAATCACCAGATCGTCAATCACGAACGAAGCAGGTTTCTTCCCCCAGCGCGGATTCCTGCTCACCGCCTCCGAGGCAAGATCGTTATCGCTCAGCCCGCCGATCGCAGCCGCCGATTCCCGCGCGCCTATGCGGATCGTGTTGGCGACATCCGCGAGCGATCGCGAACCCGCCCGCCCGACCGCCTCAAGCCGCCCGGTATGTGCGTGAGTTCGTCCCCACTGCTCATCGGGTTGCATCACCATCTGCAGCGCCTGGCCGGTCCAGTAAGGCACGAACTCATCCACGTGGCAGAGAATCTCCATCACGCTCCAGACGTCCGCCGCCGGCTTCCACACGATCAACTCCTCGGGAAGCGTCGCCACTTCCGCGAGCATCGTTTCCACCGCGGCGTCCAGCCGCGTTCCCAGCTCAGACATCGCGACGCTCCTCGCGAAACAAATGCAGCGCTTCCTGTACAGGACGATCGGAATACGAGAACAACACGGCTTCCTCCAGCGCCTCATGCGCGATGAATTTCCAACTCGGCGCGACAAAGATATCCCGCGGCCCCCACTCGGCGATGAAGTCCGCGCCAATTCGCGTACGGCCGCGTCCTTCCATAACGACAAACACCGTCGCATCGGTGGAGCGATACGGAGCCGTTGTGAATCCCTTCGGCAGCAGTTGAATGAACGCGCCGATGGTGGTCATTGCGTAGCCGCCGGTTGCGGGATTGACGTATCTCATTTTGATCCCGTGGCACGTATCCACAGGACCATTGCGCAGTAGCTGATCGAGCGTCTCACGAGTACGGTTGTACGGGTAGTTAAACAACGGCGAGGTGGCCGTCGAGCGTTTGCAATCGACCGGCAGCAGATTCTGACCGTATCGCGCCATCGAATCGCCCTCAGCGCGAGAGAAGGGCTGCTCGTCTTCGTCCTGATGTTCCGCGAACGACGCATCGAGAAACTGCACGAGCGGAATATCCAGGCCGTCTACCCATAACGCCGGACGATCGCTCCGATTGCCGTGATCGTGCCACGTCATCGGAGGCGTGATGATGAAGTCGCCCTCCTGCATCGTGGTTCGCTCGCCGTCGACTGACGTATGAGCGCCGTTGCCTTCGAGCACAAACCGCAGCGCCGTCTGCGTATGGCGATGCGCCGGAGCAATCTCTCCTGGCAGCACCATCTGAACGCCCGCATAGAGGTCGGTTGTAATCTTCGACTGCCCGCGAAATCCGGGATTCTCGAGCACGAGCACGCGGCGCTCCGCTTCCTTTGCCGTGATGAGCGCGCCCGCTTCCATCATCGCCGCGCGAATTTCCGCGAACCGCCACGCCGCCGGCTGACACGCGCTGACCGGTTCGGGTGTCACCAGATTGGCCAGCGAAGCCCAGAGAGGCGCAAGGTTATTGCCACCGATGCGTTCGTAGAACGCGCGGCGCTCCGGAGTCTCCGCGGGTATCGAAACGGCCTGGGGCATAGGTTCAGAATATTACGCGGCGGTCTCGCGCATGGAGCCCTCAAGCGCGAAAGTCGCCAGAGCCGAAATCGCCGCCGGAATCGCGGCCGCCAGAAACACATCGCGGGTCGCCCAATGATGCGCAATCAGCAGGCCGCCTAGTATCGGACCCGCGATCGCGCCAAGGCGTCCGATCCCGAGCCCCCATCCAATACCCGTAGAGCGGAGATACGTCGGATAGTAAACCGCGGCCAGAGCATTGATGCCTGGCTGTGCTCCGGGAACGCACCAGCCCGCGACGAACACCGAAACAACGAGCAGCGCCAGCGAGAGAAATGGCTGCCCGATGAACCCGATGCTGACGCATCCCACCACGAAGACCGCGCCCAAAGCCCGAACAAATCCAAACTTTCCTATCAGCCAGGAGTTGCCCAGCGCTCCCACTGTCCCGCCGGCCTGTCCGGCAGCCCCTACGAGGACAGCGATGGTGGTGCTGTATCCCGCATCGCGCGTAATCGTCGGAATCCAGCTCGAAAGGAAATAGAGGTTCAGCAGGTTCATGAAATTGACAACGAACAGAAGAACCGTCACAAGCGAGCGTCCCTCGCGAAACAGATAGATCGCAGGCATGCCTTCCCGTTTCTCTTCGGCTTCGAGGAAATGATCGTCCGCCCCGAAAGTCAATTGCGGGTCGATGCGTTGGAGCAAAGCGAGGACCTGGCCGCGATTCCGCCCGCGCACCACAAGAAACCTCAGCGATTCGGGAAGAAGGAAGAGCATCAGCGTCGCGATCACGAGAGGGATCGCTCCGCCGAACAGGAACACCGAGCGCCAGCCAAACGCGGGAATCAGCCACGCCGAAAGGAAGCCGCCGAGAGCCGCGCCTCCCGTGAATCCACACGATGCCGCCATCATCGCGGCCACGCGGAGCCGCTTCGGGCTGTACTCGCCGACCAGCGCCATGGCATTCGGCATCATGCCGCCAAGACCCAGCCCCGCGAAGAATCGAATGGTCAGCAATTCATCGACAGACCGCGCGCCCGCCGTCATCAGCGTCAGGAGGGAAAAATAAAAAGCTCCGGCAATCAGTACCGGACGCCGCCCGATGCGATCCGCCAGCGTGCTGAAGAGCAGGGACCCGATCAGTACGCCCACTAACGCCGCGCTGAAGACCGGGCCCAGCACGGAATTCGGGATATGCCAGTCGCGTACGAGCGCAGGCGCAATGTATCCCATCGACTGCACGTCGAACCCATCCATGATGAGACACAACGAGCAGAGCGTGAAAATCGCCCACTGAAATGCGCTGACCGGACGGCGGTCCAGAATGCCGGCGATGTCGATCCCGCGCGCAGGACTCATGACCGTTGATGATACCGCGCGCTAAACTCATCGTGCATGGGCAAACTTCTTTTTGCGGCGCCTCCCGTTTCCGAAATTCCGGTCAGAGGCCGGCCGGAAGCGATTCCCATCCGGCGGATATTCTGCGTTGGACGGAACTATGAAGCGCATGCGAAGGAGATGGGCGTGGTCGCAGATCGCGAAGCGCCGTTCTACTTCACCAAGGCGGCCGAACACTATGTGGCGTCAGGCTCCACGGTTCCGTATCCGGCGGGGACCGCCAATTATCACTACGAACTCGAGCTGGTTGCGGTGATCGGCGCGCCGGCGTTCCGGATTACGAAGCAGCAGGCGCTCGAATGCGTCTTCGGGTATGCCTGCGGTCTGGACATGACGAGGCGCGATCTGCAGTTTACCGCGCGCGAGCAACGGCGCCCCTGGGACCTCGGCAAAGACGTGGAGCAGTCCGCCGTCATTTCTGAGATAGCGCCGGCGACGGAGATCGGACATCCCAAAGAAGGAAAGATACAGTTGCGCGTCAACAACGAGGTAAAGCAGGATTCGGATCTGTCACTGCTGATCCACAGCGTTCCCGAAATCGTCGCGCACTTATCGGGTTACTACCACCTTCAGCCGGGAGATGTGATTTTCACCGGAACTCCGGAGGGCGTCGGGCCCGTAAAACCCGGAGACGACCTGGAAGGCGCGATCGCCGGCGTTGGAACCATTGCTCTGAAAATCGGGCAGCCGGAGGTTTGAAAGGCTGTTGTCGCTGACTATTCGTTACGCGATATCACCCGGCGGCCGGATCAGTTCCGAAGGTCAGAAGATAGGCGACAAGCTCACTTTGATTCCTCGTCGTGGTCTTCGAAAACATTGCCTTCAGATGCGCACGCACGGTGTTCTCCTGAATCTTCAGTTCCAGGGCGATTTCCGAAGTGCTGTACCCCTCGAGAAGCAGCCGGGCCACGCGCGCTTCGGAGTGACTGAGTCCGATGAGTTCCTCCAGCAACTCGCCATTGACGGATGATCGCCGTTCCGGATCGGTTATGAGCAGAACCATGGCGGGGACCGGCATTCCATAAAAAGGTTTGGCGTACTGCCGTAAAGGAAACGCAATTACCCGAAGCGGCCGGCGCGACGGCCCGCGATCCACGAAGAAAGCACTTCGATATTGCGCGTGTAATCCGGGATTCGTCGCACTTTCGAGGGCGGCCTGAAGATCGCTGTCGCTTTGCGGCCAGCGTGCGCGAAGGCCGCGGTGTTCGGCTTCGATCCCATCGCCCTCTTCGAACAACCGTTCCGCCGTCCGGTTTGCAAACACAATGCGTTTGCCGGCAGTAAGAAAAATAACGCCGGTCGCAAGCCGGTTGAGGAGTATCTCGCCGGCTGAAAACATCGCGCAGCGCTGCTGGATCTCCGCCGCCTTCGAAAGATGCGGAAGCAGGAACTGGGTAATCTCCAGATCGTTTTTGTCGAATTGTTCCCGGCCTTCCGTTCGATTCACGCTGAGCCCGGTCACGGCTTCCGGGCCACGGCTAATGATGGCAACCATGGAATATCCGATTCCGACCGGGCGCAGGAAGTCGTTATAAAACTCGGATCGCGTCAGAATGTTCTGCGGCGTATGCTGACTGGCGATTACAATGGCGCCGGTCTGAAAAAGATCTTTACCGCGCTCACGCCAGATGTTCTTGCGGCTATAGTATTCGTGATAGGATTTTGAAAATTCGCGTGTTTGTCCGTGGCTTGAGAGAAACCGGGACTGCTTCTGTCCGAGATTGTGGACCTGAATACCCAGGAAGTCGGCCTGAACAATACCGGAGAATTCCCGGTAAAAGACGCTCCACAAATCCGGATTTGTGGCAGCATCATAGATCGAGATAACCAGCCGCGACAGTTCAGGAGACATAATGGCGACTCACTTACGCCAAATGCAGATTATCAGCCTAACACATAGAGGTTCTCGCGTTGGCTGACTTTCTTTTGATTCATGGATCCTGGTTTGGCGCCTGGTGCTGGGACCGGGTCGTTACGCTGTTGCGCGAGTCCGGACACCGCGCGCTGGCAATTGATCTGCCAGGACACGGGGAGGATCGAACCCCATTGAATGCGATCGGGTTCGACGATTACGTGGAGACTGTAACCAGACAAGCAGGCTCCTCCGGCATGCGCTCTATCCTTGTGGGACACAGTATGGCCGCCATGGTCGCGGCTCATACGGCCGACCGGTTTGCCGAACGGGTCGCCGCCGTCGTGGCAGTAGCCGGGTTGCAGATTCCCTCGGGAGTATCGATGCTGGACGGACTCACTGGCGCGGATCCTGAATATCTGGCGAGTATTGTCTGGTCGGATGACAGATCGACGGCGTTGATTAGTCCCGAGGGGGCAAGCCGATATCTGTATCAGCTATGTCCGGATATCGCCAAACGTTCGACGCCACGATTAACCGCAGAGCCAATCCGTCCGTACGAGACGCCTCTCACAGCGAGTCCGGAAATATACCATCGGGTTCCGCACTATTACATCGGCTGCAGGGAGGACAAGGCCGTATTGCCATCAATGCAGAGTCAAATGTGCAAGGTATCTCAGCCCACTGCGATTTTTGATATTGCAGCCGATCACTGCCCCTTCTTTTCGGCGCCGGAAGAACTGGTGGATGTCCTGATTCAGATTTCCACGCCGGCGGGATCGGGCCACCCCCACGAATAGCACGCGGGGCGCAGAAGCTGGCGCATCGTGAATGATTGCTCGATGGAAGGAGCATGAAACCGCCGAAAGGGCCATCGAAAAAAACAGCAGCGCTCCAGACGGGTTTCAGTCAGCGCATACTCACGCAACAGCGAAACATGTTCCCGGCATCCCCTTTTGCAGGCGTGCTCTGGATTATCGCGGGCGGGTATAACCAAGAGTCGTCATTCTCGCACAGTGTCCTGTGTTAGATCTGGACGGGCCGATAACCGCACCGTCTATTGAACGGCAAACGTAACCACGTTCGATATGCTGCCTCCCGATATGAGAGAGAAATCGATGGTAGATCCAACGGTCGCGTTCTGCGGTATCTTTACGTTGATCTGATACACGCCCGCGAGAGTCGGGGCCAAGCCAACGAAATCCGGGAGCACGGGGATGCCATCGATCATGACAACCGTTGGCAGAAGAACCCGAGCGAGGGGCCCGCTTCCGGTTACGGCGCCATCTGCGGTCGGGCTATCGACGGGCCCGATGCCGGTACAGTAAACAGTGATCGTCGAGCCGCGCGCCGCGGGGGTTGCTCCGGGGAGAGATCCCGCGGGTGCAGCAAATTGATTGGAATTCGCATTCACGATAATGCCCTGCCCCTGGCCCGAGCCGTCAGCGGTAAAAATTTGCGGCGCGACATTATTCAGGCTGACTGTCAGTGGAGGAGTCTGGCCCTGAGGTGTAGAAACAAGGATGGAGACGTGTGATTTCGCCAGAGCGCTCCAGGGCATCGAAAAGTTGATCTGGCCGGAAGAGACATAGAAAAGCGGCGCAGCTACTCCATCCACGAAGACGGTCGAGTTGCCTAGAGACAGCGGCAGTGGCAAGGTGGTCGCAGTTGCGGTTGATGAAGCCAGACCCTCGCCGAAAACCGTCACAATTTCGCCAGGCGCGAGGCTATTTCCAAAAACGGCAGCATCCAGTACCGTATCCGCGTGACTCGCTGTGGCAGGCCCGAACACATCACCGGTTAGCGCAATGTTCGTGGATGTAGCGGAGTTCGTCGCTTCCACGTTGAAGGTGTAGAGGCCAGCAGCCTGGCTCGTGGCGTTTACCGTCAACGTACGCAAAAGACCGCTGCCGCTTAATGAGCAGGTCAGAACTGCCGGGATATCCGGACAGGACAAGGTGGTGGCAGGGTCGGATAAATAAACGTGGAACGTCGAAGCGGTTCCCTCCCGGATCTCCCTTGACGAGGGCGTGATTTTCGCGATGGCAACGTTCAGCGTTGCCTGGCGGGAAAAGGTCGCCTGTCCAGTATTAATGGAAATGTTGAAGTCGAACTCTCCCGTCGAGCGTGTCGATACGACGGAGAGGAGCCACAACTGGGGAGATATTTGCTGGAACGAGCAGGAGATCTGAGCTGGAGCGCTCGTACACGCGGGACTGCCGGAGACGGTGGGCGCCGTGATCTCGTATATTCCGGGTGAGCCAAGCAGCGCGGTTTGGGTCAGTGGCGTCACAAGAAACGGCTGGAGGGTAACCGTCGCGTCCGATTGGAACGTTCCAAGACGGTTCACGGACTGCACCCTGAATGTGGTGGGGCCGCTGGCCCCCGAAGCTGTTGTTATGGTCAGTCTGGCGCTTGTCGGCGAGACCGTCTGGAAGGAGCAGGCCAAAATCTGAGCCGGCAGCCCCGGGCAACTGAACTGAGCATTGGGGTCGCTCATCCCGATCCAGTACGTCGCAGTTCCTCCAGCCACTGCTTCGGGCAGATCGCTCGATATGGTGAAAGACGTTACGAGAATATCCACAGGCAGATCGAATTGGCCAAGTCTGTTCACCGCGTGGATGGTAAACGGGAGCTCTCCTGTCGTGTTGGGAGTGACGGTTGTGGTCAGAGTGGACGTGGTGTCAGAACTCCGTTGGAACTGGCACGGCCCCAGCTGCGCCGGAAGCGACGTGCAGGTAAACATCGAGGGCGTGCTGGTCTGGATCTGAAAGGTGACCGTCGAACCGGCGAGGACACTTTGTGTTGTCTGGACCACATTGAGCGATACGACGTTGAGAGTGACCGAGGTCTGGACTGTGCCCAATCTGGATGCGGACTGGATTGGCAGCGTGAGCTGTCCGGTTACGTTCGGGGTGACCGTAACGTTCAGTGTCCAGGAGTAGTCCCCGATGCGACTGAATGTGCAGCCGAGTTGTCCGGATTCCTTAGGGCAGGTCAGCACGGCGTTGATGTCGCTGGTGAGGATCTGGAATGTTGTGTCAGTTCCCGCAACGACTTGCCGAACAGCAGGCGAAACACGAAGATCGGGAACATAGATCGTAATCGGGATACTGGAGGACTGGCTGCCCACGGCATCGACGGTAAAGGAAAGTTGGCCGGTTACGTTCGGGCTGACAGTGACTGTCAGTATCCAGTACCCGGAACTGACCATCTGAAACGAGCATGAAAGGGTTCCGGGAAGGTTGCCACAGGTCGGAGAAATCGAGGCCGGAGATACCTGCACCTGAAAGGTACTCACGGACCCAGGAACAACCGTTCTCGCGCTCGGTACTACGGAGACAAACGGCACGACGACAACGTTCAGAGTAACCGTGGACGAGGAACTTCCGGATGAAGCCCGGACCGTCAGCGGTATCATGCCATTCGTATTTGGACTGGCATCGACTGTGAGTACACGATTAGCGCCAGACAGACTCCCAAACGTACATCCGAGATTGCCCGGCGGGTTTACGCACGACACGGTGGCATTGGGATCGGCGACGCTGAAATTGAAAACTCCTTGACCTCCGGCGGGGATCGATGCCGTCGTAGATTCGAAGGTAATAAGTGTACCCACTATAAGAGCAACGTTGACAGCGCTGGCTACCACACCATTTCTCACGGCGCCGACGCTAAACGACAGGGAGCCGATCGCTGACGGGCTTGCCGTCACATGAATCACCCAGTGGCTGGGATCGAGCTGAGTGAATGTGCAGGAGAGAGAGCCGGGCAGGTTGGTACATACCGGCGTCGCCCCGGCAAGCGAAGCCGAAAACTGAAAGTCCGCGGAGCCTCCCTGAAAAATAGTTGCCTGAAGCGGGCTCACGCTTAAGTTGAATCCTCCATAGATGTAAACGATACCGTCCCGATCGGATTGTAGAACTCGGCGAGTCTGGCCGGCGGGGATTGTGGACTGCATGATCGCGTTCGTTGTGACAAGATCGGGATGATCCAGGCCCAAGGCATGGCCTAGTTCGTGCCCAACGACGTTTTGGAAGTCGTATGCCGATGGGTTTCCATTACTGGTGAAGGTGAAGGCGGGGTTGACATAAACGTCAGCCTGCGTCGTATGGTTGCTACCGTCAAAATACGACAGGGTTGTCGCGAGGGTGGCAGCTCCCCAGGACGATCCACCAGCGGAATCCGAAACGATCACCGTATTGCGGCCATCTCCGGCGGACGCGGACACCGCCGTTCCGGCGAGGACCACCTGAATGGAAGGCGTGATTGTATTCCAGTCCGCAATCGCGGCGTTGAGGGCGGCGGGAAAATCCTGAGTGGCGCTTTGACGACTGAGCCCGCTGTAAATCTGATATAAGCCTCCGGCCCAACCCCGAACCGGAGCACCGTTGCTGAGGAGAATCCTGAAATCGGGGCCGTAGCCATCGGGGCTAAGAGCAACTGCCTCAGGCCTTAGGGGTTCCGTCGAGGAAAATGGGGTGGACGGAAGCGCCTTGGCGAAATCTCCAGCATCCGGCTGACCTCCCAGCACAGCTTTGATGTGCTGCCTCATTGTGGGAAGCGTCAAAACATTTCCACTTGACGTTCGTGCGATCTGCCGGAGCGGGCTCGCCGAGCCCCGCCATTCAACGCGATTTCCGGCGGCGTTCAGGAGAATATCGTTGGAAATCTGAAATCGTCCCTGAAATACGCCAATGACTGGACTCATGATGTCGGGTTTATCCGTCTCAAGAAAGACGAGGTACCGATTGCCGGGAGTGAAGGGGACGATGTCCGAAACCTCCTCCGTTATGCCATCGATGGCGCCGCCTAGCTGGCGCACGTCGATCGTGGGGCGTGATGAACCCTTGATCATTTCTTCAACGTAAAAGGTATTGGTCGTCCAGATGTTCGTCGCATCTGCGGAAATAATCGACGGTCCCGCGGTGCCGACGAAAATAGTGTCGGCGGACTTGACCATCTGGTCTGGATTGAGGTTGAGAACAGTAGTGGCCAACGAAGAACCTGCCATCAAACTCAGAAAACAAATAGCGCAAAAAATATTGCATGCACGACTCTTCATTTATTTATCCCCGACTCGGAAACGTTTGTCGATTGTCTAACAAACATGGGATACAGGAAAAATGTGGCGGCTTGGCCCCGGTCCCCGGTTATAGGCGCCGAAAGGTGCCAGTGAGGCAGAATCAACGACCGTCGTTCCGCGGCGGACCACCCCGTCACCGGGGGTACCCACAAATTCGGCTTAGCTCTCTACGCATAAAACTCGCCCTCCTTTTGGGGTGCGCTGAATAAAATGCAAGCGATGAGGCACAGAAACACGCTCATCTGCCTGATTTTTTTTGGATTATACGAATGTACCGTGATAACTGTCATTGCTCATTTGAGCAATATGGAAAAGATTCCAGTTCCAGTACCTGCCGCCGGCAGACCAGACTCATCGCTCAGTGCGTCATCGCGTAAATAATGTCATTCACGCCGATCCGCATCGCGACTGACGTCACGTTCTCCGGGTAACGCGCGTCATCGGCGAATTCCCAGGCGTCGCCGACGTCGTCGTTATAGTAGATCGCGATCATCACCCGGCCTTTGTCGTCGTAAATCGCCTGCCAGTGCGAGCCGCGGCCGCCGTCTTCACAGTTCTTGCAACCTGTTCGCAGGTGGGCCTGGCCGGGAATCTGAACACGGTCGTGCAACTCATAGACTGTGCGCACGATCGGATCGTCATCCGGAATTTCCACGATCGGCCGGTCCGGAAACACGTATCGAATACGCTTCACGAATTCGGCGTATTCGGCGTTGCCGTGAAAATCGTCGGCAAAGAAGAATCCGCCGCGCAGCAGGTACTCACGCATTTCCCTCCCCTGCTTTTCATTGAGCGCCCATTCCCCCACCTGCACGGCGTAGAGAAACGGCAGATCGAATTCTTCATTCTCATCGAGATCCACCGGCTGTTCCACCGAGCGCGTCTGAAGCCGCGTGAGGCGGCGAACCGCTTCGAGAAAATGACGGTCGGCGCGCGGGTAATCCTGAGTCCACAACGAAAGGCCCTGATGCCAGTCGCCCTGGTAACGCGGATAATATCCGTCCATCGGTCCGCCATTCGGATACATCAGGCGGGCGAACACGAATTCCCCAGGCTGGTTCCAATCGGGCGGCATGGGAAGCGTTCCGATGGAATACTCCACGCCGTCATACTGCCGGAAAGGCTTCTGAAACGCGTTCAGCGCGCCCAAAGTCAGGGTGACGGCGACGGCTGCAATCACGGCCTTTCGACGCATCCTCATAACCTGCAATGAGCATAGCAGCGCCCGCAGGCGTCCGCGTGACGAAAACACCGCTGGCGCGTCGATAACGGCAGGACCGAATCGTTTTATATAATCCGAATGGAGCCTTCCAGGGAAGTCTGATGGAGCCAGTACAGGAACCTGTCGAGACGGTCGCGCAATCCACGGCGCCACCGCCCCGCGCGCCATCGGCCCTCGGCCCGGTATCGCTGCTCCGAGACGTCGCCATCTCAGTTGCGCTGGCCGTCATCCTCATCGTTTTCATCTACCAGCCGGTGAAAGTGGAAGGGACCAGCATGATGCCCGGCCTCACCGACCAGGAACGCATCTTCGTCAACAAGTACGAGTACAAGCTGGGCGAGAACAACATCCATCGCGGCGATCTGGTGGTTTTTCATGCCCCCCCGACCAAAGAGCGCGAGTCGTATATCAAACGCGTGATTGGACTGCCGGGCGATTCGCTTCGGATTGTGGACGGCGACGTTTACCTGAATGGCAGGAAGCTCGATGAGCCATACGTCCTCGACGCTTATCGCGACCACGATTCCATGCCGCGAGAGGTCGTGCCTCCTGGCAATTATTTCGTGCTGGGCGACCACCGGAATTCCTCGAGCGATAGCCGGAGCTGGGGCTTCGTAAAGCGCGATGAGATTTACGGCAAAGCGGTGCTGGTCTACTGGCCGCTGGCGAAAATCGGCCGCGTGCATTGACCCCTCGCACGGAGCGGTAGTGTGATTCCGAGCACGGATACCAGTACTAACGTACGGGAAGCAATCGTCAGCGAATGATAAACTCGACTCTTGTCCGCATACTCGCTGGCGCGGGCCGGACGATGGTTCCTCCATTCCGGAATTCAGGAGCCCTCCGGCGGCTTTTCCCGCTACTATCGTTCTGAGATACAGAAGAACCTGCCGGTTTCGACGGAGATCTCCGGCTACGCCGCCAAGGCGCTGCTGTTCCTTCACCGCACAACGGGCGAGCGCGAGTATCTCGACGCCGCCCGCAACACCATCAGCTTCCTGGTGAATCAGGCGTGGGACCGGACGCTGCACCTGTTTCCCTACGAGCACCCCTCACCTGCCGCGGAGAGCCGCTGGCTTACCTATTTCTTCGATTCCGGCATTATCATCCGCGCGCTGGTGGCGTACTGGCAGGTGGAGAAGGACGATCGCATTCTGGATCTGGCCACGGCGGCGGCGCATGGAATGTCGGCGTTCTGGAATGGGCGCGATTATCACGCGATTCTCACGCTCCCGGACCAGAAGCCGCTGCTGCGGACGGCGCAGTGGTCTACCGCGCCCGGTTGCTATCAGGCGAAGTCTGCGCTAGCCTGGTGGGAACTCGCCGCGATCACGGGCGATGAAAAGCTAAAGCGTCAATATCTGGACGTGATTGAATCCGGAATGCACACCTGCCGCGGATTTCTGGCGGGCGCGAACGAGCGCCTGAAAACGATGGACCGGCTGCATGCCTATTCGTATTTTCTGGAAGCTCTCTCGCCGCTGCTGGACCGGGCGGACGTTGTGAAGACGTACCAATATGTCCTGGGTGAAGCTGCCGCGAAACTGCGCGAACTCGCTCCGGAGTTCTGCCGCAGCGATGTCTACGCCCAGATTCTGCGGGCGCGCGTGCGGGCGTCGCACGCGATTCTGGTGGATATGGCGGCGGCCGGCGAAGAAGCGGCCGCGCTGACCGGATTTCAGATGGAAAGCGAAGACCCGCGTTTTGACGGCGGCTTCCTTTTCGGCAGACGCGGCGGGGAACCTTCACCGCACGTCAATCCGGTATCGACGACTTTCGCGATTCAGGCTCTCGAGATGTGGCGGGCATTCCAGGCAGGAGATGCCGAAGCGTGCCTTCAGCCTCCGATTTAAACGATCCACAAAAATCAGGGCCGGTGAGGGTGCTGTTCGCTTCGGGGACAGCGGAACTCAACGCGCGCGTACTCGATCATTTCCTTTCGCTCGGCGGCGCACTGCCGCTCTGCATCGTCTCCGAATTTGAGATGGCCGGGGGCGAATGGATCGCGTGGCACGTGCGGCGTCCCTTCGAGCAGAATGTGGCGGGCGTGAAGGCGGCGCTCGCCGGGCGGCCCATCGCCGCGGCGGCCGTGGTTTATGACAGCCGAAGCGCGCTCGCGGATCTACGGCGCGCGGCGCGGGAACTGTCCCTGGGCGTTCTGCATTCGTATAACGAACACATGCGGCATGCGGGTCCGGAGGCGTTGCGGCTCTTTCTGCTGCGGCGCGCAGTGGGTCAGGCCGTGCGCCCGCTTCGAACCGGCGGGCGGCTGCGTTTGTGGCTGCGGCGGGTCGCGCATCCTGCCGAAGCGGAGATTCCGATACGGGCGCGGTTGGCGATGGCGAAAGGGCTTGCCGCCGCGCGCTCGCGCGTTCCCGTCTTAAGAGAGCCGCGCGCCCAAACAGCAAAACCCGCAGGCGTCACAATCGTCATTCCGAGCCGCGACGGGCGCGAACTGCTGCGGGAGATGCTGCCCCCGCTGATTGCCGATGCTCCCGATGCCGGCATCGTCGTGGTGGACAACGGATCGTCGGATGGGACGGCGGCGTGGCTGGCGCGCGAGTATCCGGCAATCCGCGCGCTCGAAAGCCCGGAGCCTTTGTCCTTTGCCCAGGCAGTGAATCTGGGAATCTGCGAGGCCCGCACATCGCGAACGCTGCTGCTCAATAACGACATGATTGTGCGGCCGGGATTCGTGGCGGCGCTCGCAACGGCGTTCGATCGCGTGCCGGATCTCTTCTGCGCCACGGCGCAGATTGTCTTTCCGCCGGGCGCGCGGCGCGAGGAGACCGGCAAAGTGGTCTGGCGGCTCTCGAATGAAACCGATTTTCCGGTGCGATGCGACAATCCGCTGCCCGGCGAGGATCTGACCTGGGTTCTGTACGGCAGCGGCGGGTGTTCGCTGTTCGATACGGACAAACTGTTAGCGTTGGGCGGCGTTTCCGAAATCTACGATCCGGCTTACGTGGAGGATCTCGATTTCGGATACGAAGCGTGGAAGCGCGGCTGGGCTTCGGTCTATTGCGGCTCAGCCGTGGTGGAACACCGGCATCGCGGCACCACTGCGCGCTTTTATTCCGAGCGGGAAATCGATTTTTTCGTGGAGCGGAACTACCTCCGATTTGTCGCGAAGGCAGTGAGCGATCCGGTTCTGTTCCAAAATCTCTGGCTTTCCGGAATCCGGCGGCTGCAGCTACAGGCGATGACCGGCCGCGGCGCCGCGCTCGATGCGCTTCGTGATCTGCCCGCGATTTCCAACTCGCCGGCAACGGCATCCGGACCGCTCGCCGAACCGGAAATTCTGGCTCTGACGAATGGCGACATCGCGCTTTTTCACGGAGAAGGCCGCGGTGTGGGGATGACGGTCCTGATCGCGAGCCCTTATCTTCCCTACCCTCTTTCACACGGCGGCGCCGTTCGCATGTTCAACCTGATGCGCGGGGCTTCAGAGACGGCGGGACTGATCCTGATGGCGTTTGTGGATGAACTCGCGCCACCCCCGGAGCCACTTCTGAAAATCTGCCGCGAAATCGTCCTGGTGCGCCGGCATGGGACGCACTATCGCCGTGATACGCCGCGTCCGGATATGGTGGAGGAATTCGATTCCGAGACGTTCCGCGCGTGTCTCAAACAAGCCGTGCATCAGTGGAAGCCGCGCATTGCGCAACTCGAATTTACGTGGATGGCGCAGTACGCGGAAGCCTGCCGTCCGGCGAAAACCATTTTGGTGGAGCACGACATCACGTTCGACCTGCAGAAACAGCTCCTCGAAAATACGCCTCTGAGCGGCGCCGCGCGTCTGGAACAGCAGGATCAGGCGGCGAAGTGGGTGGCGTTCGAGACGTCAGCCTGGAAAGACGTCGATTGCGTGGTCACGATGTCGGCGCGCGATACGGCCGCAGTAATCGGCGCGCCGATGGTCGAACGCCTGCCGAACGGAGTCGATTGCGAGCGGTTCGCGCCGGATAATTCGGAGCCGGAACCGCGGCGATTGCTGCTGATCGGATCGTTCGCGCACGTGCCGAATCTCCTGGCCCTCGAATTCTTCCTGAAAGAAGTCTGGCCGCAACTCGGGCGGGGTTACACGCTGCACGTCATAGCAGGCTCGCGGCCCGAATACTACCTCGATTACTTCCGCAATCGCGTGGCCCTCAATCTTGCACAACCCGGCATCGAGCTCGAAGGTTTCGTGTCCGACGTACGCGGCGCTTACCGGCGCGCCGCCATCGTGCTTGCGCCCCTCACTGCATCGGCGGGCACCAACATCAAAGTGCTGGAAGCGATGGCGATGGGGAAGGCCATCGTCAGCACGCCCGCGGGCGTGAATGGGCTGGATCTCGCCCCTGGAGAGGATTTCCTCCTGGCTCAGGGCGCGAATGACTTCGCGAGAGGCGTCGAAGCTCTGGCAACAGACCGCGAACGCCGCATCGCCATCGAACACGCCGCCCGCGAAACCGCGCTTCGCTACGACTGGCGCGGCATCGCGGCGCGGCAGCGCGACCTCTACTCCCGCCTCAGCCCGCTTCAGATACAATGATGGGTTCGCCTATGCCTCAAATCAAAGGTCCCGCCATCTTCCTCGCTCAGTTCCTGTCGGACGCTGCTCCGTATAACAATCTGCCCAACATCACGGCATGGGTAAAGAGCCTCGGTTACAAAGGCGTGCAGATCCCTTCCTGGGACAGCCGCGTTATCGACATTAAGAAAGCCGCCGAGTCGAAGACTTATTGCGACGATCTCAAAGGGCAGACGAACGGCCTGGCGATCACCGAGCTTGCGTCACACCTGCAGGGGCAGCTGATTGCCGTGCATCCGGCTTACGACGAACTGTTCGACGCCTTCGCCGCGCCCGAAGTTCGCGGTAATCCGAAGGCGCGCCAGAAGTGGGCCGTGCAGCAGATGAAGTACGTAATTAAGGCCTCGCGGAATCTGGGACTTAAGGCGTCGCCTTCGTTTACCGGCGCCCTGATGTGGCCGTTCATGTATCCGTGGCCGCAGCGGCCGGCGGGTCTGGTGGAAGAAGCGTGGGCGGAGCTCGCGAAACGCTGGATGCCGATTCTGAATTACGCGGAAGACAATGGCGTTGACCTTGCGTATGAGCTGCATCCCGGCGAAGATGTGCACGATGGCGCGAGCTTCGAGCAGTTCCTGAAGGCCGCCGGCAATCACAAGCGCATCAACATCAATTACGATCCTTCGCACTTCGTGCTGCAATGCATGGACTACGTCGGCTTCATCGATGTCTACGCGTCCCGCATCAAGGCGTTCCATGTTAAAGACGCCGAATACCGGCCGTCGGCGAAGGCGGGCGTCTATGGCGCCTACCTGCCATGGAAGGAGCGCCCGGGCCGCTTCCGTTCACTCGGCGACGGACAGGTGGATTTCACCCAGGTGTTCAGCCGCATGACAGCCGCAGGCTATAAGGGCTGGGCCGTGATCGAGTGGGAATGCGTCTACAAAGACAGCGTGCAGGGCGCGACGGAAGGCGCTCCGTTCGTGGAGAAGCACCTGATTGAAGTGCCGACGCGCGCCTTCGACGATTTCGCGGGCGCCGGCAGCAATACGAAGATGAACCGCCGCGTTCTGGGCATTTCGTAACATTTGTGGGGCAGGTTGGAAACCTAATGCCACTTAATTAAGGACCTGGCGCAAAAGCAAGTTTTGTCCTATGTTTCAGTTGTGGACACACAACTGGAAGACGTAATGGGTCTGTACGCGCGTTGCCTGGGCGTTATCGAATATCTGCAGAAGCAGATGCGGCCGAAGGCGCGGCGCGGGATCTTTACCGCGCCGGTGGTGATCTGGCTGATGATCCGGCAAAGACTGCAGCCGCGCAGGACGCTGGAAGTGGGAGTGGCATCGCTGATCGCGGGCGAGGCGGACCGCCTGCTGAGCCCCTGCAAGCGCACCCTGCAGAGACGCTTTTCGCACCGCACCGGCGGCTACAGTCACGCGCGGCAAAGGCTGCCAAAGCTACTATGCAGACAAGTGCTGACAGAACTGACGACGCGGTTGCGCGAAATCCTGAAACCCGCGGGTGGACCGCGAGCCTATATCCTGGATGGTTCTTCGCTGGAACTGGAAGCGAGTCCGGGGCTGCGCAAGCTTTATCCGCCGGCGGCAAATGATCGTGCCCGCGGGCACTGGCCGGTATTGCGCCTGGTG
>CAZWTH010000383.1:0-7645 GCA_964636715.1 uncultured Solibacteraceae bacterium | reverse complement strand
ATCCGATCCGAGTGCGCTACGGGACCACCGTGAAAGACTTCCACCCCGCGAAGGGCGCCACGGTCACCTTCTGATGTATATGCTGCCTTGTGGGGCAGGGCTTCGGCCCTGCGCGGCGAGCTTCCGCTCGCCGCAATCCGTCCGAAATTATTCCTGCCGCAGCGTCTCAGAAGGCTCCAGCCCCGAGGCGCGCAGCGCCGGAACGCCGACCGCCGCAACCGCGGCCGCCAGCAGAATCGCCAAAGTCAGCGAAACAGTCAGCGGCTCAATCGGTTTCATCTGGTAGAGCTCCGTTGCCACATACTTCGCGCCGAGAAAAATCACGGGAATTCCGATCAGAATTCCGGCGCCGGCCAGCACGAGCCCCTCGCGAAGCACCATGACGAGTACATCGCGCGCCCGCGCTCCCAGCGCGAGACGCACGCCAATCTCGCCGCGCCGCCGCGTGATGCTGTAGGACATCACGCCATACAGCCCGACCACCGAAAGCACCAGCGCCAGCCCGCCGAACAACCCGCAAAGCGTCGCAAACATCCGCTCGCGCTGCAGGCCCTACGAAATCTGCTCCTCCATCGTGGTGACTTCGACCAGCGGAATATTGGGATCGATGTCCGCCACGGCCCTTCGAATCGAAGGCAGCATCGCCTGTGGCGGCGCGGCAGTTCGAACCACGACGGTAGTCTCCTGCGCCTCGCGGTTGTGCGGAAGCCACAGCACGTATGGGTGATCCTTCATCGACGTCGCTACAATCACCGGCGCGATTCCGATCACCTGGTAAACGTCCGGTTTTGCGCCGGGCGGTCCGTCCGTGAATTCCACATTGCGCCCCACGACCGAATTTCCGCCGGCCTTCCTGGCAAGGTCCTCGCTGAGGATGGCGACTTTCGATGCGCTGTTAATATCCGCCTGCGTGAAGTTCCTGCCCGCTACCAGACCTTGCGTATACAGGGACAGGTAAGAAGGCGAAATTCCGTTGAGGTTAACGTCGTACGTCTCTTTTTCGCCGCTCAGCCGGATCGTGTTCCACCATCCGCCCATGTTCATCGGACGCATCGACGCGAGTCCGGCGGCCTCAACACCCGGCGTTGCGGCAAGCCTCTGCTCGATGTTGAAGTAGAATCCCGCGAGTTGAGATTTGTTGTAGCCTGACGTGCCTGGACGCAGCCCGAACATGACGAGGTTCCGCCGATCAAATCCCGGATCGCTATGTTCAATCGCCATCAGGTTGCGCGTGAACATCACCGCCGTCATCACCAGAATCACAGACATGGCCATCTGCGCCAGAATCAGCAGCCGCCCGCCGGTCCAGCGCGAGTGGCCGGAGTAACCCAGCACCCCAGTCCCTTCGCGCGCGGCCAGCCCACTCTGCAGACGGGAATTGCGCCACGCGGGGACAACGCCGAATACCAGCAGCGCCGCCGCGCTACACAGGCCAACAATTGCAACGATCCGCCCGTCGAGCGAAACGGAAATCGGCGCCGAATCGCGGGACGTCAGAAATTGTCCCGGCCCATTAGCCGCAAAATAGGCGATCGCCAGGCTGGCAATCCCACCCAGCAGGGCCAGCAGCGCGCTTTCCGTCAGAAACTGACGCATCAGACGGCGCTGGCTGCAGCCGAGCGAAATGCGCGCGGCCACTTCACCGCGCCGCGCCGCGGCGCGGCCGAGCAGAAGGTTCGCGATGTTGGTGCATGCGATCATCAGCAGCAGCGCGACCAGCGCGCCAAGGACGAGCAGAGGATCGAGGAATTGCCGCCGAAGCGATCCATCGCCGCTGACGCCATCCTGCACACGGATGTGCGGCGCCTGCGACGCATCCTGAGCCGGGCGTGACCACGTTGATGGGAAGACTGCATCCAGTAAGGTCTGTAACTGCGTGTTTGTCACTCCCGGCGCGCGGCGCGCGATCATCTGCACGCCCCAGTAACGGTTGTTCGAAAAATCGTCGGGTTGGTCCGTATTCATTGCGGTACCGGCGGCATGACGAAGGGGTGTATAGAGATCGCTCGTGTCGCCGGGATAGAGACCGTAGAACTCCTTCGGGAGGATTCCCGCAATCGTGAGCAGCCGGTTGTTAATCGTGATGGTATGGCCGATCGCGTTCTCCGGCGAACCCAGCGTATTGGCCCAAAAACTGTGCGAGAGAACTACCACCGGCGGCGCGGCGGGAGCGTTGTCGGCGTCGGAGAACAGGCGGCCTTGAAACGGATGCACTCGCAGCAGAGGGAGAAAATTGCCCGTCACGCCGCGCTCTTCCCCAACCATGGGCCGGCCCGAAAAGGAAACGCTGACCTGCTTGCTGTTCTCATAAGCCGCGATCTGCGCCCGGTCCGCCACGTTCCGTCGAAATGTCTCCCAGGCTGGATACGAGAAGAAATCTGCAATTTTCATCCCGCCGTCGCGCCACGTGCTTCCCGACGCGGCGTCGGCGAGCCCCCGAGGAAACCCGTTTCCTCGCCAGTCGATAAACGCGAGTTGCTCTGGATGGTCAACTGGCAGATGCCGCCACATCACTACATCCATCAGCGAAATGATAGCGGTATTGGCGCCGATGCCGAGCGCGAGCGAAAGGATCGCGGCGGCTGTAACCACCGGCGTCCGGCGCATCATGCGCAGACCGAAAACGATGTCCTGCCGCAGGCCCGTCAGCCACGCGAAACGGCGCTCATCGCGGCACTCTTCTTTGAACTGCTCCGCGCCGCCGAAGTCTTTGCGGGCCTGCCGGGCGGCCTCTTCCCGCGTGTATCCCTGCCGCAGATATTCGTCGGTGAGTTGCTGCAGATGATGCGCAATCTCGCGATTGAGCTGAGTTTCCGCGCGATTCCATGGAAAAGTCATCAGTCCTCTCCCAGAATCATTGCGATCGCGCCGGTATACCGCTGCCACTGGCGCTTCTCTTCCTGGAGCTGTTTCCGTCCATCCGGCGTCAGCGAATACAGCTTCGCCATCGGCCCATTCCCTGAGGGCTTCCACTCCGACTTGACGAAACCCTTGCGCTCCAGCCGGTGCAGGGCAGGGTAGAGCGACCCCTGCTGGACCTGCAGAATCTCCTTCGACATCACGAGAATCTTCTGCGCGATGCCGTAGCCGTGGATCGGTCCCTGGGCAACAGTCTTGAGAATCAGGAGGTCGAGAGTTCCCTGAACGAGTTCGGCGGGTTTCTGTGGCATACCTTGGATGTCTACCTAGCAGTATAGTCGACCTAGGTAGGATGTCAAGGTACCAGTCATTTCAATTTTCGCTGGAAGAAATCGGCGGCTGCGGCATAGGTCTTCAGCCAGGACCGGTGCAGCAGGAATCCATGAATCTCATCGGGCAGAATCATCTGCTCGAAATCCACTCCCTGCTTCCGCAGCGCAGCCACGAGTTGAACGGTATTCGAGAACGCCACGTTGCGGTCGTCATCGCCGTGAATCAGCAGCACCGGCGAGCGCCAGGTCTTAATCGAAGCCACAGGCGAAGCTTCGAACTGCGTATGCGCAGCCGTCTCGCGCTCCGCCTCGCCGCCCACGCTTCCCGGCTCAGGCCCCGTCACCGGACGCTCCAGGTTCCAGTCGAAAATCCCATGAAAATTCACGCCCGCCTTGAATAAATCGGACGCCCGCGCCAGCCCCAGCGCCGTCAGATAGCCGCCGTAGCTTCCGCCCCACAATCCGATGCGCGAGCCATCCACATCCCCACGCCCCCGCAGATACAGCCCAGCGCCTTCCACATCGCTGAACTCGCTCGCGCCCGCCGCCCCGAAATTCGTCGCCTCGCGAAAATTCAGCCCGTACCCGATGCCGCTTCGGTAGTTGATCGAGAGCACAATATAGCCCTGACTCACCAGATACTGATTCATCGCGTAAGCGTTGTTGTAGTAATCCATCGAATGCCACCCGAGCAGCATCTGCCGCCGCGGGCCGCCATGCATAAACACAATCGCCGGCCGCTTCTCCCCGGCCTTCAGATCCGAGGGCAAAAACAGCTGCCCATGAATCTGCAACCCATCGCCGGACGAATAAATCACCTGCCGCGGCGCGACCAGCGAATCGACCGGGAACTCCGCGGGAATCGTTTCGGGCGCAAGATCGTGCTCCGCGCCGCCGATCAGCGCCGCCGCCCGCGCCGGCCGCCGCACATCCGAATGCAGAAACGCCACGCCGCCCGTTACCGCCACCGGCGACCATTCGAGTTCCTGCCCGCTCGTCACCTGCCGCGCCGCGCCGCCCGTGACGCTCACGCGCCAGATATGCCGCCGGTCAATATCGTTCTGATTCGAAGAAAAAATAGCCTCGCGCCCATCATCGCTGAACGAAACATGTTCCACTTCGAAATCGCCCGGCGTCAGCGCCGTGACGGCGCCGCCTGTCGCCGCTATCGAATACAGATGCTTCCACCCATCGTGCTCCCACGGAAAAACAATGCGTCCCTCCGGACTCCAGAACAATTGGTTTTCCGCCGTCACCGCACTGAACGCGCTGCCCGGCCCCGGATCGGCCTTCCACAACTGCTTCGCCGTCCCGTCCGCCACATTCGCCACGCGAATCGCCCAGGGGTCGCTCGAGCCCCGCAAGATCCCGCGCACCTTATCCGCCACCTGAAAAACGCGAATGAAGGCGATCTGCTTCCCATCCGGCGACCACACCGGCTCCTGATCTTGATCGACGCTCGGGTCCATATAAGACACCGACTTCGTCGCGACGTCGTAGACCTCAACGAAGCTGTGATTCCCCCGATTGCTGATGAACGCGAGCTTCGAACCATCGGGCGACCACCGCAGCGACTCCGCCGATACGCCGCTGCGATTCACAATGAGCGGGCCGGTTCCCCCCTCCATCCACACCTGTCCACTTTTGATGTAAGCGATCCGGCCGGTTTTCGAAACCGCGGGCGAATGGCCCGAGCCAATCTTTCTCGGCGCGCTGCCCGCCGTTGCGACCCACACATCCTGCGAAACGCCCGCCGGATTCGACGCCGGATTCGGATCCGCATTCGCCGCATCTTCCAGATCGCCACCGCGCACGAACACCACGGACTTGCCATCCGGCAGGAACCGCAGCTCGCCGATATCCTGGCCGTCATCGCCAGTCCACGAGGTCAGCCGGACGCCCTTGAAATCCGGCGCCGCCGCATACCAGATATTCCGCGCCCCGCGCTCATTCAGCACCCACGCCACAGCCTTACCGCCCGGCGCGGCCGTCATATCGGAAGGGAAGGGAGCCGACATCACCTGCTCCAGCGTGAACGTCTTCGCGCAGAGCGAAACCGCAATCGCGGAGAAGGCAAAAATCAGACGGCGCATGGCACCAGTCTAAGGCAGGTGAGCCGTGGGGCGGGCCTTCCGGCCTGCGAGCCGGCTTTCCAGCCGGCTGGACTCGCTCGAAAGCGAGTCCGCAGCCTGAAAGGCTGCCCTCTCTGTTCACCGCAAATGGACGGCGGCCCCGGTTCAGCGCCGAAGGTCCGCAACCCACCCTGGAGCCTGACCGTCTCTTACGAACCACCGGGCCGTTGTTTTCCCCGCGTCAATGTCAAAGAGCACGCATTCCGCTGCCCCGCCATGAGTCGGCCCTGTCGAATACGCGACCTTGCGCCCGTGATCTTCGAACCGCCAATCCCAAAAGACCTGGTCCGTCGAAATCGTGCGAAGCACTCGTCCCTCGCGATAGATCAGCAGCTTGCTCGCGATCGGACTCTGGTTACCCCCAGCAAACGGATACGGATAAAGCGCGAGCCATCCAACGGTTCGATTGTCAGGAGAAATCCGCGCTGCCCCGAAAGACTGCTGTCCATCCAGCATCGGCGGGATAATTTTCGCGCCGGACGTCGAAATAATCGTCAGCTTTCCGTGCAGATCAATCTCGGCGGAGCGATACGTCTGAGCCGTGAGCGCCGCCGATGCGAACGCCAATACCGCGATCGCGCAAACAGGATTCCGCATGCTGAAGCGACTATATTACTCAGTTTTCCGTCGGCATCTTTTCGATGTGATCCACCACCAGCAGATCGAGCGGCAGTTTCCGCGCATCCAGCGCCAACCCCAGCTTCGCAATCGAACTCCGCAACATCGATCCCGAGGGATCGGACGCGACGGCCATCCCATTTTTATCGGTCCCGCCGCCGCCCGGTCCGCCGATCGGCAGGAAACTGAGCGACGTTTTTATCACCCCCATTGCCTCGAACTCCGAAAGATCCACCGCCACGTCGTAGCCCCCCTGGAGATTGGTCTTATCGATAACGGGCTTGTCCAGCACTCCCACCGACAACAGCGCTGCGAAGGATTTCATCGTCAGCCCTGAACTTTCGAAACGCACCCGCGACGGCCCGGAGCCGTTCGGAGGAACCGGCTTCGCCCAGACCCTGCCCTCGATCTCCTTGCCAGGCATCTCCAGAAGGAACCCCTTCGCGCTGCGGGTCATCTTGACCTCGCCCTGGAGCGTCGGCAGAGACATTGTCTGCGCCGGTTTCCCGTCGGCGCCCGTGGAAACATCGGTCGTATCCGGCTCGGAAGCGGTCAGCTTCGGTCCGTCCTTTCCCACCACAAGGGCATACACCGGCTGGTCTTTGGTCTCGTGGTGCATTTTCAGGCCGAAACGCTGTTCCAACAGAACTTGCAGCATATCCGGAACCTTGTCCTGCGAGACGCCGCCCGGAATCGTCGCCTGGATATCGAACAGCGTGTTTTTCACCCAGTCGGGCGCCTCCACCTGATACGGCCGCAGATTATAGGCATCGCAGATCAGCGTGAGCAGAGGGGTCATTCGGATATCCACGCGACGGGCATCCACCCGGATTCCGAAATGGCTGCCAGGGCGTATCGCCTGGGGGGATACCTCCACAGGCCGGATCGTCGCCACCTCAAACGCCGCGCGCGCGGGCGCCTGACTAAACGCCGCTTGGCCAAACGTCAACATTGCTGCAATCGCCGCCGGAACCACAAACCGTGCCTTCATGAGCCCTCCGTCCAGCGTAGACCGCCCGGCGGCGGGATTATTACGCTGTTCAGGAATCTTGTCGAAATATTTCGAGCTGGCTCAATATTTTGGCCTCCGCCGCAGCCTTCGCCTCGCTTCCGGTATGCTACTCTCCCCTCGAAAGACCGCGCCGTTCCGCCACATAAAGAAAATGCCGATTGGGTTCGTTTTTTCGAATGAGTCTCACGGGGCAGCCCGATCGAGGTATCTTTGTTCTGTTCAAAAATGTTGTGTTCAAAAATGTTCTGTTCGAAAATCGTCCACCAAAATCCTCAGCCGCCTCAATAGCTTAGCCTCCGCGGAAGTTTTTATCCCCTGCCGCGCATGCTACTCTCCCCTCGAAAGACCACGCTATGCCCCCACATAAAGAAGCTGCCGATTGGGTTCGTTTTTTCGAATCGCTTCCACGCGCAAATCCCCTGCAAATCACAGATCCAGGACCTTCCGCGTGATACCTTGGTATTTTCAGCCGTATCCATATATATGTCCGCTCGCGTGAGCGAAGCCTTCGTCCTGCAAACCTGGCCGTTCCGGGAGGGCGATGCCGTAGTCAGCTTCTTCACCCGTGATTACGGCAAGTTAAGAGGGGTCGCCAGACGCGCGCGGCGGCCGAAAAGCGGGTTTGGATCAGGCCTTGAGCGCCTTTCGCAGATCAGAATGTCCTACTACCAGCGGGAGAACCGCGAACTGGT
>CAZWTH010000382.1:0-15817 GCA_964636715.1 uncultured Solibacteraceae bacterium | reverse complement strand
GGCCGCGCCCGCGCCGCCGTGGGCCGCGTTCAAAGACGACGAGCTTCTGGCGCTCCGATTTTGCGATCTCGGGCTGCGCCTGGAGGGATCGGAACTTGAAGCGCCGGTCAATCAGCTCCGCTCCGAACTTGCGGCGCGGGGAGTTGCTTTTTTCCCGGATTGCTATCTGGGCGACGAGTGGTTCTCGCCCAATGGGGTGCCGGCGATCGCCATTCCGTTCTATCTGGCGCATCCCCGGCTTCGAGCGCTCGAGCTGCATCAGATGAAAGAGGTGGAGGGCGGCACGCCCGAAGCCTGTATGAGGCTCCTGCGGCACGAGTGCGGCCATGCGCTCGATCATGCGTGGGAATTCTCGAAGCGCCCGGAGTGGGAAGAGATTTTCGGCAATCCGGAAGCCAGCTATGAGCCGGAAACCTACACGCCGCGCCCCTACAGCCACAGCTTCGTGCGGCATCTGCCGAACTGGTACGCGCAGGCGCATCCCGATGAGGATTTCGCGGAATCGTTTGCGGTGTGGCTGTCGGCGCCGATGGAGGAATTGCGCAGGCGCTATCAGGGCTGGAAGGCGCTCGCGAAGATTGAGTATGTGGATCGGCTGATGCAGGAAGCCGCGACGACGACGCCCAAAGTTCGACGGGGCAGGCGAATGTCTGAAGCGAGCCGCCTTCGCAAAACGCTGGCGAAGCACTACGCGGCGCGCCGCAAGCTGTACGCCGAGGATTTTCCCGATTTCTATGACGCCGATCTGCGGGCTATTTTTCTGAAAGGCGAAGCCGGGCCGGATTCCGCCGCGCGCGCCATGCGCCGGCATCGGGCAGCGCTCATTACCGCAATCGTGCAGTGGACCGGACAGCGAAAATACACCGTCGATATGCTGGTGCGCAAGCTGACGCTGCGGTGCCAGGCGCTCAGGCTGCCTTCGCCGCGCGATCCGGTGGCGCTGCACATGGAGCTGGCGGCGTATCTTTCGGCGTTGGTGACGAACCATCTGTACACAGGGAAATTTAAACGATCCGTCTGAACCATGAAGATCCTGCTCCTTTTCGATGTCGCTTGCCCGGTTTCACCGGATTTGGTCTACACGGAGGAGATGTTTCTGCAGGAGGACAAGCCCGCGGAGGCGAACATCTTCCGCAGCCTGCGGCAACTGGGGCACGATGTGCAGACGATGGCGGTGTTCGACAGCGTGCAGGACATCGTGAACCGGGTCGCTGCGTTTGCGCCGGACGTGGTTTTCAATCAATGCGAATCGTTCCGCTACGATCGCGCGCTCGAGCCGAATATTCCGGCGCTGCTCGAACTGATGAAGGTCCGTTATACGGGGTCGGGCCAGGAGGGGCTGCTGCTCTGTAAGGACAAAGCGCTGGCCCGTGAAGTTCTCTCGCACCATAAGGTGCGTGCGCCGCGTTTTCTGGTTTCTCATCTGAAATCGCCGTTGCGCCGGCTGCAGCGGTTTGTCTATCCGGCATTTGTGAAGCCGGTTGGGCTCGATTCTTCGGACGGCATCGCAAAGGCGTCTTTCGTTCGGGACGAGAAGGAAGCGATTGACCGGCTGCGCTATCTTCACGGGAAGTTCAATTCGGACGCGATGGTGGAAGAGTACGTGGATGGGCGCGAGATTTACGTCAGCGTGCTGGGCAACCGGCGCCGCCAGGTATTTCCGCCGCGCGAGATTTTTTTCGGCGGCATGCCGGACGACGAGCCGAAGTTCGCGACGTCCCACGCGAAATGGAACGAGGCGTACCGAAAGAAGTGGGAGATCAGCAATGGACCGGCCGCGCCTTTACCGGAGGAAGTGGAAAATGAGCTGCGCAAGATTGCGCGGAATGCTTATTCGTGGCTGCGGATTCGCGGTTTCGGGCGCATGGATTTCCGGCTTTCGTCGAAGAACGAGCTGTTTGTAATTGAGGCGAATCCGAATCCGGCGCTGGGGCCGGAGGACGATTTCGCGGAGTCTGCGAAAGCGGCGGGGCTTTCGTATGAGCAGATGGTGCAGGAAATTGTGACGGCGGCGCTTTCGTAGAACGCGCTAATCGCGGCGTCGCATGAATTCGCCGATGCCGCTCACCAGGTCGGAAATCCGGCGATCGAGCGCCTGCCCCTGCTCGCGAAGTTCCTGGATCGCCCGGTCGTGGGTCACCAGCCATTCAGCGTGTTCTCGCACTGCACGGCTCTGGCGAGCCTCCATCTGTGCGGTTACCGTGACCGCATCGCGAAGCTCGCGGACCATTTCATCCTGAGCGCCGAAAGCGCGCTCTATCTTGTCCATTCTTTCTTCGATCGGCATCAACTGGTCCTGCAAACCAGTATAACGGGCATCGCGACGACCGCCCGCACGCTATTCTGAACAGTGCGGGGCGTTGCGCGCCCTGCAATCCAACAGTAAAGAACCAACGTGGGAAACATTCTTCAGAAACTGCCTGCCGGCGAAAAAGTCGGCCTCGCCTTCTCCGGCGGACTCGATACCAGCGCGGCTATTCACTGGATGCGCGCGAAGGGAGCGATCCCGTATTCGTACACGGCAAACCTCGGTCAACCGGACGAGCCGGATTACGAAGATATTCCGCGTCGCGCGATGCAGTATGGCGCTGAGAAGGCGCGTCTGATCGATTGCCGCAAGCAGCTTGTCACTGAAGGCCTTGCGGCGCTGCAATCCGGCGCGTTCCACATTTCGACCGCGGGCGTCCATTACTTCAACACGACGCCGATTGGCCGCGCCGTGACCGGCACCATGCTTGTGGTGGCGATGAAGGAAGACGACGTCCACATCTGGGGCGACGGCAGTACTTTCAAGGGCAACGATATCGAGCGGTTCTATCGCTACGGCCTGCTGGCGAATCCCGCGTTGCGCATCTACAAGCCCTGGCTTGACCAGCAGTTCATCGACGAGCTGGGCGGCCGCAAGGAAATGTCGGATTACATGAACGCGCATCATCTTCCCTACAAGATGAGCGTGGAAAAAGCGTATTCGACGGATTCCAACATCTGGGGCGCGACGCATGAAGCCAAGGACCTGGAATACCTTAATAAAGGCGTTCGAATTGTGCAGCCCATCATGGGCGTGCCGTTCTGGCGTGAGGAAACAGTCATAAAGCCGGAGACGATTACGGTCCGGTTTGAGGAAGGCCAGCCGGTCGCCCTGAACGGCGTGACGTATGACGATCCGGTAAAGCTGGTGCTCGATGCGAACGCGATCGGCGGGCGGCACGGGCTGGGGATGTCGGATCAGATCGAGAACCGCATCATTGAAGCGAAGAGCCGGGGTATCTACGAAGCGCCAGGTCTCGCGCTGCTGTTCATCGGATATGAGCGGCTGGTGACGGGTATCCACAACGAAGACACGATCGAGCAATACCGCATCAACGGCATGAAGCTGGGGCGGCTCCTCTATCAGGGGCGCTGGTTCGACTCGCAGGCAATGATGCTGCGAGAAACCGCACAACGCTGGGTAGCGCGCGCGGTGACTGGCGAAGTGACGCTCGAACTGCGTCGCGGTAACGATTACTCGATACTCGATACCACGAGTCCGAATCTTACCTACCATCCGGAGCGGCTCACGATGGAGAAGGGCGAATCGACGTTCTCGCCGCAGGACCGCATTGGCCAGCTCACCATGCGGCATCTGGATATCACCGACACTCGCGATAAGCTGCTGCTCTATATGAAGACGGGGCTGCTGGGACCTTCGAGCGGCAGTTCTATGTCTCTGCTCTCGGGTGGCGACGAGCCGGAGACAAAAGAGAAAAAGTAACGCTCCGCGCCGGGCGAACGCCCGGCGTGCAGGGCTTCGAAGACCCGCCCCACTTATTCAAGAGCGCCAGGAGGCAGCGGGGCTTCTTCCGCGAGCTGAGTGCGCCCGGGGGTGGGCGGCGGAGGAAGTTCAGCTTTACTCTTCGGCATGCCGGGCGAATTCGGATCCTGAATCGGACGATTGGGGTCGGGTACCGGCGTCCGCGCGGGCGGTGCGGGATTGCTGGGTGAATGCTGCGGCGCATTCGGATCCTGTATCGGCGCAGGCGGGCGGGGCGGCGGAACGGGCGGCGCGCCACCCGGATCGCTCGGCGGCTCCGGCGGCGTTGGCCCGGCGGGGTTTTGTGCGAAAGATGCCGCGCTGAGGCTCATTCCCATCGCAGCAACTAAAACGAGAGCGAGTCTCTTCATGCTTTCTATCGGAAGCACGCGCCATTCCACACTCGTAGTGGTTTTGGCGACGTGCGTGCTTAATGCACAGCGCGCGAAGAAATTCGCGAGTGGAGGACACCGATGAGCACAATGAAGAACAAAGCCGCCGAGCTGAAAGACAAGGCTCACGACACAATCAACGCAGCGGCGAGCAATGCGAAGCGCATGACCGACCGGGCCATTGACCGTTCCAAAGACGCCGCTCACAGCGCCGGAAAAACGATGGTCAGGCAAGGCAAGCGCCTGCAGAATATCTGACCACCCGACGAAAAGCCGGGATGAGCGCCGGTCTCATCCCGGCTTGGGGAAACAACAATGCCTATAAACCGAACCTGGAGCTGGATTCTGATCGCCGCCGCGGTGGCGCTGGTGATGGCGATCTGGGTCCCCTTGAGAGGAACGGCGCACGCGGCAAATCCGGCTTACGTATTCCCCGAAGAGAATCCCAACTACGTTCCTCCCACTGTCGATTACGACACAAAACCCAGCCCGTTTCCGGATAAACCGCGACATTCCCGCCGGTAGTCCTCTTTCGCTGCTATCCTTCAGTCTGTGCCGGCCTCAGATCTGAAGCCGATTCTCAATCTCTACGCACGTCCCGCAGCCGCGATGAGCGATCTGCTGGACCGGGGAAGCCTGTTCCTTTCGAGCCTCGCGGTATTGGCAATTTCATTCGCGCTCAGCCGCGTCACGGTGGTGTTTCCCTTTCCGTTTTATGGCCCGTTGTTTGGAATCGCGGTTATCTATGTTCCGGGGCTGCTGTTCATCGGCGGGCTGATCAGCCGCGTCTCCGGCGGCTTCCATAGCGTGTTCCAGCGGGACTACGCGCCAATGCTCACGTGCGTGGCGGCGGCATGGAGCGCCGCCAATCTGCCTTTGCTGGCTATCGCGTGGTTCGCGCCGGCGGTTTTTCTGAAAGCGGCTCTCCTTGCCTATTTGTGGCTTGCGGTGCTCATCTTTTTCGCGGTGCGAACGGTGTTCGGGACGGATATCGGTCCGGCGTTCGGCATCGTGGCGCTTTCCTGGGCGCCTCTGGCCGCCGCTTATCTGCTTCGCGGGCCTCTGGAATATCTGGCGGGCTGGCTCTCGTCTCCGTTTCTGCTGATCTACGCATACTTCTTTTTGCGCGGCGAAATCAGCGGGATGACGCGGGGGCTGGGCGAAGGACTGCGACGGGGGCAGAGCTTTCGCCGCAATCTGGAAGCGGCGGCGGTGAATCCGCACGACGCGGAGGCGCAGTATCAGCTTGGTTTGATTTACCAGCAGCGCCGGCAATATACGGAGGCGATGCGGCGGTTCGAAAATTCCATCGCGATCGATCCGGGTGAGACGGATGCGCATTTCCAGTTGGGACGTATCGCGCTCGAACAGGGACGCCGCGCGGATGCGCTCCGCAGCTTTCAGACGGTGGTCAATCAGAACGAACAGCACGCGCAGGGCGCGATCCTGCGCGAACTCGGCGCGCTCTACATTTCCGCGCGCCAGTATCAGGACGCCCTCAATGAACTGACGCGATATGAGGAGCGGCATCCTTTCGATGCCGAGGGACTCTACTACCACGGGCTCGCGCTGGAAGGTTTGGGGAAGCGCGAGGAGGCCCGGGAGTTCTATGGCCGCGCGGCGGAAGCCGTGAACCTGGCGCCGCCCTATTTGCGCCGCGCGGCGGGCAGGTGGGGACGAATGGCGCGGCGCAACGCCCGAAAATTATGACGATCCGAATGTTTGCGGCGGTTTGCCTGCTCGCCGCGCCACTTATGTGCCAGACAAGATCCGAACTGTATGCCGCGGTGGGGAATCAGCTTACCGCGTATGACATCGACGCCGCGAACGGCGCGCTGACGAAGCACGGCGCCGTTACGCTGCCCGCGAGCATTCAGGAGGCGTGGCCGCATCCTTCTCACCGCTATCTCTATGTGGCGTGGAGCGACGGCGGAGCGGCGAACGCGCCGGTCAACGGCGTCACGCCGCACGGGAGCAAGCACGGGATCAGCGCATTTAAAATCGACCCCGCGACCGGCGCTCTTTCGCCGTATGGGAATCCGGTGGCGCTGCCGTCACGGCCGATTTTCATCACGACGGATGTGGATGGCGCGCACGTCATCGCGGCGCACAACGATCCGAGCCGCCTGACGGTCTATCGAATCCTGCCTTCCGGCGAGCTGAGCGCGGCTGTGCAGCAGCCCGCTTCGCTCGATTTCGGGATCTACGGCCATCAGGTGCGCGCCGATCCTTCGGGCAAGACGATTGATCTGATCACGCGCGGTAACGGTCCGACGGCGACGACGCCGGAAGATCCGGGGGCGATCAAGATCTTCGGCTATCAGAACGGGGTGCTGTCAAATCTGGAATCGGTGGCGCCGAACAAGGGCTTCGGTTATCAGGTGCGGCATCTGGATTTTCATCCTTCGGGAAAGTGGGCGTATGTCACGCTGGAGCGCCAGAATCAGCTTCATGTTTACGCGCGCAAGGCGGATGGGACGCTCTCGCCTCAGCCGCTTTTCGTGAAGAGTACGCTGCAGGATCCGGCGAAGAATACGGCCGGACAGACCAGCGCTTCTCTTCATTTCGATCCTCAGGGACGATTTCTTTACGTCGCGAACCGTGGCGCGGGACCGAAGAATGAGAACTCGATTTCGGCCTTCGCGGTGAACGGCCAGAGCGGAGAGCCGACGTTGATCCAGAGCATCGAGACGCACGGCTATGAGCCGAGAACCTTCACGCTGGATGCCGCGGGCAAGACGCTGATTGTGGCGAATCAGAACTCAAAGGACGGTACGCCGGCCAGTCTGGCGGTTTACAGTATTCGCGATGGCGGAAAGCTGGAATTCAGGCGGAAATACGATATCGAAACTGGACCGGGGCGGATGCTTTTCTGGGCCGGGGCGATATCGCTTCCCCGATGAGTCTTCAGCCAACCTTCAGAAAGTAATGCTGAACTGGTAAATTGCGTGCCAGACGATTCAAGACCATGAAATCAGGCATGATATTGCTTTTGTTCGTGACCGGCGGGATCTGCCAGACGCCAGCTCCCGTTCCGCTGGTCATCGATCTCCCGCAGGCGCTCGCGCGCGCGCGGCAGTATGGCGGTCAGGTGCAGTCGGCGAACCTGGCGCTGGCGCAGGCTACCCAGGATCGGGTGCAGGCGCGCGCGGCTACGCTGCCGCAGGTAAATGCGGCCACCGGATACCTCTACACCGAAGGCAACGGAACTCCAACGGGCGTCTTCATTGGTAATAACGCGGTACACGAATACAGAGGGCAGGGAGTGGTGCATCAGGAAATCGTTCCGCTCCTGGCGCACGGCGAGCAGTTGCGCGCCGCGGCGGCGGAAGCGGTCGCGCGGGCGAAAGTGGAGGTCGCGCGGCGTGGGCTCAATGCGGTGGTGATCCAGAATTTTTATGGAATTCTGGACGCCGGGCGCAAACTGACGAACGCGACGACGAGTGTCACCGAGGCCAGCCATTTCGTCGATATCACGCGGCAACTGGAAAACGGCGGGGAAGCGGCGCATGCGGATTTGGTGAAGGCGCAGACGCAGTTGCAGGCGCGGCAGGTGGAGCGCAATGAAGCGGAGATCGCGCTGAACAAGGCGAAGATCGCGCTCGCGGTTCTGATTATGCCGGACTTCTCGACGGATTTTTCCGCGAAGGACGATCTGGATCAGGTGGAAGTGGTGCCGCCTCTCGGCGAAGCGCGCAATCAGGCGACGGCGGGCAGTCCCGACGTGAAGGCCGCGGAAGCAATGGTGAATCAGACCGGCGCGGAAGTCAGCGTGGCGCGCTATGGCTATCTGCCAACGGTCGGGCTGGATTTCTTCTATGGTCTGGACTCGAACGTGGTGGGGCTTTACGATCATGACCACAATCAGAACGTAGGCGCGGCGGCGCAGGTGTCGGTCAATATTCCGGTCTGGAACTGGGGCGCCACTAAAAGCAAAGTGAAGCAGGCGCAGCTCCGGGAAGATCAGGCGCGGCTCGATCTCTCGCTGACTCAGCGTCAGTTGCAGGCGAATATCGCCACGGCGCATGCGGAGGCGGATGGAGCGCTGAGCCAGGTGAGCCTGCTGCGCGACGGCGTTACGTATGCGACCGAAAGCCTGCGCCTGACGCTGCTTCGCTATCAGGCTGGTGAAGCAACCGCATTCGAAGTATCCGACGCACAGACCACGGTAAAACAGGCGCGCGATGCCTATGATGACGGCCTCGCGCGATATCGCATCGCGCTCGCAACCCTGCGCGCGCTCATGGGGACGCTATGAGATTCCACTATCACGCGGTAAGTCTCGCTCTATCCCTGGCGCTGCTGGCCGGATGCGGCGCAAAGAAGGACGACGCGGCCGCCGATACGGAGGCGCCGACGCCTGTACAGGTCGAAGCGGTCCGCAAGGGACCGATCGACCACATCATTACGGCGGATGGAATTCTTTATCCCGTCAACCAGGCGAATGTGACGGCGAAGATCAGCGCGCCGGTGAAGCGGGTGCTGGTGAATCGCGGCGATCACGTGAAAGCCGGGCAGGTTCTTCTGGAACTCGAAACGGCCGATCTCGCGGCCACCGCGAACGAGAGCAAGAGCCTCTACGAACAATCGCAGGCCGCTTTGCAGACAGTCACGGGCGCCACCGTCATCGAAGACCGGAACAAAGCCCAGAGCGATCTCCAGGCGTCAAAGGAAACGCTGGACGCGGCGCAGAAGGTTTATGACAGCCGCGTCGCGCTGCTGAAGGAAGGCGCGATCGCGCAGCGCCAGGTGGACGATCAGAGAGTGGTTCTGGCGCAGGCGCAGAGCGCGTACAACACGGCAAAGCAGCATCTGGAGACGCTCAACAGCGTGGGCCAGCGCGAGCAGGTGAACGCCGCGCAGGCGCAGGTGAACGCGGCGAAAGCGCATTACGAGAACTCCGAAGTGCAGGTGGGCTATGGCAGAGTCACCAGCCCGATCGCAGGCGTGGTTTCCGACCGGCCTGTCTATCCCGGCGAGATGCCGCAGAACGGCGCGCCGCTGGTTTCGATCGTCGATATCTCGAGCCTGGTGGCGCGCGCGAATATTCCGGTGAAGGAAGCGTCCGCCATTCAGGTGGGGCGGCCCGCGACAATCACCGGGCCGGAAGGCGATATCGCCGGGAAGGTGACGGTGGTCAGTCCGGCGGTCGATCCGAACACGACCACGGTTGAGGTCTGGGTACAGGCGCCGAATCCGGGAGAGAAGCTGAAGCCTGGGGCTACGGTTCGGGTTTCGATCAAAGCGGAGACACTACAGGACGCAACGCTGGTGTCATCGACAGCTCTGCTCAACTCTGACGAGGGCGGTCAGATGGTGATCGTGGTGACGCCGGATAACGTTGCGCATCAACACAAGGTTTCGGTGGGAGTGCGGCAGGGAATCAACGTTCAGATTATCAGCGGTGTAAATGAAGGCGACAAGGTCGTCACCTCCGGCGGGCTCGGACTGGACGATGGCTCGAAGGTAGTGATCAAAGAAGCGCCGGCCGAGGATGATGACGATGACGCCAAATGAAGCGGCTCCGCACTGGACCGCCCGGCTCGCGCGCCCCATTCTGTTCATCATCATCACGCTCATCGGGATGGGCATTTATCTGAGTTTCACGATCCCGGTGGCGGTATTTCCGGCGACGAATTTCCCGAAAATCATTGTCGGCGTGGACAATGGCGTAGCGCCGATCGATCAGATGCAGGTGATGGTGACGCGTCCGATCGAAGAGGCGATGAACACCGTGCCGGGCCTGGAAACGGTTCGCTCGATCACGAGTCGCGGCTCGGTTGACATCAGTCTCTTCTTCAACTGGAACGTGGACATGTTCCAGACGCTGCAATACGTCAACGCCGCGATTTCGCGAGTGCAGCCGGATCTTCCCGCAACGGCCAAAATCACGGCGAACCGCATGACATTCGCGACGGTGAGCCCGATTCTCGGCTACAGCCTCACCTCCGATTCCGTTCCGCAAACGAGTCTCTGGGAACTCGCGACCTACAACATCAAGCCGCGCCTCAATCGAGTGCCCGGCGTCTCGATGGTGGTTCTGCAGGGCGGGCAGGTTCCGGAATTTGTGGTGGAGCCCGATCCGGCAAAGCTGCAGCAGACCCAGATCACGATTCCGAACATTCTCGATTCCATCACGCAGAGCAACATGATCGATTCGCCGGGCCTGATGGAGAACAACCACCAGTTGTCGCTCGCGCTGGTGACCGGGCAGGCGAAGACGCCGGCGGATGTGGGGGACATCGTAGTCAAGACGACGCCGGCCGGGTTGCCGGTGCGCATCGGCGACGTGGCCACCGTGCGGAATTCCGTGATGCCCGTCTACACGATCGTCACCGCGAACGGCAAGCCTGCAGTTCTGCTTAATATCTTCCGCCAGCCGGACAGCAACACGGTGGAGGTGACGGACGCCGTAAACCGCGAGCTCGCGGGCATCCGCAAAAACCTGCCGCCCAACGTAAAGCTGAATACCTACTACGATCAGTCACTGCTGGTGCGGGCATCGATTGCGAGCGTGCGCGACGCGATCGTTATCGGACTGGTGCTGGCGGCGATCATCCTCGTCATTTTCCTGCGCGACTGGGGCAGTTCGATTGTGGCCGGGCTGGTGATTCCGGCGACCATAGCGATTACCCTGATCGTGCTGCGCGCTCTCGGCGAGAGCTTTGATCTGATGACGCTCGGCGGTCTGGCGGCGGCGGTTGGGCTCGTCATCGACGACGCGATTGTGGTGGTTGAAAATATCGTGCTGCACCGGGACCAGGGGGAATCGCGCGGCGAGGCGATCCGGCGAGCGCTGAAGGAGATTCGAGTACCGCTGATCGGGTCCACGATCACGCCGATTGTGGTGTTCATCCCCCTTGTGACGATGGCCGGCGTGGAAGGTACTTTCTTTCGCGCGCTCGCCGTGACTGTGGCCACGGCCCTGCTGACATCGCTCGCGCTGGCGCTCACGTGGACGCCAACACTCAGTCACTTTCTGCTGCGCCGGCGTAAAACGGACGCACAGTCAGCCGGGCCTCAGACGCTTCCGTCCGGCGAGGCGCCGGGCGAGCCATCACCCGCGCCCGAGAGAAAGACGATCACGCACGAACATGTCGCAACAACCGGCTTGATGGGCAGGGTGACGCGGTTCTACGTAAACGTTCTGCAGTTTGCGCTCGATAAGTGGCCAGTGCTGTTGCTTGGTTCCGCGGCGCTGGTCGTGGTTTCCTGGTTCTGCTACACAAGACTGGGCAGCGATCTGCTTCCGGAGATGGATGAAGGCGGATTTGTGCTGGACTACCTGATGCCCGCCGGCTCTTCTCTGCAGGACACAAACGAGGTGTTGCTCGGCGTAGAAAAGATTCTGGCCGCCACGCCGGAAGTGGAAAGCACTTCGCGGCGTACCGGTCTGCAGCTTGGGCTGGCGGCTGTAACGGAGGCAAACACCGGCGATTTCCTGGTGAAGCTGAAGACCGACCGCGACCGCGGCATCGATGAAGTGATTGACGACGTTCGCGGGAAAGTGAGCAAGGCCTATCCCCAGCTCGATATTGAGTTTGCGCAGGTGCTGCAGGATCAGATCGGCGATTTGACCAGTTCGCCCGAGCCCATTGAGATCAAGCTGTTTTCCCCCGATCCGAAGCTGCTCGAAACGTGGGGCCCGAAAATCTCCGATCGCATCAAGAAAATTCCGCTGGTGGCCGACGTGAAGGACGGCATCGAAAATACGATCAGCGGCCCGGCGATCATCATGAAGGTGGATCCCGCGATAGCGGCGCGAGCGGGATTTACGCCGCGCGAGGTCGAGCTGGATGCGAGCGCAATTCTGCAGGGGGAACCTGCGAATCTGCCGGCGGTCGTGAACGACCGGTCGTATACGATTCGCGTGCGATTGCCGGAAAACGTACGGACGAATCTGGACCGGATCCGCAACACGATCATCGTGAGCTCAACCGGAAAGACGGCAACGCTGGGATCGGTGGCGGAGTTCTCGGATGAAGCCGGACAAACGGAAATCTGGCGTGAAAATCTGCTCCGCTACATCGCGGTCACCGGCCGATTTGATGGCACGAGCCTTGGCGAGGGAATGCAGCTGGTTCAAAAGGCGGTGAAAGAACTGAACGTTCCGCCGGAGATCGGTATCACTTATGGCGGCGTTTACGCCGAGCAGCAGAAATCGTTCCATGATCTTCTCGTGGTGCTCGCGCTGGCTGTGATTCTGGTGTTTACGGTGCTGCTGTTCGAGTTCCGCGCGTTCGCCGCGCCGACCGCCATTCTGGCTTCGGCTCTGCTTTCGACCTCCGGCGTTTTCTTTGCGCTGCTGGTGACGAAGACGACGTTCAACATTTCCTCATTCATGGGGTTGATCATGGTCGTGGGTATTGTGGCGAAAAACGGCATTCTGCTGCTCGATGCGGAGGAGCGATTCCGGTCGGAAGGCATGCCATTGCGCCAGGCGATGACGGAAGCGGGCGCCCGGCGTCTGCGGCCGATTCTGATGACCGCGATGGCGACAGTCGCCGGTATGATTCCGCTTTCGCTTGGAATCGGACAGGGGTCGCAGATGCTGCAGCCTCTCGCGATCGCGGTGATCGGCGGTATCCTCGCTTCCATGGTTCTCTCACTGCTGGTGACGCCCGTGGTGTTCTTCCTTGGAAACCGCCGGAGCGCCTGATCCACATGCCGATTGAACGCAGCATTGCGGCCGCGACGCATGGACGTTACCTGGTCATTCCGCCTGCGATATCCGGCCCGGCGCCGATTCTCGCCGGATTCCACGGTTATGCGGAAGATGCGGAGATGCAGCTCGCGCGCCTGCGCGGTCTGCCCGGCAGCGAACGTTGTCTGATCCTTTCGGTCCAGGGTCTTCACAGCTTTTACAACCGGCGCACGAATGAAGTGGTCGCGAGCTGGATGACGAAGCAAAATCGCGCGGAGGCGATTGCGGACAATATCGCGTACGTAAAATCCTGTCTCGACGCGGTCGCCGCCGAGTGGGGGACGGCGGAGGTAGCAGTGTTGGCGGGGTTTTCGCAGGGGGTTGCGATGGCGTTCCGCGCGGCCGCTTACTTCGAGGGCCGCGTCGCCGGCCTGATTGCCGCGGGCGGCGATGTGCCGCCCGAGCTTGCGCCCGATGCGCTCACAAAGATTCCCCGCATTGTGCTTGGGCGGGGAAGCGGCGATGCGCTCTACTCCAGCGAACAGTTCGGCAAGGATGAATCGCGCCTGCGAGAAAGCGGCGTGAATGTCCATGCTTTCGAGTTCACCGGCGGCCACGAATGGCCCCAGGATTTCGGCGATCCGCTTGGCTGGCTGCTGTCCTGATCCGGCTTTCCTGAATTTTTTTTCAGCAAATATTCATCGTTCCGTGGCGACGCCGTAACTCCCGAATGTCAATCTGGCACGCGTAAGGGTTTTTCCCGGGCCATCTTAAGCCTGTAACAGCGCGTGGTCCCCTCGCTGCGCGTGCGCATTGCCACAACCAAAATCAAGGAGAAGTACTCATCGGTATGAAGTTACCAACCCGAAGTCGGCTAGTGTATCTGGACCCGTCGCGATCTTTCGCTTGGCGCGCTTTGCTGGTGCTCGCTCTATTACCCGCGAGCTTCCTGTTTGGACAAGCAACCGAAGGAAGCATTCTGGGCACTGTCACGGATAGTTCCACCGCGGTTGTGCCGGATGCGAAGATCACCGTCACCAATCTCGACACCAATTTCGCGCGAACCACGCAGACCAACGGCGATGGCGAATACCTCGTGCCGAATCTTCCCATCGGCCACTACACGGTGTCCGCCGAAAAAACCGGATTCAGGAAAGCCGCCATTCCGCCCCTTGAGATGAACCTCAAGGCGCGCGTTCGGGCCGATCTGCAGCTTCAGGTTGGCGAAACCAGCCAGACAATCGAAGTCACCGGCGCCGCGGCGCAGCTGAAGACAGATTCTCCTGAAGTTTCCACTCTGATCACGCAGGAGCAGTTGCAAGCGCTGCCCTCGCAGAGCCGGCATTTCCTCGGCATGGCTGTGCTGACTCCTGGCGTCTACATGCAGTGGCAGGGCAATAACGACCGCATCGGCGACTTTTCCGGCGGCGCCTCGCTCAACGTGAACGGCCTCGATTCGGGGCAGAACAATTTCATTCTCGATGGCGTCTCGAACAATCTGGAACTGACCGGCGGTTTGAACGCTGTGCCGCCCATCGATGCGATTCGTGAAGTGTCGGTTCAGTCGAACGCTTACTCCGCCGAGTTTGGCCGCGCCGGCGGCTCGGTTGTGAACATCGCGATGAAGAGCGGGACCAACCAGATCCATGGCTTCGGATACGACTACATTCAGAACGATAAGTTCAACGCACGCCCTTATGACTTCACCGGCACGAATCCGGCGAAACAGCCCCTGCGCCAGAATCTCTTCGGTGGTGGCGTCAGCGGCCCGATCGTGAAGAACAGAATTTTCCTTTTTGCCGATTACGAAGGGCTGCGCAAGCCTTCCACGGTTCTGGAATCCGACACGACGCCGACTGCCCTCGAAAAGAAGGGCGATTTCAGCCAGAGTGGCTGGACGGTTTACGATCCCGCGACCCAGGACGCGAAGGGGAATCGCCAGCCGTTCTCGGGCAATGTCATTCCCCAGTCGCGCATCAACTCCGGCCTGCAGACCCTGCTCTCTATTTTTCCCGATCCAAACTACAAGGATCCGAAACCGGCCATCCTCACCAACTACATTGCTCATGATGTCAATCAGGACAGCCGAAATACCTACACGTTTAAAGGAGACGAAGTCCTGAGCAGCAGGGACACCATGAGCATGCGTTTCCAGAAGCAGCTCTATAATCTGGATCGCAGCGGCTGGATTTCTCAAAGCGCGATCGGCGCGAAAGGTACGCTGAACGGTACCAACGCGGGCTGGACCTACACTCACATCTTCACGCCCAACCTGGTGAACGAAGCGCGCGCCGGCTGGAACTATGTAAACGACGGCAATGCGCCATTCAACAATGAGATCCTGCCCGGCCTTTCCGATATCCCCGGCGGCATTCCGAATCCGGGTTTTCCGGCGTTCTCCATCCGGAACATCAGCTCGACGAAAGCGGTGCGCGCGCTGCGCACGCTGCCGAATCCGTATATTGTCTGGCAAAATTCGCTGCAGTTCATGGACAACGTGAGCTGGCATCATGGCAATCACGCCATCAAAGCCGGCGTGGAATACTTCCATCACCGCAGTGACGTCGGCGGCGGCGGAGCGGCGGGCGGATTTAAGTTTTCGGTTGACGGCTTCGCGGTGGTTTCTTCACCCACTGCGACGCGCCCTTCGAATATGACCGGAACTCCGGAGTTCCTGCTCGGTCTGGCCAATCAGATTACGACCTACAACTATTACGACAAGAACCGCCTCCGTACCCAGCGCCTCTCGGCCTTCATTCAGGATGACTGGCGCCTTACCCCGAGACTCAGCCTGAGCCTTGGACTCCGCTACGAATATTTCCCCGCGTTTACGTTCGCGACTGACCGCGGGACCAACTTCGACCTCGCGACGGGTACGATTCTGGTTCCGGAGAGCCAGCGTTCATTCGTACAAAACGTACTCGGTCTTCCGAACGGCAACCTGCCTTCCACTTACCGGTACGCGCCCGACGATCAGGTGAACCCACACAG
>CAZWTH010000381.1:0-28971 GCA_964636715.1 uncultured Solibacteraceae bacterium | reverse complement strand
GTGCTGACGGCAACCGGGACGATCTTCGGGTGGATCGTGGACGCGAGGAAAGGGATCGATGATGCGGGCTTCGATACGAGCCACATCACGGCGATCACGTTCGATCCTCTTGTAAAGCGGTTTCGCGCAGATCACGCGAAGCATTTTTATGAAACGCTGGAAGAACGAATTCGCGAGCGGGCCGGGGCCGCAACGATCACGTTTTCCTCGCGTTCCGAGCCGCTGACGATCCGGCGGGAGCAGGCGGGCGTCGCGGAATCATCGGTCTATGCCGCGCGCGTGGACCAGGGTTTTTTTGAGGCGCAGGGCATTACGATTCTGCGAGGCCGCGGCTTTCGCAGCACAGATGGATTCGGCGCCACGCGCTGTGCGGTAGTGAATGAGAATCTGGCGAAGGCCATCTGGCCGGAGGCAGATCCGCTGGGAAAGAGAATTCGCCCTGGTGGGGAGAAAGAGCCGTGGATCGAAGTGGTGGGAGTGGCGAGGATTCGCAATTACAACGGGCAGATCACGATCCCGCCGCCGCAGTTGATTTTTCTGCCGGTGGAGCAGTCGGCGGTATGGCCGCCAATGATGCTGCTCGTGCGCTCGCGGGCAGACACTGGCGCTTTGATTTCCGCGGCGCGAAATGCGGTACATGAGCTGGATGCGCGCCAGGCTGTTCCGGAAGCGCATCCATGGGGCGAGCAACTGAAGTGGTTCAGCAAGGGTATCGGGGTGGCCGGGTTGGTGCTGATTCTGATGGGAACGACCGGAATCGCGCTGGCGCTGATTGGACTCTATGGAATGGTGTCCTATGACGTCGGCGGGCGAACGCGAGAGCTTGGCGTTCGGATGGCGATTGGGGCGCGGCGCGGCTCGTTGCTGCGTTTAACGATGTGGCAGGGGTTAACGTTGTCGTTCTTCGGAATCGTGGCGGGCGTGCTGATCAACAACGGCATTATCACCTTACTGATGGCGACTCTTCCGCACACTGCGGTGGACGGTTCGACCTCTGTGGATTGGCATTTCGACAATTCGTATTTTGCGGCGCTGGGGGCCTTGATTCTGGCGCTGGCTGCTTTGGCGGCTTTTATTCCGGCGCGGAAGGCGACGGGCGGCGATTGTTGTGAAGCACTGCGGTGCGAGTGAAGGGAGAGCGTATGATTCGCGGTTTTGTTTTGGCGGCGCTTGGCGCGGGGTTGGTGTTCGCGCAGCCGAAGCCTGGGTTTGAACTGGCGGACGTCCATGTCAGTCCCCGCGTGATGAGCCCGTCGATGGAGGGCGGCTTTGTGCGCGGCGATCGCTATCAGATACGGATGGCCACGATGGTGGATCTGATCCACACCGCATGGGGCGTGAATGCGAATAACGTGGCGGGTGGGCCAGCGTGGCTCGATTATGACCGGTTCGATGTGATTGCGAAGGTCCCGCCGAAGACGACGCAGGCGGATGCGGCTGCGATGCTGCAGGCGCTGCTGATCGAACGTTTCGGGCTTGTGGTTCATCCAGATACGAAACCTCTAAACGGATATGCGCTGACATTCGTGCGCAAGAGCGGGCAACTGAAGGAAGCGGCGGATCCCGATGCTGCGGACGGCTGCCGTCCATCCGAGCAACAGGAAAAAACAGAGCAGGGAATTGGGTTCGTTGTGTACAATTGCCGGAATGTCGAGATGCAGGCGTTCTCGCAAATGCTGCGCCAGATGGCGCCGGGTTACATCCAGGGTACTCCGATTGTGGATCAGACAGGTCTGAAGGGCGGATGGGACTTCAGTATGAAATGGGTTGGCCGTGCGCAGGTAGCCGCGGCTGGTGGTCAGGAGATGTCGCTGTTTGGCGCGATTGAGAAGCTGGGGCTGAAACTCGAACGGAAGGACGTCCCGCAGCCGGTTGTGGTGGTGGACAAGGTCAATGAGAAGCCGACGCCGAATGCGGCCGGCGTGACGGAGAGCCTGCCGCCAATTCGCGAGAGTTTTGAGGTGGCGGAAATTCGTCCGAGCGCGCCGGGCAGCACGGAGGCGGGCTTCAGCATCAAGCCTGGCGGCCGGCTGGATGGGCATGGCATCACCCTGAAGGATCTGATTTCATTTGCGTGGCAGACGGATTATGACGATGACATCGCGGGGCCGAAATCGATGGAGATGAACCGCTTCGATATCGTCGCCAAGGCGCCGGGTGTGGTGAGCAATGAGCGGAATGGCTTCGATGTGGACTCGCTCTCGCATATGGTGAGGACGCTGCTCGAAGACCGTTTTCACCTGAAGGTCCACATGGAAGATCGTCCGGTGACGATTTATGCGCTGATTGCCGTCAAGCCGAGGATGAGCGCGGCGGATGCGTCGAATCGGACCTCGTGCAGGAATACGGCGGCGAATGCGGCGAAGGTAGCTTCATCGGTTTCGCGCACTTTCATTTGTCAGAACATGACGATGGCCCAGTTGGCGGAGAAACTGCCGCAGATTGGCGGCGGCTACATCGATCATGCAGTGGTGGATATGACGGGGCTCGATGGGGCTTACGATTTTCCGCTGAATTTTTCTCCGATGCGCGCATTGAAAGCGGGCGGCGAGGGAGCGGATCCGAATGGCGCGATTTCGCTGTTTGAGGCGGTGGAAAAACTGGGCGTGAAGCTGGAGCAACGGAAGCATCCGATGCCGGTGGTGGTGATCGATCACGTGGAAGACCAGCCCACGGGTAACTGAGCGTCAGGCAGGATAGGGGACGATTACCGCCGACTGGGGACTGGCGCCGCTGCGGATGACGGCGAAGACGGGCTTGGGCGGTTCGGCGATGAAGGCGTCGCCGCTTTTGTGCAGGACGACCGGGATGTGGATGACCGAGACGTCGCCGGTTTCGCCGTCGACGACAAAGGCGTACTCTTCGGGCGTTTTGCCATCGGGCGAAGCGGCGACCAGGATCTCGCGGGGCTTGCCGCCCATGCGGACGAAGGCCGCGAGCTTGCGGGTTCCGATATCGATGATGCTGACGTCGCCTGCGTCGGGATTGCTGAGGAAGAGAAGACTGCGCAGCGGCGCGACGGCCATGCCGAAGAGCGAATGGCCGGCGTAGAACGTTTCGTCGATTTGATTCTGGTAAGGGCTGAAGATCACGAGCCGGGCGTCGAGATCGGCGCCGGTGACGAAAACCTGTCCGCCATCGCCGGACTGGCAGAAGCGCGCGGGGCGGATGGGGACGGGGAGTCTCGCGAGCAAGGCTCCCGTCGCGGCGTCGAAGGAGACGATCTGGCGGGTTTCGGGCGAGGCGACGAAGAGCGTTTGCCCGTCTTTGCGATAGTCGAGCGCGGTGGAAGAGCCGCTGCCGGAGGAGTTGACGCCGAGCAGCGCGCCTGCCGGGACGCTGATGCGGGCCAGGTCGCCTGAATCGAGCAGCGCGGTTACCTGTGTGGCGGCGCCGGCGATCGTCCTGGCCGGATGTGGCAGGTTGACGCGGCGCACGACGGCGTCGTTTACGGTATCGATCAGTACAACAGCGGAAGGCTGGCTGAGCGCAAGGGCGAGAAACTTTCCGTCCGATGTGAGAGTCGCGCCGGCGATCACGCCGTTCGCCGCGATACGGCCGGTGATTTTCCTGTCCATCGGATCGATGCGGACGACGGTCCGCTCGGCAGAGCAGATGACGTAGAGTTTGCCGCGCGCACTCAGGACCTGATTGGGCACGCCCGTGAGCGGGATGGAGCCGGAGTGTTTGAATTCCGCCAGGTCGGCGATATCGATGGCCTTTTCGGCGGCGCTGGCCATGAAAAGCCAGGCCCGGTAGCGTTTGGCGCGCTGGTGAGTACAGGCGGAAAAGCCGGAAACGGCCGCGGCGGAACTGGCGGCGAGGAAGGCCCGCCGCGACGGCAGGCCGCGGTTAAGGTGCGACAAAGAGCCCAGAACCGAATCGTAACAAAGCGGCGGCGTCCGGCCAAGGGTGCTCTGCTAACCTGGAATTTCACCCCTCATGGAATTGGTTAAGCAGTGGTACGCGAAGCGGATGGATTCGTGGGAGTATTACCTCGCCACGAGATCGACCGACCGCGTGGTTCGTCCGTTCGACTGGGGCGCGGAGTGGATGGCGAAGTGGCCGTTCCGCGCTGAGGGCGCGGATACCGAGGAGAAGCTGCGCGCGTTCAACCGGATGGCGATCGCCCGGAGCGCGGAGTTTTACGCGCATGAGACGCCGCGCGATTTCCGGCTGGAAGGCGATACGGTGCGATTCACGTCGCCCGTGGAGACGCCCTATGAGGAGAACAATACCGTGGAAGCGCGGTATTTTCCGGGGCACGGGCGATGGAAGCGCGGCAAGAAGGCGGTTGTGGTGCTGCCGCACTGGAATTCGCATGCGGCGCAGCATGTGGCGCTCTGCGAGGGAATCGCGAAGTTCGGGATTTCGGCGCTGCGGCTGAGTTTGCCGTATCACGACCGGCGGATGCCGGCGGAGTTGACGCGCGCCGACTACGCGGTTTCGGCCAATGTGGCGCGGACGATTGACGCAACCCGGCAGGCGGTGCTCGATATCCGGTGTTGTTACGACTGGCTGCAGCAGCAGGGGTACGAGGATCTGGGGATTGTGGGGACGAGCCTGGGGTCCTGTTACGGATTTCTGGCCAGCGCGCACGATCAGCGGATTCGCGTGAACGTGTATAACCACTGTTCCACGAATTTCGCCGATGTGGTGTGGCAGGGACTTTCGACGAAGCATATCCGGCAGGGGATTGAGGATCAGATCGATGTGGAGCGGCTGCGGGCGGTGTGGGATTGTCTGAGTCCGCTGCATTATGTGAGCCGGTTCGCGGAGATGGATAAGCGGTCGTCGTTTTTGTATGCGACCTACGATACGACGTTTCCGCCGGAGTTTTCGCGGGATATTATCGGGCGGATTGCGAAGAGCGGGACGAGGCACAAGGTCATCGTGATGCCGTGCGGGCATTACACGCTGGGTGAAACGCCGTTCAAGTTTTTGACCGGGTATCACATTATTTCGTTTTTGAAGCGGAATCTCTGATTCAGCGTTCCATGAAGCTGACGCCGGCCCGGGCGCGGAAGGCGACGGGGGTGTCGCCATGCATGGCCGGTTTGAAGCGCCATTTGGCGACGGCGGTGATGGCGCGGGCGTCGAGGCCGGGCTCCAGTTTCTCCAGAACATGGATATCGCTGACGTGGCCGTCTATGCCGATGAGAATCGCCAGCATCACGGTGCCTGAAACCTTTGCCTTCTGGGCGTCGAGCGTGTAGCCCGGGTCGACCTTGTAGACCAGTTCCGGTGGCGTGACTTCGCCGCGATGTTTTTCTGTCGCGCCCCAGGTGCGCGGCGGTTGCGCGGGGTCGGGTGAAGCGGCATTGCGAAGCAGGGCGAGAAGCGCAGCTTCGGAGGCGCGGCCTGCATCGAAGGTCAGGATTTTTCCTTCGCGGCCGATCAGCATGTTGGCGGGCCAGGCCTTGATGCCAAGCGCCTCGGCGTTGGCGTCATTGATTCTGAGGATGCGGACATCGTTCCCCATGGTTTTGGCGACATTTTCGAGCGCGGGCGCGGCTTCTTCGCAGGGCTTGCACCATGGAGCCTCGAAATGCAGCAGGACGGGCTTGCCGCGCAATTTCGCGAGGTCGACCGGATGGCCGTCCACCGTCGTGAGGCGCAGCGGCGGGGGCGGCTGACCGATCAGGCCCCGGTGAGTGACCTCGAGGTCCATCTGGCGCCAATCGACTTCGGTCGCGTCGGCGGGAACGATGAAGGAGAAATCCCCGGCATCGGCCGCGCGGGCGCCGTGATGGAAGCGCGTAACGTCGATGGCGGCCGCGATCCCGGTCTTTTGCCCCGGCGGCGTGACGAAGGTCTGCTGGCGGAGCGCGACGCCGGTTTTCGTATCGACCCAGAGAGTGCGCTGACTGGCGCCGGCGGCGGTCACAATCTGGATCACTTTGCAATCGAAGCGCTCGCCATCGATATAGATGGTGTCGTCACGCAGAATTTTGGCGGAAGTCAGGTTCTGCGCCGTGGGCTCGGCCTCGGGAGTGAGATCAGTGAGGTGGAGGAGCATCGCGGCGGGGATGGCGGCGTCGATGCGGGCGTAAAGGTTGCTGGCTTCCTGCCAGAAGAGGCTGGTCCGGCCGTCCGAAAAGACAGTCATTTGGCCCGTGGCGGGGGTGCTACCGGAGATGAGGAGGCGGTCGGGCTGGCGAACCGCGACGGTGGCCAGGACGTGGAAGCCGACCCCGGTGGTCTCGACGTCTATTTCATATGCGGGAAGCTGCTGGAGAGCGGTGGAGGCGCGGCGGAAGAGCGCTTCGGCTTCTGGATCAACCTGCGGATGTACCTGAGCCCAGGCCATTGCCGCCAAAACCGTGAATAAGACCCCGAAGCGCAATTGTAAATGCCCTTTACAAAGCTCTGCTGGCTCGATTATGCGCGGTTTTCGGGTGAAAGTCTACAAATATTTACATACATAAATTTACAAACCAGCGCTTTATTGACTACTGACGTAGTCTAAGGACTTTTGAGGGATAATAGCGGCACCGATGAGACTTTTGACGATTCTGACCGTTTTTGCGGCCACGGGAATGGCGCAGACGCAGATGCGGCCCCCTGCAGTGCCGCTGGTGGTCCACGACCCGTACTTCAGCATCTGGTCCATGGCGGACCACCTGAATGGCGACAACACGAAGCACTGGACGGGGAAGCCGAATACGCTGACGGCGGCTATCCGGGTGGACGGCAAGGTATGGCAGGTGATGGGGCGCGACAACGGGACGCAGCCGCTCACCCAGAAAAGCGTGCAAGTGCTTCCGACGCGGACGATCTACACTTTCGACGGCGGCGGGATTGGTCTGGAGCTGACGTTTCTGACGCCGGCGCTGACGGACGATCTGGATGTGCTCTCGCGGCCGGTGACCTATATCGACTGGAAGGTTTCGTCTTCCGACGGCTCGCCGCATCAGGTGCAGATTTATTTCGATGCGGGGGCGGACCTGACGGTGAATACCGCGGATGAGCCGGTGACCTGGGGGCGGTTTCAGCTCGATGGCCAGCCGGTGCTGCGGATGGGATCGCGCGAGCAGCCGGTGCTGGCCAAGCGCGGCGACGATCTGCGAATCGATTGGGGCTATCTGTATTTGCAGGCGGACAAGCCGGAGGGTGTGACGGAGGCGGCGATGTCGCATCAGGCGGCGCGGAGCGCGTTTAACAGCACAGGGAAGCTGCCCGATTCCGACGATCTGAACGAACCAGTGGAACAGCCGGTGCGCAGAACTCCGGCGATGGCGCTGGCGTTCGCCGTGGATCTGGGGAACGTGACGCGGCAGGCGGTGACGCGATCGCTCGAGATCGCGTATGACGATCAGTATTCGATCGAGTATTTCCGGAGGCAGGAACAGCCGTGGTGGCGCCGCAATGGCGCGGAGGTGAGCGATTTGCTGCGCGAGGCGCGCAGGGACCACGATTCGCTGGCGTCACGCAGCGAGGCCTTCGACAAGGAACTGATGGGCGACATGCGGAAGGTGGGCGGCGAAAAGTACGCGCAGCTTGCGGTGCTGGCCTATCGGCAGATGCTGGCGGCGCACAAGCTGGTAGCGGATTCCGACGGCGCGGCGATGTTTTTCCCGAAAGAAAATTTCAGCAACGGCTGCATTGCGACGGTGGACGTGATTTATCCGAGCTCGCCGTTCACGATGCTGTTCAGCCCGGCGCTGCTGCGGGCGCAGTTGCTGCCGGTGATGGAATACGCGGCGATGGGCCGCTGGAAGTTCCCATTTGCGCCGCACGATCTGGGGACGTATCCGCAGGCGAACGGCCAGGTGTATGGCGGCGGCGAACGCACGGAAGAGAATCAGATGCCGGTGGAAGAGAGCGGCAACATGCTGATCATGACGGCCGCGCTGGCCAAAGTGGAAGGCAACGCGTCATTCGCGGAAAAATACTGGCCGCTGCTGACGAAGTGGGCGGAGTATCTGAAAGACAAAGGACTCGATCCCGAGAATCAGCTTTCGACGGACGATTTCGCGGGGCATCTGGCGCACAATGCGAATCTCTCGATCAAGGCGATTCTGGCGCTGGCTTCGTACGGAATGCTGGCCGATATGACGGGGCATAAATCCGAGGCCGATCTTTACCGGAAGACCGCGCAGGACTTCGCGAAGAAGTGGGTCGATATGGCGGCGGATGGCGATCACTACAAGCTGGCGTTCGATAAACCGGGCACGTGGAGCCAGAAGTACAACCTGGTGTGGGACCGGATTCTGGGATTTCATCTTTTCCCGGCGGACGTGGAGAAGAAGGAGATCGTCTTCTACGAAAAGAAGGAGAACAAGTACGGGCTGCCGCTCGATAATCGCAAGGACTATACAAAGCTGGACTGGCTGGTGTGGACGGCGACGCTGGCGGACAAGCAGTCCGATTTCGAGGAGATCGTAGCGCCCGCGTATGACTGGGCGAACGAAACGCCGACGCGCGTTCCGCTGACGGACTGGTATGACACGGTGACCGGCAAGCAACAGGGCTTTCAGGCGCGGTCGGTGGTCGGCGGGCTCTTTATCAAAATGCTGACTGACGATGCGGTGTGGAAGAAGTACTCGAGCCGCTCTCGACAATGAATGAGATGACGCCCGCGATCGCGGTCAGCAATCTGCGCAAGGTGTACGGAGGGAAAGCCGCGGTGGATGGGCTTTCCCTGCATGTGCCGCGCGGTTCGTTCTTCGGTTTCCTGGGTCCGAATGGGGCGGGGAAGTCGACAACGATCCGGATGCTGACGGGGTTGATTCCTCCGACTTCGGGCACGATTGAGCTGCTCGGATTGCCGATGCCGGCGGAGGAGACCGCGATCAAGCAGCGGATCGGGCTCGTGCCGGACGATTCGCTGCTGTTCGACCGGCTGACGGGTCTGGAGTTTCTGGAATTCGTGGGGCGGATGTATTCGCTGCAACGTCCGCTCGCGAGACAGCGCGCTGTGGAGTTACTGGAGCTGTTCGAACTCTCGGGTGAAGGGCGGAAGATCATCGGCGAATATTCGAAGGGGATGCGGAAGCGTGTGGCGATGGCGGCGTCGCTGATTCATCGGCCGGAACTGTTTCTGATGGACGAACCGTTCGAAGGCGTGGATGCTGTGGGCGCTCGTCTGATGAAAGACATTCTGCTCGATCAGGTGAAGCATGGCGCGACGATTTTTCTGACGTCGCACGTGCTTGAAGTGGTGGAGCGGCTGTGCGATCACGCCGCAATCATCAACGACGGCAAGATCGTGGCGGAAGGCAGCATGGCGGAACTGCGCAGCGGATCGGAGACGCTGGAAGACGTTTTCGTTCGCACGGTGGGCGCTGACCGCGAATACGGCAAGCTCGACTGGCTGGGGTAACGCGATGCTGCGGGCCATCCTCTACGCACAATTGCTGAGCATGCGGCCGCGGCGGGGGCGGGCCCTTCGCGGGAGCGCCGTATTTTCTGTTTTCACCACGCTGTTTTTTTACGGGATCTTCGGGCTCTTTGGCCTCTCGATGATGTTTCTGTTTTCGAGTCCCGATATTGCGGGCCGTTTTGTGCAAGCGCTCTCCGGCGCCTTGTTGCTGATCACCGGCTACTGGCAGATTGGGCCGGTGATTACGGCCAGCTTCGGAGCGTCCATCGATCTGCGGAAACTGATGGCGTATCCGGTTCCGCGGCGGGATCTTTTTCTGGTGGAAGTGCTGCTGCGCGCGATGACGAGCTTCGACATCGTGCTGGTGTTGGGCGGCATCGTGATCGGGCTGTTGCGGAATCCGCTGTATGGCTGGGCCGCCGCGCCATACGTGATCGGTGGCTCGGTGGCGTTCGCCGTGATGAACGTTCTGTTCTCGGCCGGCGTGAAGAGCTGGATGGAGCGATTCTTTGTGCGCACGCGGTTCAAGGAAGTCTTCTTCCTCATCGTGGTGCTGGTGATGGTGTCGCCGCAGTTGTTTCTGCTCACCAATACCCGGGCTCCGGAGGTGCTGCGGCTGGTTCCATCGCAGGTATTTTGGCCCTGGGGCGCGATGGCGCGTTTGATGCTGCGCGAAAATGCGCTCGCGGGCGTGCTGACGGGCGCGGCGTGGATCTGCGTGGCGTTCCTCTTCAGCCGCAGACAGTTCGGGAAGATGCTGGCGTTCGATGGGCCGGTATCGGCGCGCAAGGAGAAAAAGGGTGCGCCGGATCGTCTTTCGGAGCGCCTTTTCCGGCTGCCGTCGCGATTTCTGCCCGATCCGCTGGCGGCATTGATTGAAAAAGAGCTGCGCACGCTGACGCGCATTTCGCGTTTCCGGATGGCGTATGGGATGTCGTGTTTCTTTGGCGTGCTTCTGGTGGTGCCGTCGATCCGGCGGGGACCGCATTCGCCATTCCTGCAATACGCGCTGCCGATCATGGCGGTGTACGGGCTGCTGATGCTGGGGCAGATCACGTTCTGGAACTCGTTCGGCTTTGATCGCTCGGCGGCGCAGGGATATTTTTGCTGGCCCGTGCGATTTCGCGACGCGCTGATCGCGAAGAATGTTTCGGTGATGGTGATGCTGATCCCGCAGGTGGCGCTGGTTACTCTGATTGCGCGCGCGTTTCATGTACCGTCATCGCCTGGAAAGATTGTGGAGGCGATTGCGGTGGATGGGATCGCGGCGCTGTTCTGGTTCGGGCTGGGGAATATTTCGTCTGTGCGGATGCCGCGCGCGATGAATCCGGAAAAGATGAATCAGATGGCGAATAAGCTGCAATCGCTGACGATTCTGATAGCGCCGGTGGTGCTGCTGCCGGTAGTGCTGGCTTACTGGGCGCGGTCGGTGTTCGGGAGTGAGCTTGTGTTTGCGGGGATTCTGCTGATTGCCGCGATAGTGGGCGGGATTTTCTACTGGGTGGCGCTGGATTCGGCGGTGAGGTCGGCGACGGAGCGGCGAGAGTCCCTGTTGCAGGAACTCTCGCGGGCTGATGGACCGATTTCGACTACTTAAGTGGGCCGGGCCGAAGCCCGGCTTGCAGGGCTGAAGCCCCGCCCCACGTTACGCGATTTCGGGAACGACGAACGGGGCGCGGTATTCGCGGCGGAACATCGCGTTGGCTTCCTTGTCGTCTTTCACGGACCAGGTGGCGGAGTCGAAATTGATCGTGCGGCCCAGCCGGTAAGAAATGTTGGCGAGGTGGACGAGAGTGGTTGAGGCCGCGCCTTCCTCGATCTCCGCGGTCAGTTCGCCGCGGTTGTGGCTGCGGACGGCGTTGATGAAGTTGGCGAAGTGGTCGCCCTTGTCCTCGCGAGCAGGGCCGGGGTACTGATCCTTGCCGATGACGGAGTAGTAGCGGTCATAGCCATCGATCGCGAGATAGCCGTTCGAGCCGTAGAAGATGTTGCCGACGGTGTTGCTCTTTGTGCTGCGGTCGAAATTCTCGATATCGGCTTCGTGGTTCGTCATCCAGTGGCGGACTTCGAACGTCATCATCTTTTTCGGCTTGCCGGGTTCTTCGAATTCGAACGCGACGTTGAGCGTGTTGGGCGTTTCCTGATCGTCATCGAACATGAAGTGGCCGCCGATGGCGGAGATCTTCGTGGGGTACTTCACGCCCAGGCCCCAGCGAGCTTTATCGACTTCGTGGATGCCCTGATTGCCGAGGTCGCCATTGCCGTAGGCCCACTGCCAGTGCCAGTTGTAGTGGAAGCGATTCTTCGTGAACGGCCGCATGGGAGCGGGGCCGACCCAGAGATCGTAGTCGACGCCCGGGGGCACGGCTTCAGCCTGCGCCTTGCCGATGGTGTTGCGCCACTTGAAGCAGAGGCCGCGCGACATGTAGACATCGCCGATCAGGCCTTCGCGCATTTTCTGGACGCCTTCGATGAGGGCGAGATCGGAGCGGCTCTGGCTGCCCTGCTGAACGATCTTGTCGTACTTGCGGGCGGCGGCGACGATCTGCTTCGCTTCGAACATGTCGTGCGAACAGGGCTTTTCGACGTACACGTCCTTGCCCGCCTGCATGGCCCAGATGGCCTGGAGGGTGTGCTGGTGGTTGGGCGTGGCGATGGAGATGGCGTCGATCGATTTGTCTTCGAGGAGCTTGCGGAGGTCTTTATAGCCGACCGGCTTCTTGCCGGTTTTGGATTCCACGGATTGGATGGCGCCGTCGAGGACCGTCTGGTCCACGTCGCAGAGGGCGACGAGTTCGACGTTCTGCATTTGGGTGAAGGCGGCGATGTGCGATTTGCCGCGGCCGTGGAGGCCGACGGAGGCGATGCGGATGGTGTCGTTCGCGCTCTTCGCGGCGCGGGCGATGGAGGTGGACGCGGCGGCTACCGCGGAATTGATGATGAATGATCTTCTGTCCATGGCAGGCCCATTATATTACCTTTTGCCGGGACGTTCGCACGCTGATGGTACGCGCCAGACAGCCGAGAACCATGCGTACGCAGGCCGGTGCGGCTTCGCCAGATGTTAATGTTCCGGGATTGGGAACCATCGTGGGAGGGGTGGCGGGCGTTAGTTTGTTTTAGGCGCCGGCACCGGGCGACCACGAAGAAGACAGCGCTCAGACAAATGAGCCACGTGGACGGTTCCGGAGTTGCGGAATAATTGAAGCCCGAGCTGGTTGAGATAGCGGCCCCCGGGGTAAGAACATCGATAAACGTCCGGGCGGTCCCTCCCGCCACGGCCGACACTGTGCGCCCGGGTTCGGTTGTCGAGTAGTCGTATCCATCGTTCGCGTTAGCGGCAAGGCTCAATTGGCGTTCCAGCGTATATGTAGCTCCGACATTTAACGTCACGAGCAGGATATCCGTCAAGGTAGATGACGGGTCCTGCCAGCGATTGGTGAGGAGAGAGTGTATCCCGAAGTTGAAGTTTTTAATTTGAAGATCTGACTGAGCATATGCATTTTCATAGGGACTGCAGCTCCCGCATCCCGTGAGCGAAACCGTGCTATTCAGATAGTTCTCAACCTGAACTGTTATCGCTGTGCCGGTGCTCAACGTCGAACTAGTCACGGTGAATGTGTCCATCCAATTGATGTAGCCAACGCCGTCAGCGTCAGTGAGCGCTATGACGCCATTTGGCGGTGATGTGAATGCAAACTGGCCGTCCGCGGTCGTGAGCCCGCTCAGGACGCCATTGGCCTCCGACATCTGGGTACTCGAGTTGCCGGTAGCCATATAACCCTTTGGGGCATAAAAGTACGAGCCCGACTCGGTGATCAGACCGCTATAGTAGGAGGTCTGATTAGAGAGGTTTACGCTGAATGTGTTCTTCTGTATGGACCCGGAACTCCCTACACTCGATGCCTCGCCGTTCGAGATGATTGTGGATGCGGATGCAGGTTGAACTCCGCTGAAAACGACCAGCATAATCGCAGAAGCGATACGCGCTATTGCTTTTCCCGTGACTTGCACCAATGTCTCCTTGACCTGCCGACGTCGCAGCCGAAGACACGTTAGCATCAATGGGGAGAGATTTGCATCGTCCAAATGGACTAGATGATCTGCGCTCGGGCAGCCTATTCGTCCGAGGTCGGATTTCCAGACAAATCAGCGTCCCGTAAATAACCTGACCTGATCCGCGATAACTGAAAGACCAGCTCGCTTTGGCGGCGAACCCCTGTCTTTGCGAAGATGCTTCGCAGATGCGCCCGGCCCGTATTCTTTCGAACCGACAGGATTTCGCACGCTTTGCTCAACTCGGAGCCTGTGGCCAATATAGCTGCCAATTTGGCCTCGGCTGGCGTGAATCCAAATACCCTGGCGAGTGCTTCACTGGAGACAAAGGGCGTACCTTCCGGATCGCTGATCGAGACCAATGTTACGGGTTGCGCGACAATGGGTCCGCGGTGCGAAAAGTGAATCGGACTGACGAAAACCGCGTAGGGGCGCTTACCGGACGGCCGTTCGATCGTCAGGCAGCCTCCCGCGTAAAATCCTTTGCCTTGGGCCGTTTGCGCCGTCCGCAATACCATCTGCGAGAGGGTATCGATCCTTGGGCTGGTTTGCCGGAGAATTCCATTGCGCGCGATTCCAATACCATCATCCTGACGCAGAATCCTTTCGGCGGCGGCGCTCATCATGACTATCCTTGCCTGGGAATCGAGCAGGATTACTGAGTCCGGGATTGAGTCGAGTGACTTTCTGATGCCAGTCAGCAGGCTTGTTTGCGTCTGGAGACGAGCGGCTCGCTGTAAATGCGGCAAGAGGACTGTCAGGGAATCCACGGCTTCCTTATCAAATGGCCCCTTGCGGCGTGGCCTCATGATCGATAAGGCGGAGTAGACAGACGCTTCCTGTAGAAGGGTCGCGCCGATCCCGTGAAAAATATTAAGACGCCTCAGAAATTCATTGTGATAGTCCATTCTTTCCAGAACGTTGTCGGGACACATCTGCTGCGTTAAGGTCACGCCGGCGTTCAGGAGAGCCGCGGCATGGTGGCGAAGCGCCGGGTCGATCAATTCGAAATAACTGTTGTATTGAGCCAGGAATCGCTTATCTATATCGTCTGTCGTTTCGCAGAGGATGCCATCCGCAGTGGACGGATTCACTCTCATGAAAAAGCTTGCGGTTGCGTCAAGCTCCGCATTAAGCTTTTGACAGAATGCCGGCCAGATCTCAGGAGTTTCGGCCGCCTCATAGATAAGGTCGATCAGGCGAAGTGCAGTATCTGAGCTGATCATCGCGGAATACCGCCTTCCCGTTTCTGCAAAGCTGGTTTCCGGATACTAGCACAAAATCTGTGGGCCAAACAGGCTTTTCAGGTCGCTATACGCGGAGGGCTTGGTCGAGATCGGCGATGATGTCTTCGGGCGCTTCGATGCCGGCGGAGAGCCGCACGAGATTGTCGTGAATGCCGAGACGAGCGCGGTGCTTTGGAGCGATATCGCGGTGCGAGGCCATTGCCGGGTAGAGCAACAGGCTGTGGACATCGGCGAGCGATGTGGCGGGCACTACCAGGCGCAGTGCGTTCATGACCTGGAACACGCGGGCGCGGTCGGCGCCTTTGATTTCGAAGGCGACGAGTCCGCCGTAGAGGCCTTTGGGAAACAGGCGCCGTATAGCGGGAGCGTCCGGGTGGTCCGGGTCTTCGGGGAAATAGACGCGCTCCACGTTCGGGTCCGTTTTGAGCCAGGCTGCGATCTTTTGTGCGCTGGCGCATTGGCGTTCCATGCGGAGCGGGAACGTCTTGATGCCGCGCATCGCGAGGTAGGAATCGAACGGGCTGAGGATGAAGCCGACTGTACGCTGGAATGCGCGCAGGGCGGCGAGATCGGGTTCGTTGGCAACCACGATGCCGCCGATGATGTCGCCGTGTCCCGCGAGATATTTCGTCAGGCTGTGGACCACGAAGGTGGCTCCGTATTCCAGCGGCCGCAGGATCAGCGGCGTCGCGAAAGTGTTATCCACGATCAGCGCGGCTCCAGCTTCACGCGCCATTTCGCCGATGCGGTCGAGTGCGGGAACGCGGAGCAGGGGATTGCAAATCGTCTCCATGACGATTGCGCCAGGCTTCTTCTCTTCGATTGCCTTCCGTACCGCGGCTTCGTCGCAGAAATCGACGAACGTGACGTCCACGCCCGCGGGTTCGAACACCTTCATCAGCATGGCGAGCGTTGCGCCGTAGAGAAGATTGCCCGCGACGATGGATTTGCGGCGATCCAGCAGCGCGGTGCTGATCGCCATGTGGATGGCGGCCATGCCGCTCGAGCAGGCAAGCGAACCGGCGCCGCCTTCGAGATTCGCCACCACCTCTTCCAGAGCGCCCGTTGTCGGATTGCCGTAGCGCGCGTAACTCTGGCCGGGGATCAGGTTGTCGAAGACGCGATCCAGGGTTTCGATGTCGTCGTAAAAATAGCTGGCGGCCGTGTAGATCGGGGTGGTGACCGGAACCGGAGCGGGAATATCTTTCGGCTGACGCTTGCGGTCGCCTACATGGACCGCGCGTGTGTGCAGGTTTACTTTCTTTTCCATCTCACGCCATCCTTCGTATCTTCGAGAATCACGCCCGCGCCGAGAAGCTGATTGCGAATTTCATCGGCGCGCGCAAAGTTGCGCGATTTTTTCGCCGAGGTGCGTTCGGCGATCAGTTTTTCGATTTCGTTTTCGTCGATACCGCCTGCGGCCGCGGAGGGCTTCAGGACTTCAAAAACGGAATCGAAGAGTTCGAGCAACGCCCGCGCGCCCGCGAGATTGCCGGCGTGAAATTCGCCGGCATCGAGCGCGATGTTGGCCTCTCGCAGGTATTCGAAAACAGCCGCGAGCGCTTCGGCAGTGTTGAGGTCGTCATCCATCGCCGCGCGGAAATCGGCCTGGGCGCGCGTCGAGTGCTCATCGAGCTTCGCGTTCACGCCTTCGGGCAGGCTCTTCGCGTTCTCCAGACGGAACTGGAAATTACGGAGACGCTCGATCGCGGTCTTCGCGGAATTCAGGCCGTCGAATGTGAAGTTGAGCGCCTTGCGGTACGGCACGGACGCCAGCAGATAGCGCACTGCTTCCGGGGCGACGCCGCGTCCGAAGATGTCGCGCAGGGTATAGAAATTGCCCAGCGACTTCGACATCTTCTGCCCCTCGACGAGCAGAAATTCCGAGTGGACCCAGAAGCGCGAGAACTGCTTGCCGGTGAGGGCTTCGGCCTGCGCGATTTCGTTTTCGTGATGAGGAAAGATCAGGTCGATGCCGCCCGCGTGCAGGTCGAGCGTGTCGCCCAGATACTGGATCGCCATCACGGAACATTCGATATGCCAGCCGGGGCGGCCGTGGCCGACTTCGGTGTCCCACGCGGGCTCGCCGGGCTTGGCGGCTTTCCAGAGGGCGAAATCGCGGGCGTCGGCTTTGTCGTAGTTATCGACATCGACGCGCGCGCCCGCCTGCATGCCGCTGAAATCGTTGTGGGAGAGCTTGCCGTATTCCTTAAATTTCGCGATGCGGAAATACACGGAGCCGTCGCTCTGGTAAGTGAAGCCGCCATCTTCGAGTTTGTGAATGGCGCCGGCCATCTCTTTGATGTGCTCTGTGGCGCGGACCAGACGCTCGGGCTGTTCGAGGCGAAGCGTGGCGCAGTCATCGAGGAAGGCCTTCGTGTAAATGGCCGTGTACTCGTCGAGCGATTTATTCTGCGCGACGGCGTTGCGGATGATTTTGTCGTCCACGTCGGTAATGTTCATGACGTGATCGAGCTGGAACCCAGAGGCGCGCAGCCAGCGGCGCAGCAGATCGTAGAACACGAACGTGCGGAAGTTGCCGATGTGCGCGAAGTCGTAGACCGTGGGGCCGCAGGTGTACATGCGGACGGTGTTGTCGCGGAGCGGCGCGAAGGGTTCGACGGATTGAGACAGCGTATTGTGGAGACGCAAGGCCATAGTTTTCGAGAAGAATGAAGGGAATTTTTATGGTAACGCCGGGAGGGCGATTACCGGGTTGCGGCGGTGCGCATGCGCATGAGGCCGCGACAGGCCGAAACGAGGAAAAGGACCCCAGTCACGGCGCTGAGAGTTACGTCGGAGTGGCTGGGATGGCGGCTGCTGATGCTCAGGAAGCCCGGAGCCCAGATGTCACGCGCGGCGGAGAACAGGAAGAGAAGGCCGGCGGTCAGGAGCGCCCACGCGGATTTACTGGCCTTTGACATCTGTTGTTGAGAATAGCACTATTCATGGTTGGCTGTTGTCAGGATTTGAGCAGCGTGATGGTTCCGGAGCCGGCGTTGTACTGTTGATTGCGGGCGCGCAGGAAGAGGACTGCGGCCACAATCATGCACAGCAGACCCGCGGCGCATGGCAGAAAGAAACCTGTCGCGGCTTTATGGTGGAGCCCGCGGTTCTCCGGCAGGTGATAAACATCGAGCAGGCCGAGGCGGTCAAAGCGGCGCAGGGCGATCCAAAGGCATTCCACGCCCGCGGCCAAAAGCGGGAGGGGAAGAAAGCGAGCCACATTGCGGTAAGCCACGCTCATCGGCCATCAGTCTAACAGTTTTTCGCGGTTACTCGGGCGCGATCTGGCGAATCAGTTTCACCTGCGCGGACTGGCCGGGAGCGACGGAGACTGAAACCGCCTTTCCGTATCGCTGCATCCAGGCGGGGTTGGCGTATTCGACTTTGGAGTTGTCGTCCCAGGCGTAGACCTTGTAGTCGCCGGGCGGAACGGCGTCGAAATGGAAGTGGCCTTTCGGGCCGGTCTGGCCGTTGCGGACAGGCTGGCCGTCGCGTTCGAGATAGATCCAGGCGTCAGCAGGGGCGTCATCCAGGGTGACTTCTCCTTCGAGGGCGCCACCGTCATCGCTGATGGCGATTTCGAGCGGAGGCATGCCCGCTGAGACGGTGAGGCCGGGGCCGATGACGTCATGCCCGGCGACGGTTGCGCTCTTCAGATAGAAACCCTTTGGCGGGGTGAAGTTGAAATGATACTGACCGGGGATGACGCCGTTCATTGTGAATGACTCACCGCTCTCGTTCCGGCCGCCAACAGATGTGGCGCCGGCCCAGATAAAGACCTGATAATCGCGCGGACCGATCGCTTTTCCGGTATTCGACAGCGCGCGAACGATACCACTGACGTCAATGCGCGGTTCAAGACGCATCTGAACGCCTTCTCGATCCGCGTTCGTAATCACGACGGTGGCCTCCGCGCTGCCGCGCTCGGTTTCGGTGGAGAGTCTGTAATTACCCGCGGGGAGAGCAGGGAAAACGAAGGCGCCATCACGCTGGCTCTGGGCAGCGAATTGGCTGCCCCTCCAGCCGGTCTGAGAGTTGAGGACTGCCTGAATCATGAGCTTGCCGTGCGGTGGCGCGCCTTCGACTGCGCCGCTTACCCGATAAACCGGGAGCGGCGACAGGGTGAAATCGAGGCGTCCCTCATATCCGGCTGTCGCCTGCAGAGCGCCCGCGCCGTCTTCCGAGGTTCCGGGAAGGCATTGCTCACTGTAGAGACGGCCTCCATTTGTCTTAGCGCTCGCGCAGAGAATGTAACCCCCGGCGGCAAGCCCGGAGAAGCGGTATTCGCCGAGATCGTTTGTGGCTGCCCCGGCACTGTTCAGGAGGGTGCGGCGGCCTTCGAGGATACCGGAGGTCAGGAGACTGACGTGGGCGTTCTGGATGGGGTCCCCCTGATCGTCGATGACGCGTCCCGCGAGAACGGTCTGGGGCGTGAGTTCCACTTTCACGTCCTGCGCCGGGGCCTCCAGCGCGAAGGGCGCCTTTTCGAGATAGCCGATTCGGGAGATGGTAACCGCCACGGCCCGGCAGGGAAGATCGTTGACGCGCCATGCGCCGGTTGCATCGGATTGCGCTGTGCGCAGGCTGTCCGGAAGGCTGACTTCGATCTGAGCGCGCGGGATGGGGGCGTGGGTGACGGAGTTGACGACGGCGCCGTCAACGGAACAGGTCTTCACGCTGAGCGATTGCGCGAATGCGGCCACGCATGCGAAGACGAAGAGAACCGCGAACTTATTCATCGGGCGCAATGCTCTGCTCGAGCGTCACTGACGTGGATTGCGAATCGGTCACGGTGGCGGAAGCGGTCTTCGCGTGGACTTCCATCCAGGCCGCATCCCGGTAAGGTACCTTCGTCAGGTCGTCCCAGGCGGAGAGCTTGTAGTCGCCTGCCGGAAGACCATCCGCGCGGAAATGTCCTTTCGCCCCGGCGACGGCGAACCAATGGCGATTGCCGTTGAGGATTACGATTGCCGATGCGGGCTGCGCCGTGCCCTCCAGGGCTCCGCCGCCGTCGCTGAGCACGACCTCAATCGGCGGGTAGCCGGCATTGATCAGGATTTCCGAATCCGTGATATCGCTGCCGCCCGCGGTGACGCGCTCGACGTGCAGGCCGGGTGGCGCGGAGACATCGAGACGATAGGTGTCGGGGGCGAGGCCGCTTGCGGTGAAGGCACTGCGGTCGCCGTTCCAGACGATGCGCGCGGGACTGATAGCGCCCCGGACGACCGGGTGATAGAGCATGACCTCCACCTTCGAGCTATCGATACCCGGCTTGTTTTGACTCAGGGTGCGGACTGTGCCGGTGACTTCGACGCCATGACCGAGGCTCAATGAGATATTGTCGATGTCGCGATCGCCCACTGCAATGCGGGTGCGGGCGATCAACCGGTCACTCCCGGAAAATGTAGTTGCCTGGAGCGTATAGGAGCCGACGGGAGCGGTGAGTTCGAATTCTCCGGTGGGGCTCACCGCGGCGCTGACAGTCGTGGAATCGTTCGTCAGAGTCAGTTGTACGGCCGCGCCTTCCGGAATCCCGGCAACCGTTCCGCTCAGGCGCCGCGATACAACTCCGCTAAGACGAAAATCGACCAGGCCGTTGTAACCGGCGGTAATCGTCAGCGGCGTGGCGCACTGTTCGCCGGCGCAGATGAGGTAATGGCCGGCCGCCAGGGCGGCGATACGGTATTCGCCGATATCGTTGGTGACGCCGATGATGCCGTCCACGTACTGGCGCGCGCCATCCACCGCCATCGATCGTCTGGCCATGACCCGCGCTCCGGTGACGGGGTCGCCGAATTCATCGACGACGCGGCCGGTGATGGCGGCTTGGGGAGTCAGTTCGAGGCGCACGTCGCGCTTTGGGTTTTCGGCTGACAGCTCCAGGAACACGACGCGAGCGGGAAGGAACGTGGGGCGGCTGGCGATGATGCCGACTTTGCCGCAGGGGAGATGATCGATGGTCCATTTCCCGGTATCGTCTGTTGTGGCTGCGACCGTTCGTCCGATTTTGATTGCCGCGCGCGAAATCATCTCGCGCGTGGCGGAGTTCACGACGACACCGCTGGCCGAGCACTCCGGTTGAGCAGACGCCGCGGCGCTTACAAGCAGAAAGGCGAGCAGGACTCGCATAAAAGGTCAGCCTTCAGCGTAGCGCTTTGGGACAAGGAGCGTGACCGCATCCGGGATGAGCGAGATGGTGGCGGGGAGGATGCCGATCGCTTCGCCATCGGCCTGGACGTGAACTGTTTCGCCGGAGATGGCGGAAATCTCGGCGCGGCAGGCGCGCACGATGCTGACGTTGCTCGCGCGGTTCAGACGGTTGAAGATCACGGCGAAGAGGAATTTCAGGTAGTCGATAAAGCGGTTGCGCTCGAGGATCACGATTTCGAAATCGGCATCGGTGAGGCGAACGTTCTTCGCGATTTCGAAATCGCCGCCGTAGTTGCGGACGCGCGCCATCAGGGCGAAGCCGGCCAGACGGTCGACGCCATCCACGGTGATGCGGAATTTCGGGAGGACGCGGCCCAGTTGTTTGAAGCCGCCGTGCCAGTAGGAGAGCTTGCCGATTTTTCGTTTTAGTTCGAGATCGAGCTCGTGGACGATGCGGGCGTCGAGACCGGCGCCGGCCATCATCAGAAAATGACGCCGGGGCGAACCGGGGTGATCGAACGCGCCTGCGCCGATTCGCACCGGGACGGCGTCGAGAAGCTGCGTGGCCGCGAGATCCGGGCGGTTGGCGAGGCCGATTTCATTTGCGAGGACGTTGGCGGTGCCGGAGGGCAGGGCTCCGAAGACGATCTGAGAACCGACGATGCCGTTCAGAACTTCGTTGATGGTGCCATCGCCGCCCGCGGCCAGCACGACGTCAAAGCCGCGCTCGATGGCGGCGCGCCCGAGTTCGCCCGCCATGTTGGGGCCGGTGGTCGGCATCAGCTCCACTTCGCGTCCCGCGCGGCGGAAGGATTCGACGGCGGCGTCGAGACGCGCCCGTTTGGCACCCATGAGTCCGCCCGCGAAGGGATTGAAGACGATAGCTATACGCTGTAGTGAGTGGGCGATAACAGTAGGACCAATCGAACCCACGATTATAGCGATATGTCCATTCGAGAACGCGCCGAAAAGCTGCGGGAAACGATCCGTCACCACGAACATCTTTATTACGTCCTGGATGCGCCGGAGATCAGCGACGCCGAGTATGACGCGCTGATGCGCGAGCTGCAGGAACTGGAAAAAGAGCATCCCGAGTTGAGGACGCCTGATTCGCCGACCGTACGGGTTGGCGGCAAGCCGCGCGAAGGTTTCCAGAAGGTGGCGCACAGCTCGCCGATGTTGAGTCTGGATAATGCGCTGACGCCGGAAGAACTGCGGGCTTTCGATGCGCGGGTTCGCGATCTGCTGGGGGGCGCCGAATACCGCTATGTGGCGGAGCTCAAGATGGACGGCCTTTCGATGGCGGCCCGGTATCGCGGCGGGCAGTTCGAGCAGGCGATCACGCGGGGCGATGGCGCGGTGGGCGAGGATGTGACGGAAAACGCGCGGACGATCCGGTCGCTGCCGCTGCGCATCAAACGCAGAGAAGCGTTCGAGGCGCGCGGCGAGGTGGTATTCAATCGCAAATCATTCGAGAAGCTGAACGCGGAGCGGGAGAAGGACGGGCTGGCGCGGTTTGCGAATCCGAGGAATGCGGCGGCGGGGTCGCTGCGTGTGCTGGAGCCGGGGATTACGGCGTCGCGGCGTCTGGATTTCTACGCCTATTTTGCGTTCGATGAGAACGGGCAGTTTTTCTTCGATAGCCATTGGGAATCGCTCGACTGGCTGCACGATCACGGCTTTAAGGTCAATCCGAAACGGAAGCTTTGCAGGGACATCGATGAGGTGGCGGCTTTCTGCAGTGAGTGGGAGGCGGAGCGCGAGAATCTGCCGTACGAAATCGATGGCGTGGTGGTGAAGGTGGATAGCCTGGCGCAGCAGCGCCAGCTCGGCTTCACCGCGAAGGCGCCGCGCTGGGCGATCGCGTTCAAGTATGCGGCGCAGCAGAAGGAGACGCAGGTTGTCGATATCGGGGTGCAGGTGGGGCGCACGGGCGCGCTGACGCCGGTGGCGTTTCTGGCGCCGGTGGGCGTGGGTGGCGTGACGGTTTCGCGGGCGACGCTGCACAACGAGGACGAAATCGCGCGGCTGGGAGTGCAGATTGGCGATACGGTGCTGATCGAGCGAAGTGGCGACGTGATTCCGAAAGTGGTGCGGGTCACGAAAGAGGGCAAGGATCGGAAACCGTTTCAGATGCCTTCGAAGTGTCCGGTCTGCGGCGGGCACATTGTCAGGGAAGAAGGCGAGGCGGCGAGCCGGTGCATCAACGCGAATTGTCCGGCGCGGCTGAAGGAATCGATCGGACATTTCGCGTCTCGCGGCGTGCTGAATATCGATGGGCTGGGCGATGTGCTCATCGAGCAACTGGTGGATAAGGGGCTGATTCAGAGCGTGGCGGACCTTTATCAGCTGACTGAGGAGCAACTCGCGGGGCTCGACCGGATGGGGAAGAAGTCGGCTGCGAACGTGATCCGGAATATCGAGCGGTCGAAGACGCTGCCGATGCCGCGCGTGCTGGGTGCGCTGGGGATCCGGTTCGTGGGCGAGCGCACGGCGGAATTGCTGGCGGATCATTTCGGGGATCTGGAGAAGATCGCTTCGGCGTCGCTGGAGGAATTGCAGGCGGCGGAAGAGGTTGGTCCGAAAGTGGCGGAGGCTATTCGGGAGTTTTTCGAGGAACGCCGCAACTGCGAACTGGTGGACCGGCTGCGTACGGCCGGCTTGCAGTTCAAACATGCGGTGAAGAAACGAAAGGGTGGGCCGCTCACGGGGATGACGTTCGTGATCACCGGCACGCTGCCGGATATGAGCCGCGAAGAAGCGAAGGCGAAGATCGAAGGCGCAGGCGGCAAGGTGGCGGCTGCGGTCAGCAAGAAGACGAACTTCCTGCTGGCCGGGGAGGACGCCGGGTCCAAACTGAAAAAGGCGCAGGAACTCGGCGTCGAGATCATCGACGAGAAGCAGTTATTGAGCAAACTGGAGACGGAATGAAGCGTATCGGTATCGTATTCGTGATGGCAGCCGGGCTGATGCATGCGCAGACGTGGGATTCGCTGGTCGATCACTTCTTCGATGAAGCAGTGTTTCCGTTCAATCCCACCACCGCCGTATCCGAAGGCTTTCACGCGTACGATGCGCAGCTCGAAGACTTCTCGAAATCCGCGATGCAGAAGCAGGTGGCGGCGCTGCTGAAGTATCGTGGGCAGTTCACTGCGTTTCCGGCGGCGCAACTCAATGCGGATCAGAAGGCGGACCGCGATCTGGTGCTGAGCAATATCGCGTCAACCCTGCTGGAACTGGAGACGATCCGGATGTGGGAGAAGAATCCGGATGACTACGCTTCGACCGCGAGCAATGCGGCGTTCACGATCATGAGCCGCTCGTTCGCGCCGGAAGAGGCGCGACTGCGTTCGCTCATTGCGCGCGAGAAGCTGATGCCGAAGCTCTTCGCCGATGGCCGGGCGAATTTGAAGAATCCACCGAGGATTTATACGGAGGTGGCGATCGAGCAGGTCCCGGGCATCATCAGCTTCTTCGAGAACGATGTGCCGGAGGCATTCAAGGATGTGAAGGATCCGGCGCTTCAGAAAGATTTCAAGCAAGCGAATGCCAACGTCATCCAGGAGCTGAACGCCTGGCTGGCGTGGCTGAAGTCGGATATGCTGCCGCGTTCGAAAGGCGATTATGCGCTCGGAGCGGAGAACTATCGCAAGAAGCTGCTCTACGACGAGATGGTGGATATTCCGCTCGACCGGCTGCTCGAAATCGCCTACGCCGATCTGCATAAGAATCAGCAGGCATTTCGCGACACGGCGAAAAAGATCGATGCGATGAAAACGCCGGAGCAGATTCTGGAGGTCGCGGAGAAGGATCATCCGACGGCTGCGGGGCTGTTGCCGGCTTTCCGGAATACGCTGGCGGGGTTGCGGACGTTTATCGAGCAGCACAAGCTGGTGACGATTCCCTCGCGCGTGATGCCGATTGTGGAGGAGACGCCGCCGTTCGCGCGTGCGCTGACTTCCGCGTCCATGGATACGCCGGGGCCATATGAGAAGGTGGCGAAGGAAGCGTTCTTCAACGTGACGGTACCGGAGAAAACGTGGACGGCGGCGCAGACGGAAGACTGGCTGCGGTCGTTCAATCGCGGAACGATTGCGAGCACGGCGATTCATGAGGTGTTTCCCGGTCATTACCTGCAGTTCCTGTGGATGCCCTCGGCGCCGTCGAAAATCCGCAAGCTGATCGGGGCGAACACGAATGTGGAGGGCTGGGCGCATTACTGCGAGCAGATGATGATCGACGAAGGCTACGGCAATGGCGATCTGAAACTGCGGCTCGGGCAGTTGCAGGATGCTTTACTTCGCGATGCGCGGTTTATCGTCGGGATTGGGATTCACACCGGAAAGATGACGTTCGATCAGGGCGTGGATTTCTTCGTGAAGGAAGGCTATCAGACGCACATCACGGGTGAGCGTGAGACGAAGCGCGGGACGTCGGACCCGACGTATCTGTATTACACGCTGGGCAAGCTGGAGATTCTGAAGCTGCGCGAAGACTACCGGAAGATGAAGGGCAACGCCTTCACCCTCCAGGAGTTTCACGATACGTTTCTGAAGCAGGGCATGCCTCCGATTCAGATCGTGCGGAAAAAGATGCTCGGGAACGATTCGCCCGTTCTCTGAGCCGGTCTATTTGACCGGCTTATTCAACGCGAAAGAATACAGACTGTCGCCCGCGCCCACCAGCAGATGCTGGCGGCCATCGAGCATGTAGGTCGTCATGCCGTTGCTGGGCGAGCCCATCAGGCCGGAGTGCCACAGGATTTTTCCGTTCGCGGGATCGAAGGCGATGATGTTGTTGGCGTTGCCCGTGAAGAGCAGGTGGCCGGCCGTAGTCAGCATGTGGCTGGCTCCGCCGCCGCCTGGCCAATCGTGCTTCCACGCGATCTTGCCGGTGCGATAGTCGATCGCGAGCAGCGATCCGCCTTCCGCGCCCGATGAACTGTCGAGGCCGCCATAGCCTTCCGGATGGTCGTCCGTGTCGGTTTGGTAATACACCGACCACGTGCGGCTCACGCCCACATAAAAGAGATTCGTTTCGGGAGAGAAGCTGGCGGAAACCCAGCTTGTCGCGCCGCCGGACGCGGGCAGTACCAGCGCGCCGTCCGGTTTCGGATACTTCGCGGGATTCGGAATCGGCTGACCTTTGGCGTTGAGGCCGAGGTTCCAGTTCATGCCTTCGATCATCGGCGTGGTCAGAATGTGCTCGCCGTTGGTCCGGTCCAGAACGTAGAAATAACCGTTGCGGTTGCCCTGCGCCACCAGCTTGCGCGGCTTGCCGTTGATGACGCCGTCGATCATGATGACGGACTCCGTGGAATCCCAGTCGTGCGTATCGTGCGGAGTCGCCTGGTAATACCAGACGATCTTGCCGGTGTCCGGATTGATGGCGAGAATGCTGCAGGTGAAAAGATTGTCGCCCTTGCGGCTCTGCTCCGCCATCACGGGATTCGGATTGCCGGTGCCCAAATAGTAGAGGTTGAGTTCGGGATCGTAGCTGCCAGGGATCCAGGTCTGTCCGGTGGCGTGCGCGGCCGCGTATTCATCGGGCCAGGTTTCGATGCCGGGCTCGCCCTTACGCGGAGTCGTGTTGGTCTTCCACTGCGTGGCGCCGGTTTCGGGATCGACCGATTCGATGAAGCCGGGGTTATCCAGGTGATCGCCACCTACGCCGACGAGGATGTGGTTGCCGACGACGATGGGCGCGGCGGTGGTGGTGTAGTCGAGCTTCGCGTCCGTGATGCGGACTTTCCAGCGCTCCTTGCCATCGGCCGCATTCAGGCACACCAGATTGCCATCCGGCGTTTCCATATAGAGCCAGTTGCCGTAATAACCGAAGCCGCGGTTGCCGTTCGTGTTGCCGGTGTTCGGCGGATAACCGTAGTGCCAGAGTTCGCGGCCCGTGCGCGCATCGGCGGCCCAGCCGTTGTTGGGCGAGGTGAAGTAGAGAATGCCGTTCACCAGCAGCGCGGGCGACTTGATATTGACCGCCGTTCCGGCGGGGCCCGGCGTGAAGCGCGTTGCCCATTCGAGCGACAGGTTCTGTACGTTCGTCGAATTGATTTCCTTCAACTGGCTGAAGCGGCGGCCGGAGTAGTCGCCAAAGAACGTCGGCCAGGAATCCGCCGGAGGATGCAGCAGCATCTCCTTCGTGACCTGCGCTCGCGCCGGCTGCGGCGCCAGGCTGACGAACAACGCCGCGGCCGCGATGGAAGTGGAAAGTTTCGTCATGGTCTTCATTTCAGGGTCACTAGATAGGCGGTCACATTGTGGATGTCGGCGTCCGTATACGTTTTCAGCATGTCGATGTGAACTTTCATCGGATCGTTGACGACGACCTTCGGGACATCGCCGTTCCGCGTGAAGGAGCGGTAGGCGCCGGTGGAATCGCGCAGGGCGACGTTGAAGTCGTCGATGCGGTCGAGCGGTCCGGAAACAGTCTGTCCGTTGGGGAGCGTAACCGTGACGGTGCGGGTCGCGCGGCCAACGGTGGCTGGCGCGGCGGCTGCGCCTCGTCCACGTCCGGCGCGCCCGCCGCCGGGAGAGAGCCAGTGTCCCTGCAGTTGCTGCGGGGAGTAGCGGCTGCCGATTCCCTTCAGATCGCCGGTGGCCGAGTGGCAGGTCCCGCACTTGCCCGGTCCGTTGAAGTACTCCTCGCCTTTTTTCGGATCCCCGGTCAGAACATCCAGAAAGGTGTAGGTGACGCGATGGCCCGCGCCGTAAGACTGGACGCGCAGCCAGGCGGCGACATCTTTGATTTCCGCGTCGCTCAGATTCGAAGCCGGCATGCCTTTATCGGGGAAGCCCTTTTTGATGGGCGGTTCGAGCAGAATGCCTTTCTCGTCCTCGAGGACATAGAGCGAGCGGACCAAATCGGTGTTATCCTTGCCGGTCATACCTTTGGCTGTGGCGCCGTGGCACTTCGCGCAATTGTCCGCGAAAAGCTTTGCTCCGCGCGCGACTTGTGCGGCGTCTTCTTTTGAAGCCGTGATGGCGGCCTGTGTCGCCGAGATGGTTGCTTTTTCGCCGCTGCCGGTCTGAGCCATGGCGGCGCCGGTGAACAACATGGCCGTCAGAGGCACCCCCAGCAGGGCCGTACTGAAATAACGCATTAGACTCTCCAGAGATAAGAACCGCGGAAATATTTTGACCAGTATATATCTGAACGCAGAAAGACCGGATGCGCCCGAGGCAGCCGGGACGGCATCCGGTCTGATGGATTTACGTTACGCGAGAGCTTTGCGGCAGTACTCGACGCACTTTCCGATTTCGGTCAGAACAGTCGAGCCTTCCGGCGTCCGGTATTCGTATTCGATGGTGGCCTGAATGGGCCACTTTTCTTTCTTCAGCAGCTGGAGGACTTCGACGATCGGGGTATCGCCCTGGCCGAACGGCACGTTCGTGTCGTCGTATTTTTTGTCCTTGATGTGGATGTGCGTGATATGGTCGTGATACTTCTGGATGAACGGAATGGGCGACACCTTGTTGCCCGCCACGAAGTGGCCGATATCGAGATTGATGCCGTTCCACGTGTTGACGGCCATCGCTTTCTCCCAGCTCTGCGGGCTGCCGAAAGCTTCCGTGCTGGTAACGTTCGTGTGGCCGTGATAGCCGATCCGCATCTTGTGCTTCTCGGCGAATTTGCCCAGACGCTCGACCTGACTCTGTTCGCCTTCCGTTGAGATGGCGTGTGCGCCGAGATTTTTTGCGGTTACGAAGAAGTAATCGAGGACGTCGTCCTCGAACGAATTGATGTTATCGACCTTGACGATCTGGATCAGGATGCCGGCGTCTTCGTACTTCTTGCGGAAGTCCTTGATCTTGTCCTGCGAGAGGCCGAGGCGCCATTTCGTCAGATCCGCCGCCAGTTTGTCCTGAGCAGCCTTCTGCTCGGGAGTGAGGGGCGCGCGTCCGCGTCCGCCGCCGCGCCCACTGCCGCCACGGGCGCCGCCGGCCGGAGCGGCGCCGCGAGCCGGCGGAGGTCCGCCCGGCCCGTCGTTCGGCGAAGCGTACACGCCCGGCGCATTCAGGTATGCTTCCACGGGCTGCAGACGGAGTTCGCAGGCGCTCAGGTTGAGCTGCGTCATGTATTCGATGATCTTATCCGCGGTGCCGGACATGCGGGTGAAGCTGTAGGGGGCGTTGATACCCACCTGTACGCCGCCCCAGTTGGAGTCGGGTATGGCGA
>CAZWTH010000380.1:0-3735 GCA_964636715.1 uncultured Solibacteraceae bacterium | reverse complement strand
GACCGCCTCGCACAGCGAATGAATATCCCCATGCCGAAGCTCTACATCACCCCGGAGCCTTCGCCCAATGCCTTCGCCACCGGACGTAATCCGAACAATGCGTCGGTGGCGTTCACCCAGGGCATCCTGCAACTCATGGACGATAGCGAGCTCGAGGGCGTCGTCGCCCACGAGCTCGGCCACGTCCTGAATCGCGACATCCTCATCAGTTCGATCGCCGGCACCATCGCCGCGGCGATCACCGTGCTTTCCCGCTTTGCCCTGTTTTTCGGAGGCGGCAACAGCCGCGATGAGCGCAACCGCGGCGGCGGTCTGGAAGCGCTCGTCATGCTGATCGTGGGCCCCATCGCCGCCATGATGGTCCAGATGGCGATCTCCCGCACCCGCGAATTCAGCGCGGACGCGGCCTCCGCGAAGTACATCGGCTCCCCCTATCCGCTGATCGGAGCCCTCCGCAAGCTCGACGCCTGGTCTCATCGCATCCCCATGGAAGCGACCCCCACCACCCAGCACCTCTACATCATGAAACCGCTCGCGGGCGGCTCCATGATGCGCCTCTTCTCTACTCACCCGAGCACGGAAGAACGAATCAAACGCCTCGAGCAAATGCGCTGATTATCGCCTGAAATCCAGACAGCATCGCTGCAACCGAATCCCCATTGGCGACGGCCCGGCACATACCCGCCGGCAGCCGCGCCTCTGGGGATTTCGTGCATTTGGATCTGAAGTCATCCGGTGGATCCGGGAGGAATCAACAGTGAAACCAGACGGAACGTACAAACCCCGGGGGTCTCTCATCGCGGCGGGCCGCCGGATGTGCATCCTCGGATTATCCAACCGGCGCCGCGACTTCAGCCCCCAGAAATGCTTCCACCGTCTCTGGCGGGCTGGGGCGGGCGAACAGGAACCCCTGCATCACGGGACAACCGGCCTCGATGAGCACGCGCCGCTGGGCGTCGGTTTCGACGCCTTCCGCAATGACGTCCACACCCAGCCCTTTCGCCACGGCGATCATGGCGCGGACCAGGTGCTGAGCGCCGCGCTGCGTCGCAATGGCCTGAACGAAAGAACGGTCGAGCTTGACCGCATCGATCTTCAGCCGGTGCAGGTAACTGAGAGAGGAGAAGCCGGTACCGAAGTCGTCAATCGAAACCGAGACGCCGAGACTGCGCAGCAACTGCATCTGGCGGTGCTGTTCGCTCTCCGGATCGATCACCATACTCTCGGTAACTTCGAGTTCCAGACAGAACGGCGGGATCGACGCCGCAACGAGCGCGGCTTCGACATTGGCGGCGAAGTCCGGCCGCGAGATCTGGACGGCCGAGACGTTGACCGCCACCACCACCGGCGATCGCTTGCGGCTGCGCCATTCCGCAATTTGCCGGCAGACTTCGGCGATGACCCACTCCCCGATCGGGACGATCAGCCCGGTCGATTCAGCAACCGGGATGAACTGCGCGGGCTGGATCTCGCCCAGTTCGGGATGATGCAGACGGATGAGAGCCTCCATGCCGGCCAGTTCCCCGGCGGCGGTGAACTTCGGCTGATAGAGGAGGCGGAACCAGCCCTTCTGAAGCGCACTCCGGAGATTCTGCTCGATTCGAACCCGGTCGAGAATCAGAGCATTATCGGAGAATGCCTGCACCCGGTCGCGGCCGAGCGTCTTCGCGTAGCACATGGCGGCGTCGGCCTGCCGCAGCAAGGCGGCGGGTTCTTCGCCGTCCTCCGGGAATACCGTCATTCCGATGCTGACCGTAACGGTGAGATCGCAGTCATCGATCCGCATCGGCTGACGCACGCTTTCGAGCAGCCGCGCGGCGACGCCCAGCGCGATACTCGCGTCGGCGATGTCCGGCAGGATGACATTGAACTCATCGGCGCCGATTCGCGCCAGCGTATCGGCGGGACGCAGCGCGGCGCGAATGCGGCGCGCGACTTCGATCAAAACGGTATCGCCAGCGCGATGGCTGAGGCGCTCGTTGATGTGTTTGAACTCGTCGATATCGATGCAGAGCAGGCCGAAACGCTGTTGGCGCGCCCGCGCCTCTCTCACCGCGATCTCGAGACGGTCATTCAGGAGCCCGCGATTGGGAAGACCGCGTTCGATTCCGATTTGAGCGAAGCGCGCCAGAACCCCGAGACGGTCTTCCCAGTCGCTGGCAGGCGGGCCATCCGGAGAGTGGAGAACAATCGCGCCATGATCGCCAATCGGCAGAGAATAAACCGGCGGTGGGGCGCCGGCCGCGGACTCCCTGAACTGGATGACGCAAGACGAACCCGGAAACTGCCGATGCGCGGCGCGGACGATGGCGTCGAGAATGGCGCTCAGCGGCTCGCTCGATACCAGCATCCCGAGGATCTCGCTCTGCGATTCCTCCCAGGCGCGACGGCGTTCAGCGCGTTTTTTCCCGAAGCGCCACACGCCATCTTATCGGCGGTCCGGTGGATTTGTTTAGGCTACAGCTCCCAGCGCTCGATTTCGAGCAGGCGGTTGTACTTGGCGAGACGTTCCGAGCGGGTGATGGAGCCGATCTTGATTTGTCCGGCGCCCGAGGCGACGGCGAGGTCGGCGAGGAACGAATCCTCGGTTTCGCCGGAGCGCGCCGAGATGACGGCGCCGAAACCGGCTTCGCGCGCGCGGTCGATGACGGCGAACGTCTGGGTGAGGGTGCCGATCTGGTTCATCTTGACCAGAACGGCGTTGGCAGCGCCTTCGCGGATGCCGCGATTGAGCCGGTCGAGGTTGGTGACAAACAGGTCGTCGCCAATGAGGCGAACGCGTGAGCCGAGTTGGCGTGTGATGTGCTTCCAGCCGTCCCAGTCGTCTTCGCCGAGCGGGTCTTCAATCGACACGATGCCGTATTTTGGAATCCAGCCGGCGAGAAGGTCAGCCATGCCGGCCGACGATAGCTCGCGGCCTTCCAGCCGGTATCCGGAGGCATCGCCGAAGTGGCTGGAGGCGACATCGAGCGCGATATCCATCTCAGCGCCGGCTTCGGTGATGGCCTCGCGGAGGATGGCGGCGGCCTGTTCGTTGGAATCGAGGAGGGCGCCCCACCCGCCTTCGTCGGCGACGCCTGTCAAAACGAAGCCATTGTTCATGAGCAGTTTCGCGGCGGTTTTGTGGACGCGAACGACGGCTTCTATCGATTCAGCGAGTGAGCCATACCCCCGCGGGATGACGAGGAAGTCCTGGAACTCGATGTTGCGCCCCGCATGGAGACCGCCCGAAAGGATGTTGACCATCGGGTTCGGCAGCGCCGGGGTGCGCGATCCCGCGAGGCTGCGCCACAATGGCACGCCTGCTGCAATCGCTGCGGCGCGCGCGACCGCGCAGGAGAGGGCAAGAGTAGCGTTCGCGCCGGTATCGCTTCCCTGCCCGATCAGGACCTGGTCGATGGCGGCCTGGTCTTCCGCGCTCATGCCGATGACCGCGGGGCCGAGGATCTCTTCGACGTTACGAACGGCTTTCAGAACGCCTTTACCGCCGTAGCGGCTGGCATCGCCGTCGCGCAGTTCGAGCGCTTCGTGCGTGCCGGTCGAGGCTCCGGAGGGTACCTGCGCGGCGGCGCGGACTCCGTTCGCGAGGACGACTTCCGCCTGCACGGTCGGATTGCCGCGCGAGTCGAGGATTTCCATGGCGCGGACGCGCTGGATCTTCATCGCGCCAGAACCTCTCCAAATGAGTATGCGGGTTTTCGCATGAGATCGAGAGCAAGCGACGCGGCCCGTTCA
>CAZWTH010000379.1:0-24588 GCA_964636715.1 uncultured Solibacteraceae bacterium | reverse complement strand
CGCCTCGGTATCCACGAGGACGACCTCGATATTCGCGCCGCTGTTCGAAATCACGGAAGCGATATCGCAAAGCAGGCCGGGGCGATCCTGCGTGAGCAGTTCGATCAGCGTGGATGACGGCGAAGCTTCGTTGTTGTAGGTGACACGCGCTTCGGCGAGGACGCGCGCGTCCGGTTTCACCCGGGGGCGGCGCTCCAGAAGCTGCGTCATTGTGATCTCGCCGCGCACGGAGCGGATCACGGTGCGGACGAGCTGCTGGACTTCGTCCGGATTCAGGTCGAGCGTGCGTTGCTCATCGGCGAAGGCGAAGGTGTCGATCACGCTGCCGCGCGCGTTCGAGAAAGCTTCGGCGCGGAGGATGTTGAGGCCGAAACTCGAAATGGCGGCGGCGATCATGGCGAACAGGCCTGGCTTATCATTCGCCACCACGCTGAGGTTCCAGACTTCGGAATGAACCAGCGACGCGGCGACGCCCTTTTCCTTCGCTTCGCCATCGAGCCGCAGGTGTTCCTTCATTTCCGCGGCGCTGTGGATGCGGAGATAGCGCGGCGGCAGGCCTTCGAGGAACGCCCGCAGTTCGGGCGAGCCCTGCATTTCGGGTTGTGTGATGCGCGCCGTGAGTTCGCGGGTCAACTCCGCATTGACAAGCATGTAGAGCTTCCAGAGCAGTTGACGGCGCCACGGAGTGAGCGCGCCGGGATTTACGGCGCTGATATCGGCCCAGGTCAGCAGAGTCAGCAGGCGCAGGCGCTCGACTGTGCCCATTTTCGCGGCTACGGAGCGGATGACTGCGGGATCGGACAAATCGCGGCCGCTCATTGCCGAGGAAAGTTCGAGGTGGGCAGCGATCAGAAATTCGACGATGCCCCAGGCGCGATCGCTGATGCCCGCGCGCTGGAGGGCCGGCCTGGCGATTCGGACGGAGACGGGAACATGCGGTTCATCCGGCGTGCCTTTGCCGACGTCATGGAAGAGAAGCGCTACCGGGAGCAGGTCGAAATCCTGCGTTTCGAGAGCGAGATCCGCGAAAGTATCGCCTTTTTTCTGGCGCAGGTTCAGCGCATTGGTGATGGCGACGAGCGTGTGCTCATCGACCGTGTAGCGGTGGTAGAAGTCGCGGATGACAAGCGCTTCCATATCGCGCAGTTCCGGAAAAATTCCTTCGAGCGCCTGGCATTCATGCAGCATGCGCAACGCGGCGGCGGCATGCGGCAGCAGCATGGCGCGGCGGATGGGCGCCAGCAGGCCGGATTGTCTCTTTGCCCATTCTTCGAAATGACCGCAGGCGCGTTCGAGACGATCCTGCGTGTCGCCCGCCAGCGGCAGGCCGTGCATCGCGACAAATTCGAACAGGCGCATCACGATAGCCGGATCGTTTTCGGCCGCGTTGGCGGAGCGGAACAGCACCTCTCCGCGCACGACGGAAAAATCGGTGTTCGAGAGGCGCGAGATTTTATCGCGGAACTGGGAGAGGAGTGAACTGCCTTTGGCTTCGAAGCGGTCGAGCCGCCGGTTCGCCAGACGCGAAATATTGCGCACCGCGCGGTAATAGCGCCGCATCAGGGCTTCCGGCGACGCGGCGCCGATCAGCTTTGCGATCTCGTCCTGGCGGTCGAACGTGAAGCGATTGTCGTCACGGCCGGCCAGGTAATGCAGGAAACAGCGGACCTCGAAGAGCACCGCGGTATCAGGCGGTCCCTGCTCATCGCCCGCGCCCAGTTTGGCGAGCCAGCGCAGCACCTGCATGTCGCGAAGGCCGCCGGGCGTGTCCTTTACGTTGGGTTCCAGGTGATAGAGGGTGTGCTGGAATTCAGCGTGGCGTTCTTTGGTGAGACGCGCGATGTCTTTGCCGAGTTCCGGACGAGGGTCGCGGATCTGGCTGAAAAGAGTCTGGTCGCCCGCCAGAAAACGGCGATCGAGCAGACTGACGGAAAGCTCCGCATTCGAATTGTCAATCTGATTGCATTCCTGCGGGGTGTGGACAGATTGACTGATGCGCAGCCCTTTATCCCAGAGATCGCGCAGCAGCAGCGAAAGCGGCTCTTTGATCGCCTGCTGCGCGCGGTCGTCGCGTTTTCCGCCGCCCGCGGCCGGCACGAGGATCAGCAGGTCGATATCGGAGTGGGGAAATAATTCGGCGCGCCCGTAGCCGCCGACCGCCGCGATGGCGGCGCCTTCAGGCATAGCAGACCAGCGCTCGCGGACGATCCTGTCCACGAGCGCTGTTCTTGCGGCAAGCATCGCGGCCGCATCGCGAGTGACAAAGAACTGTTCTCTGATTTCCGGTTCCGTCACGCGCGCGTTCCGTAGCCCTCCACGTTATACGGCGGCGTCACCGCGGTCTCCGTTACGGATTCGGATTGCATCGGCGACATTATAGACAAAAATTTTACCGTCGCCGATTTTTCCGGTTCGCGCGGCGTTGGTCAGGGCCTCGACCACTTCGTCGAGGCGGGTATCGGGAACCACGAGATCGAACCGAACTTTCGGCAGCAGGTCGACGTTGTATTCCTGACCGCGGTAGACCTCCTTGTGACCCTTCTGGCGGCCGTGCCCGCGAACTTCGCTGATGGTCATGCCATCGATGCCGATGTTCTTCAGGGCTTCCTTGACTTCCTCGAGTTTGAATGGCTGGACGATCGCTTCGATTTTCTTCATGTCAGGCCTCTCTTAGTGTCCCGCCGCCGGTCAGGCTTCGAGAATATATCCTTCCTCGCCGTGCTGCGTGAGATCGAGTCCCTGCTCTTCGGTCTCCGCGTCGACACGGACGCCAATCAGCACATCCACTATTTTGAGAATAATGATCGTTCCCACGGCGGCGAGGCCGATGGCGATCGCGACGCCGATGGCCTGATTCAGAATCTGGCCGGGGTTCCCGTCAACAAGGCCGAGAGGAACCACTTTACCATTGATCTGCGCGCTGTTGATGGCATTGGTGGCGAAGACGCCGGTGAGAATCGCGCCCAGCGTGCCGCCCGCTCCGTGAACGCCGAAAGCGTCGAGCGTGTCGTCGTACTTGAAGATGTTCTTGACCGTGGTGACCATCCAGAAGCAGAAGATGCCGGCGACCAGGCCGATCAGCAGGGCGGGCATCGGCATCACGAAACCGGAAGCCGGGGTGATGGCGACGAGGCCGGCGACGCAGCCCGAGATCCCACCCAGCATGCTGGGCTTGCCGCTGTGCAGCCATTCCGCGCCCATCCAGCCGAGCGCCGCGGCGGCCGCCGCGAGGTGAGTCGCGACAAAAGCCGAGCTGGCGAGACCGGAAGCCGAAAGCGCGCTGCCGGCGTTGAATCCAAACCAGCCCACCCACAGCAGACAGGCGCCGATGACGCTGAGCACGAGGCTGTGCGGTTTGATCGGCTCCGTGGGATAACCCTTGCGCTTGCCGAGGTAGAGCGCGCAAACCAGCGCCGAGACGCCGGACGTGATGTGGACAACCGTGCCGCCCGCGAAATCGAACGTCGGAATCGAGCCGCCGCCGTAAGCGTTCAGCAGTCCGTTCTTGCCCCACACCATGTGCGCCATCGGGAAGTAGACCACCAGAGCCCAGAGCGTGGTGAACAGAGCCATCGCGCTGAATTTGATTCGCTCGGCGTATGCGCCGGATATCAGGCCGGGCGTGATGACCGCGAACATCATCTGGTAAATCATGAACGTGGACTGCGGGATGGTGCCGGCGTAATCGGGGTTCGGGTCCGCGCCGACGCCGTGGAGGAACAGATATTTCAGGCCGCCGATGAACGGCGTGCCCTCGCTGAAGACCAGGCTGTAGCCCACCAGCGCCCAGATGACGGTCACGAGCGCCATCATGATGAAGCTGTGCATCATGGTGCTGAGCACGTTTTTGCGGCGGACGAGACCGCCGTAAAAGAGGGCGAGACCGGGGCCGGTCATCATCAGGACCAGAGCGGCGCTGGTCAGCATCCAGGCGTTATCGCCCGCCGATTGCGCGCTCTTCGCCGCCGCCTCGAGTGCGGTCACCCGGGCCGATACATCTGTCGCCGCCTGTAGCAGCAAAGCGTCTGGAAAGTACATAGACTGATCCTCTCGGTGGAGTTTTCAGGTGCGTGGTAAGACCCATTATTCATAAACTTTTGACTCAGTAGAAATTCATATACTCGATGAGGCCAATTTGAGAAATTTATGGCCTTGTTTGGAGATACCGCCATCCTGCTCTATTGGCTATATTGAATATCGATAAATATTTATTGACAGTCAGTATGGATTTACCGTATTGTGATAACGAGGAGTGGCTCTCAGATGGCAAGCGAAAGATCAATAGCTGGGGTCCTCGCGCGCGTGTTTCAGGGCGCCGCGATCGTAATTTTTGTTGTCATCGCGTTCGCCGCAGTTACGGCGCTGACGGGTGGAAACGTGACGGTGTGGATTGATTCGGGCGGGCTTCCCTCAATTGAGACCGGGCCGCACGCGCGCATGGCGATTCCGATCAGCGGGACGCTGGCGCAGCAAGGCGCCGCTTCCGTCGATCCTGTCCGCGGGTTGCTTCGTTTCGAGGGCGGACCGGGCACGCTGCGGATTGCGAACACGGCGATTGTGGTTCTGCTGCTGGGGGCTGCGTGCTGGATACTCCGGGAGTTCAGCGCTTTGTTTGCAGCGCTGCGTGAGCGGCAGTTTTTCCTTCCCCTGAATGCCGCAAGGATTCGGCGCGTGGGATGGGCGGTGATTGGCGGCGAGATAGCGCGGGCGGCGATCCTCTGCTTTGAGACTGCTTACGCCCGGGATCACTTCACAGTCGAGGGGCTGCGGCTCGAGTCCCATTTCCAGATGAATGCGTTCGCAATTCTCTGCGGGGTCATGATCCTGGCGCTTGCGGAAGCGTTTCGCGAAGGGACGCGGCTCTGCGACGAAGCGTCGCTCACAATCTGATGGCGATTCGAATCCGGCTGGACCGTCTTCTTGTGGAGCGGCAGATTTCATTGACCGATCTCGCCGCGCGGATCGGAATCACGATCGCGAATCTGTCGATCCTGAAGACCAATAAAGCGCGGGCGATTCGTTTCTCCACGCTCGATGCGCTTTGCCGCGAGTTGCAGTGCCAGCCAGGGGAACTGATCGAGCGCACGCCTGAACCGCAGGGAGAGGACGACTAAACGGGAACGCCGATTCTCCAGAGCGAATAGCCGATAGCCTGGCGGAAACACAGCCACCAGGCGCGGAGCGCCGGGCCACCCGTGTCCTCGCGGGGCGAGCCCCAGGCCGTGATTCCCTGTTTTTCGAGAATCCGCTTTACGCGGAACATGTGGTAGCCGTCGCTGACCACGATGCAGGAGCGCAGTCCCATGCGTTTGAAAATTTCGTAAACCGCCGCGAGCGATTTCACGGTGGAATCGCCGGCGTTTTCCACGATGATCGCTTCCGCCGGAACTCCATGCGCCACCAGATAAGAGCGTCCGACGCCGCCTTCCGTGAAGGTGGGATCGCCGCCGGGGCCACCGGTGGTGAGAACGTAGGGCGCCATGCGCCGGTTGTAGAGCTCAATGGCGTGATCGAGCCGGAGTTTCAGGACGGGCGACGGCGCGCCGCGATATTCCGCCGCGCCCATCACGACGATCGCGTCGGAGGATCTGGCGTCATCGATTGCCGATTCCCTGTGGATTCTGACGGAAAGCGCCAGAAGATAACCGAGCGCGAACATGACTGCCACCATCGCCGCCAGGCCGGCCAGTTGTCTGAGGTGCGTTATTCTGATGACAACATTGTACGAAATGCCGGGAATTCAGACGATTACAAGCGCCGCCAACCCCTTGCTCCGCGAGGTGCGCCGGGCTGTCTCTCGGGGCGAGCGCACGTCTGACGGGCTCACGATTGCGGAGGGTTTCCATCTGCTCGAAGAATCGCTGCGCAGTGGATGCGAGGTTCCGGTCGTGATCGCGTCTGAGGCATGCCGGCAAACCGTGGAGCGGCAGGTGCGCGGCCTGACCTCGACGCGGATCGTTGTGCTGCCCGCGGCGCTCTTTCAGAGCATCGCTTCCACGGAATCGCCACAGGGCGTGATGGCGCTGGTGCGGATGCCGGATTGGTCCACCGATCAGGTGTTTCGCAGCGCAAGTCTTGTGGTGGTGCTCGATGGGCTGCAGGATCCAGGCAATGCGGGGACCATCGTTCGCGCGGCCGAGGCATTTGGCGCTACCGGCGTGCTGTTTCTGAAGGGATCGGCGAGTCCCTGGAATCCGAAAACATTGCGGGCATCGGCGGGATCGCTGTTCCGGCTGCCGTTTGTCGCGGGGCTGGATGCGTCGCTCGCGAAAGCGACATTGCGGCAACAGAGGGTGGGCGTATATGCCGCCATGCCGTACGCGCCCGATAGGCGGCTGGCGCCAGCGGCGGATTTCGTGCGCCGCTGCGCCATTATTGTGGGCAGCGAAGGGCGGGGAATCAGCAAGGAACTCTACGGACTGGGCGAAGATGTGGCAATTCCGACGATCAACGTGGAATCGCTCAACGCGGCAGTGGCCACTTCCGTGCTTCTCTATGAAGCCAGCCGCCAGAGGCGGGAAGCGGGCCGTCTGCAGGCTCGCCAGGAACGCGCCGTTTGAGCCTGTTCGAATCCAATCCGCTGAGTCATCTGGATGCGCCGGCCGCCGATTCGAAGCGCCCGCTGGCGGAGCGGATGCGTCCAACGACGCTCGACGATTATGCGGGCCAGGAACATATCCTCGGGCCCGGCAAGCCGCTGCGGTCACAGATTGAGCGCGATCAGTTGGGTTCGATTATTCTATGGGGGCCGCCGGGAGCGGGGAAGACGACGCTCGCGTTGATCATCGCGCGGATGACAAAGAGCGAATTTCTGCCGTTCAGCGCGGTGCTCTCCGGCATCAAAGAGATCAAGACCGTGATGGCGGATGCCGAGCGGCTGCGTAAGCTCGGGCGGCGCACGATTGTTTTCATCGACGAAATTCATCGCTTCAACAAAGCGCAGCAGGATGCGTTTCTGCCTTACGTGGAGCGTGGCGACATTGTCCTGATTGGCGCGACCACGGAGAATCCTTCGTTCGAGGTCAACGCGGCGCTGCTTTCGCGGTCGCGCGTCTACATGCTGCGGGCGCTGAACGCGGAGGAGATCCTGCCGCTGTTGCGGCGGGCGCTGCCGCTGGTCGATCCACCGGTAACCGCATCGGACGAAGTGCTGGAAAAGATCGCGGGGGCGTCGAATGGGGACGTTCGGTCTGCATACAACGTACTGGAGGCTGCGGCGTCCGCGAGCCCTTCGGGAGCCATCGACGAACAGGCTGTGGCCGATGCGCTGGGCCGCAAGGTTCTGCTTTACGACAAGACCGGCGAAGAGCACTACAACCTGATTTCGGCGCTCCACAAATCCGTGCGTTCCAGTGCGCCCGATGCGGCGCTCTACTGGCTGGCGCGCATGCTTGAAGCGGGCGAGGACCGTATGTATATTGCGCGGCGCGTGGTGCGGATGGCGATCGAAGATATCGGCCTGGCCGATCCGCGCGCGCTCGAGCAGTGCATGGCGATGCAGCAGGCGGTCCATTTTCTGGGGATTCCGGAGGGCGATCTGGCGCTGGCGCAGGCGGTGATCTATCTTTCCGTCGCGCCGAAGTCGGATGCCGCCTATAAGGCGCTCGGCGAAGTGACCGAGGAAGTCCGGCGAGGGCGCGCGGAGCCGGTTCCGATGCATCTGCGCAACGCGCCCACCAAAGCCATGAAGGAATGGGGCTACAGCGCTGGCTATCAGCACGCCCACAATTTCGAGGACGCCGTCAACGAGATGGAATGCCTGCCGGAATCGCTCGCGGGCAAGCGTTGGTATTATCCGACCGGGCGCGGCATCGAGAAGCGAATCCAGGAGCGGCTGGAAGAGCTACGCGCGCGCCGCGCTACTTCGCAAGAGCCTGAGCAATAGCTTTTTCGGCCAGCGGGTTCATGACTTCGTAGCCTTTCGCCGTGGGATGCAGGCCGTCTTCGGTCATGCCGGAATTCAGAAATCCTTTGTCATCGACGGTAACCGAAAAGTAATCGAGATAGACGGCGTTGTGGGCTGCTGCGTAGCTCTTGATCCACTGGTTGAGCTGCAGGATGGTGGCTGGCGGACGTCCGATCGTCATCGGCGGACGATTCGGCATGTCGCATACGGGCATCACGGAAGCCATGATGACTTTGATGCCCGCGCCGCGCGCCATTGTTTCCATGGCTGCGAGATTGTCCTCGATCGATTCGAGCGAGACGGGTCCAAGATTGCCGGCGATGTCATTCGTGCCGCCGAAAATCACGACGGCCTTCGGCTGCAGCGCGATCACGTCGGGATAAAAGCGCAGCACCATCTGCGCGGTGGTCTGTCCGCCAATGCCGCGATTCAGATACGGCTTGCCGGGAAAGAACGGTCCGAAGCGTTGCGCGTTGTGCATGTTGTCCGTGATGGAATCGCCCATGAAGACAACCCGCTGATCCGCGGCGGCCGGCGGCTGCACTGTTGCATTCTCCGCCGCGTAGCGGTGCAGGTTGCCGTAATCATTGACGAGCGTCACCGCCTGCCGCAGCGGCGGCGGAATGACGACGGGCGTATTCGCAGCCGGCGTCTGAGCGAGGGCGGCGAGAGGCATCAACAGGACAAGCGAGAATCGCATGCCTGCTATTGTATCCGCTTAATTTTCGGACGGTTTTTCGACGTGATCGATCGCGAACACGTCGGCCGGCGCTTTGGTGGCTTCGATTTTCAGGCCAAGCTGCTGCTGCATGGCGGTGAAGAGATCGGGATTCTGCTGAGCGCCTTCCGCGGCCTGCGCCTGCGCGCGGGCGCCCTGGCCGCCGAACTGCGTTTCATCGGGCGTCCATTGCATGGTGAAGTCGTAGCGCCCTTCGAGATTGGTCTGGTTGACGACGGGCCGGTCCAGCACCCGGGATTGCATCATCTGCGCGAAGTCGTTCATGTTTCCGTTGCGCACCACCAGATTGCCGAGGCCGCGGAAACCAAGGCCCGGAAGTCCCTTGGGATCGCTGTCATTCTTCGTCAGCTTCGGGCCGCCTTTGGCGACGGTGATGAGAAAGACCGAGAGCTCCTTCTTCTCCGTGTGGAACTTCAGCTTGAAACGCTCGGCGATCAGTTTCTTCATCATGCCTTTGATCTGGGTATCACTCGGCATGCCGGGCGTATCGGGTCTGGCGGCGAGGTCGAACTTGTCCGTCTCGACCCAGCCCGGCGCGCCCACAATCTGATTCGGATGCAGTCCGTAGGTGAAGGTGAGCAGATCCCGAAGCGTGGTGTTGTGGGTGGAGAAATTCCGCCCGTTCATGTTGATGCCGATGCCCTGCCGTTCCGGATCGCTCGGCTTGATGGTGGCCGCTTCCCAGGATGGATCTGCATTTTCCGCCATGGGTGTGGGGAGCGGAGGCGGCTCGGGAATGGTCCACGCGGTCTTTTCGGTCGCGAGCGTCATATCGAGCGGCGTTGGTGCGCCCTGGGTCCATGTGCCGGTAATCGCCGTGCCGTCCGTATTGCTGAACTTTCCTTCGTAGACGCCACCGATTGCGGGAACCGCGATTTTGACGGCGCCGCCCTGCACGGCGACAGAACTCGCCGGGAGACCGCCACCTCCCTGATCGATGCTGTACATCATGGCTTTGTAGCCGCTCGCGTCCTTCGACACTTTCATCACGATGCGGAGATCGCCCCGCGGCGTGTGCAGGGTTCCCTGCCATGCCCCGGAAATATCGTGTTCCTGGGAAAAGACCGGTATTGCCGCCAGTAGTCCGGCCAGGGCTCCTGCCCAAAGCGTTCTTCTTGTCATGGATTCCTTTGCTGTCTCAGTGGGACGCTGTGTTGCGCGGTTCGTTAGTGAAGACGGTAGTACGTTGCGGGAATTACCGAAGTTCTCGAAGAATTTCCGATTGCGCCAGCTTTTCGCGGCTCTCGGCGAAGACGAGGATGTGCCATGGGCCGGTCCACGGAGTTTTCGCCTGCAGCGCGGCTTTTTGTTCCGGGACGCCGCCGGGGAGGTGGGCGGTCAGGGTGTCGCCGTCGAAGCGGCGAAGCTCCATAGGAGGGTCGCCGTAGATGCCCAACCAGCCGCCGCCGGCAAGTTCGCGGGTGAAAGGGAGCGCGGCATTCGCCGGGAGATTTCCGGGGGGATCGCCTGCGAGCCGAAACTGAGTGGTGTCGTCCAGGATCGCGAGATCGTACAGCAGGGCCGAGCGCGGAACGATGTAGCGAAACGCGACGCCGTCATTCCAGACGCGGACCTCGAATTGAATGCGGCGGCCGGTGGTGCTGGTCTGGAGGTAATCGGCCCAAAGTCCGTTGTAGTTCGGGCCGTGGAGGGGCTTATCCGCGCTGAGCCCGACGTTTTCGCCGAGGAGCGGTTCCTGGAAGAGGATGTCGAGCCCGAGATAGGAAGTGTCGAGCAGCGGTTTGCCGTCGCGCCAAACCTGATAGGCGAGGCAGTTCAGGATTGACCCTTCAGGAAGGGAGGTGAACAGACGGAACTCGAGTTTTCCGTCCGGAGATTTGACGGCGCGATCATCGGTAGCGCGCGCCGCGGGGCAGAGAAGAGTGAGCGCGAGTAGAAAGAGGGCAGGCGATCTGCCCTCTTTCCGGAATGTCAGGCCCAACTGAAGCCGGAATCCGACAGCGGCAGCGAGCGCACGCGGACGCCGGTTGCCGCGAAGATGGCGTTTGTCAGCGCGGGCACGATCGGCGGCAGGGACGGTTCGCCCATGCCGGTCGGCCGGTTGTTCGAGGTCAGGAAGTGGATCTCAATGGCGGGCGGCGACTGCGCCAGCCGCACCATGGTGTGCTGGTGGAAATTGGTCTGTTGCACGCGCCCTTTTTCGATGGTGATCTTCTGGGACATGGCTTCGCTCAGACCGTCGATGATGCCGCCCTGGCAGATGTTTTCCGCGGCGCCGGGGTTGATGATCTGGCTGCCGACGTCCGCCGCCACCCAGACCTTCTCCACCTTCACCTTTTTGGCGGCATCGACCGCGACTTGAGCGACTTCCGCGAAATAGCCCTGATGGCTGAAGTGGAACGCGACGCCCATCCCCGTACCTTTCGGCAGCGAGGTCTTGCCCCAGTTGGATTTCTCGGCCACCATCTGCAAAACGCCGCGCGCCCGCGACGCGTTGAATCCGCCGCCGAACGCGCCGCGGCCGTTGGTCTGGCCCAGCGCCGGGATTTCGGAATCGAGCAGGTCGAGCCGGAACTGAACGGGATCTTTGCCCGCCGCGTGCGCCAGTTCATCCAGGAATGAATGGATTACGAAGGCGATGGCGTTGCTGCCGGGAGCGCGCAACGCGCCGGTCCGGAGGCCCAGCGGCATCGTCGAAATGTGGAGCTGATAGTTCGGAACGAAGCGCTGCGGGAATTCCGTAGCGCCTATGGTGCCGGTGACCGGCGTGGTTCCTTCGGCATAACCGACGAAGTGATTCTGCCACGCGACGATCTTGCCTGAGCCATCGAGACCGGCCTTCAAATACTGGAATCCGCCGGGACGATAGTAATCGTGCTGCATATCGTCCTCGCGCGACCAGAGCAGCTTGACGGGAACGCCGGCTTCTTTGGCGATCCACGCCGCTTCCACCATGTAGTCATTGGTGAGACGGCGTCCGAAGCCGCCGCCGCCGCGCGTGAAGTGAAGAGTGACGTTCTCCTGCGGCATGCCGAGCGTCTGTGCGACGGACATGCGGCCGGGAGCGGGTTGCTGGCTGTCGGTCCAGATCTCGACCTTGCCATCGTGATAGTGAGCCGTTGCGCCCTGCGGTTCGAGCGGCGCGTGGGAGATGAAGGGATAGTCGTAAGCGGCTTCCACCACCTTCGAGGCGCCTTTGATTGCGGTGTCGAAATCGCCGTCGTTGCGGCTGGTGGACATCGGCGGCTGCTTCGCCAGTTCGTCGGCTTTCTGTTTGAAAGCAGTGCTGCTGCCGCCGGCGTTGGGACCTTCGTTCCAGTTGACTTTCAGAGCCTGACGCGCTTTCTGGGCATACCACCAGGCGTCGGCCAGAATCGCGATGCCGCTCACGAGATCGCCGGGGCGTCCGGTGATGGTAGTCAGTTCAGGCCGATCGACGACAAAGGCATTTTTGATGCCCGGCATCTTTTTGATTTCGTCCAGATTGGCGCTGACGACCTTGCCGCCCAGTACCGGGCAGCGTTCGAACACCGCGTACTGCATGTTCGGCAATTTCGTATCGATTGTGAAGATCGGTTTGCCGGTGACAATGTTCGGGACGTCCACGCCCTTCTGGGTGTGGCCGATGATTTTGTAGGTTGACGGTTCCTTGAGCGTGAGCGTGCTGAAGTCCGGAACCGGAAGAGTGGCCACCTTCGCGGCCAGCTCGCCATAGCCCGCGGACTTGCTGCCTGAGGTCACGCGTCCGGAAGCCGTGGCGCAATCTTTTTCCGAGACGCCCCATGTCTGCGCCGCCGCCGTGACGAACATGGCGCGCGCGGCCGCCCCCACTTCGCGCATCGGCTGCCAGTTATTCGGAGTCGCGGTGCTGCCGCCGGCGCTTTGCTGGGCATACTTCGACGGGTCAAAATCGGCCTGTTCGACATGGACATTCTTCCAGTCGACATCGAGCTCTTCCGCGATCAGCATGGGCAGCATGTTCTTGACGCCCTGCCCAAGCTCCGGATTCTTCGCCACGATGGTGACGGTTCCGTCGGCGGCGACTTTAATATAGTTGACCGGCGAAGGCGGAACCTGCGGCTGGCCGCCGCGGCCCTGGGCGAAGAGATCCTCCGCGGGATTGACGCCAAATACGACTGCGCCGCTCGCAGCGAGGCTGACCTTGAGGAAAAAGCGGCGTCCCGGGAGTTGAGGAGTTTCGATGGTTTTCATTAGCGGCCTCCCTCGTTCTGCGCGACGGTCGTGCGCTTCGCGCCGGATGCCGCGATTTCCGCCGCGCGGTGCACGGCGGCGCGAATCCGTATATACGTTCCGCAGCGGCAGAGATTGCCGGTCATCGCGGTATCGATGTCTTTGTCATTGGGGCGCGGGTTCTTTGCGAGGAGAGCCGCGGCGGACATCATCTGTCCCGCCTGGCAGTAGCCGCATTGCGGCACGTCGATCTCTTCCCATGCGACCTGCACCGGGTGAGTCCCGTTGGCGGAGAGACCTTCCACCGTGGTGATGGGCTGATCTTTGACCATGGAGAGCGGCGTACTGCAGGAGCGCACCGGCTGCCCGCCGAGATGGACGGTGCAGGCGCCGCACTGGCCGATGCCGCAACCAAATTTGGTCCCGCGCAGTTCGAGAACATCGCGCAGGGCCCAGAGCAGGGGCATATCGGGCGGCGCATCGACTGTGCTGACGTGTCCGTTCACGTTGAGTTTAAAGGCCATAGTTTTCTCCAGACTTTCTTACCATACACCCCGGGGCGGGCAAGAATGTGCAAAAGAATCAGGGAAGATTCCGGCGCGGTCGAGTAATCGCGACAGTGACATTCAAACGAGTCAAATGGCGCAGGATTGTGAATCGGCTTCTGCGATCTACGAGTACCGGCCAGCCGATTCTCAATCGGCCGGCAGGTTAGCCAACCTGCCCCACTCGGGGGCGGTCGCTGACGATCGTTACCTGCATGTCCGGGCTGCGGGCGATGATGCCCTCGTCGATCGGCTTCTGAAAAAATTTCTTCGGGCCGGCCGGCTTCGAATGGGAGAGAAAGATCTGCGTGACGCCGCGCTCGCGCGCGAAGCTGACCACGGCCTCCGCCGGGTCGCCGTCCGATTCCAGCAACTTCGATTCGATGTGGAGATTGCGCGCGAACCCCAGATGGCGATCGACCGCATCGCCGCCCTTGCCATCGGCGATTCCCACCGCGATGCAATCGCCGTGCAGATAATCGGCGACGCGTTTCGCCCGGCGGATCACGGCGGCGCTCGAAGGGTCCGGTGTGACCACCACCAGGATCCGCTCGGCGTTGCCTTCCGGCTGACGCGGCGGCTCGCCCGGATCGCCGTGGTGCGATTCGCTCTCATGCGCGGTCTGCCGGATCGCCATTTCGCGCAACGCCACAAGCGCGGGTTCCTGAAAGAAATTTTCGAGCGCCTGCCGTGATTTTTCCGGCGGATACACCACGCCGCGAAGCAGCCGGTTGATGAGCGCGCCGGGAGTGAGGTCCACCATCACCACCTCATCGGCCTGCTGCATCACCCAGTCGGGAATCGTCTCGCGCACCCGCACGCCGGTGAGCTGCCACACCTGATCGTTGAGGCTTTCGAGGTGCTGGATGTTCATGGTGGTCAGGACATCGATACCCGCCGCGAGCAGCGTGTTGACGTCCTGCCATCGTTTGGTCCTCTCCAGACCTTCGACGTTGCTGTGCGGAAATTCATCCACCACGCAGATTTCGGGATGACGCAGGAGAATGGCTTCGGTATCCATCTCCTCGAATACGCGCCCGCGATATTCCACCTTGCGGCGGGGAATCGTCTCGAGCCCTTTGGCGCGCGCGATCGTTTCGGCGCGGCCGTGCGGCTCGAAGTATCCGATGACGACATCGTGGCCCGCGTGGCTCAGCTCCTGCGCGTCCCCCAGCATCTGATACGTCTTCCCCACGCCGGCTGCGTAGCCGAGGTAGATCTTCAGTTTTCCCTCCACCATAGCTTTTATTGTGGCCGATCTATTGAGGGAATACGCGAATGTCCATGCCTTCGGCGCCGCGGATCAGCCTTCCGACCGGGCTGCCGGTCAGGCGGTCCCACCATCGGGCCCCGAGGCTGTGGCCGATGAAAATCTGCGTGACGCCGCGTTCGCGCGCGAACGTGAGCAGGGCTTCGATGACGTCTTCGCCTTCCAGAATTTCGATATCCGCGCCCGCCTGCCGGGCCATTTCCAGACTGGAATTCAGGGTGATCTGAGCGGAAGCGGCGAGCCCCGGCTGCCGCACATGCGCGGCGATCAGTTCGCCGTGGAAACGTTCCGCGATGTGGCGGCCGCTTTCGATCATGGCGCGCGCGTTGCTGCGCGGCGTCAGGCAGATGAGGATCCGTTCCTGCGCGCCGGCCGAGCCCGCGATGCCGTGCTGACGGAGATAGCCTTCGAGCTGCTGATCCACAATATCCGCCGCGAGAAGGAGCGTGATCTCCCGCAACTCCGCGAGATAAATCTGCTCGGGCGGGGAATCGACCACGACGATCTCATCCGCGCCGTAGAGGAAAGCTTTGGGAACGGTCGCGTCCACGTGTTTGCCGGTGATGCGTTCCACGCGCGCGGCGAATTCGGTGACGTACTGGATGTTGATGGAGGCAATGACGTTGATGCCCGCGGCAAGAATGTCGCGCACATCCTGCCAGCGGTGCGGATTGACGGAGCCCGGCGGGTTATTCCAGGCGAGAGCGTCCACCAGACACACGCGCGGATGGCGGGCGAGCACGGAGCCGACGTCGATCGCGCCGCCTCCCAGCTGCGGGATTACTTCGAGCGGCGCCGCCGGGGCGCTGGAGGACTGCACGGCCGCGACGATCAGATCCTGCCCGCGCGAGGCGCGACGGCAGCCTTCGTCGAACATACGCGAGGACTTGCCCACGCCGGACGCGTAGCCGAGGAATATCTTCAGACGTCCGCAGGTTTCGCGCGTCTCCTCGGCCTGGGCCTGCTCCAGGAGTTCTTCAGGTGTGCGGCGGCGAGTCATCGTGTACACGTGTTCCAGTTTCAGGCTAGAAAAAATAACGTCAGGAAGTCATAGCGAAGTCATAAAAAGTTTAGGTGGATTGCGGGGGCAGCGCAAACCGGTAGCCAACCCACGGCTCCGTCAGGAGATACTCCGGCTTCTCGGGGTTGGCTTCGATTTTTCGTCGAAGCTGACGGATGAAAACACGCAGATATTCCACCTGATCGCCGTAATCCGGGCCCCAGATCGCCTGTAACAATTCGCGATGCGGAATCGCGCGATTCGGGTTCTGCGCCAGGTATCGAAGCAGATCGAACTCTTTCGGCGTGAGATGCAGTTGCTTTCCTTCCGAGACGACTTTACGGGCCGGGAAATCGATTTCCACGCGGCCCAGCGTCATGGAGCGCGGTCCGCCCTCCGGCGGCGCGGGCGAACGCCGCAGCACCGCGCGGATTCTCGCCAGCAACTCGGGCGAGCCAAACGGCTTGGTGATGAAATCGTCCGCGCCCGCATCGAGTGCGGTGACCTTATCCTGTTCGGTGTTTCGCACCGTCAGCACGATGATGGGAATCTCCGACGACGCCCGAACTTCCCGTGTGGTTTCAAAGCCGCCATCGCCGGGCATGTTGAGATCGAGCAGCATCAGATCGTAATGGCTGGCGCGTAACTCGCGCTGCGCTTCTTCGCCCGTGCGGGCTTCGGCGACTTCGTAGCCCTCGCCCGACAGCGTCATCTTCATGACCCGGCGGATTTGTGGATCGTCATCGACAATCAGAACTTTTCCCAGACTCACTCGTTCTCCTTCGCGGCCGGAAGCTCCACAGAGAATATTGCGCCGTTCCCCGCCGCGTTTTCAACCCGTATCGTTCCGTGATGCGACTCGACGACCGCGCGGGCGATGGCGAGCCCCAGGCCTGCTCCTGGAATCTGACCGCGATCCTGGCGGCCACGGTAAAACTTATCGAAAATCCGCGCCGATTCCGCATCCGGAACGCCTTTGCCGAAATCCCGGACCCGGATGGCGACATGGCCATCCGCCGCCGCGGCCGAAATCGCGATGGGCGAATCGGCCGGGGAATACTTCGCCGCGTTATCGAGCAGTTGCCGCAGAGCCAATTCCATCATCTCGCGGTCGGCCATCACGTCCGGCAGCGCGGCGGGAATGTCGATGTCGATATGGCGCCCGCGGAGCCGCTGGCTGGCATTTGCGATGGCGGCTTCGAGCAGTTCCACCACGGGAGTTTGCGCGGGCTGAAGCCGCACCTGCCCGGCTTCGAAACGCGCCATCTGAATCGCTTCCGTGACGAGCCCGCCGAGACGGTCCGCTTCTTCATCCACGAGTTCGATGTAGCCGCGCTGGCGCTCTGGCTCGGGCGGCCGCGGCGCAAGCAGCGCGGTGGTGGAGGCCTTGATGGTGGTGAGCGGCGTCTTGAATTCATGTGCGATAGCGTCGAGCAGCGTGGACTTGAGCTCGTCGCTTTGACGCGAGGCTTCGGCGCGCGCGGCGGCTTCCTGCGCTCTGGCTCGTTCGAGACCGATCGCCGCCAGGTTCGTGACGCTCTGCGCGGCGGATTCGGAAAGCGCCACGCCGCCGATGCCCAGGCTTCCCGCGCTGCGAACTCCCAGACGAACGGGAGAGAGCAGAACGCCGCCGTTACGCGTGGGGGAGGCTGCCTCCGAAGCCGCGGCCCGCAGTTGCGCATCTCCCGCGGGGAATTCATCGGCGCCGGCGCGGAAAATTTCGCCGCTGGCGAGATCGTAGAGCGCCACGGAACTGGCGTCGAGGGTTTGGCTGATCTGCGCCACCAGTTGCGGTCCAACGGGCGCGTGAGGGTCGACCAGCAGAATTGCGCGGCTCAGCGCGTAAAGGCGCTCGATCTCCCGCTCGCGCTCGCCTGCTTCGGTAGCCTGACGGCGCACACGCGCCGAAAGCCGGGAGGCGGTAATCGATGTGATCAGCAGCGCGACAAACGCCACCCAGTTTGCCGGATCGGCAATCGTGAACATGCCGAGCGGCGGCAGAAAAAAGAAGTTGAAGCACATGACCGCCACCAGGGAGCCGGCGATGGCTTCCGCGAGGCCCCAGCCCGTGGCGGCGAACAGGACGATGATCAGGAACGCAAATCCGGCCGTGGCGGCGTTGGCGGGAATCACATAGCGCAGCAGGAATGTTGCGGCGCCGACGCCGGCGCAGACAATGGCGCCCCGGAGCACCGATCTTGCGGCGGCATTGCTCATGATGTACAGGGTAAACCGCGAGGCGGAGCTGAGCCTAATGGCGGACGGTAATTCCGAAGTAGATGCTGCGCACGATGCCGACGAGCGGGCCCGGGTCGCCGCCGTATTCCACGTGCGCGGGAGAGAAAAGATTGCTCCCCACCAGACGGAATTCCACACTCTGGCGCGGACGCCAGCCGGCGGAAATATCGGCTGTCGAATACGATTCCACCTTCTGATCCGGAATCGCGCTTACGAAACGCCAGCCGAGGCCGATATCGAAGTTGTGCGGAATCTGGAACGTGGAGCGCGCCATGACGCTGTGCGCCGGCGTGTCGCCTTCCAGCTGTCCAACCGTAGATGCATCGATGCTGCCCGGCTCATGCCGCGCGTCCACCAGCGCAAGCGCGTAAGACGCCTGCGCGCGCCACCACGGCTTCACGTCCCAAAGCGCGGATATTTCACCGCCGGCCGTATTGGCGGCAATGCCGTTGCGCGTCAGAATCGGCAGGACGAGATGAGCCGGCCCGTTCGACGTTTCCACGAAGGGAGGCTGCGCTTCCACGCTCAGCAGATCGTGATAACGGTTATCGAACAGCGAGAGATCGAGCGAGCCGCGATTGGTGAACGAGTGCCGGATGCCGGTCTCATAACCCATCATGTTTTCCTCGGTAAAGCCACCGTCGCCGATGAGCCGGAGATAGAGCGGGATCGCCGGAACCGCGAGATACGAGAAGCTGAATCCATCCTCGATGCGCGATGCGGTACGTACGGCTCGGGTTACGGCGGCCCATATCGTGTCGCGCCCGGTCGGCGTCCATGCGAGACGCACGCTCGGCTGGGCGTTGAAGCCGCTGAACGTTGTGTTCTCAAACTTGCTGCCAACCGTGAAAGACAGGCGGTTGGGAGCCAGAGCGATTTCATCCTGAAGGAACGCGCTGAAGATGTTGTAGGTCTGACGGTGCGGAGTGAAGTCTACCGTCGGCGTGGTCTGAAAGAAGTGGCTGGGGCTGAGGCGCGCTCCCAGGCCCCAGGTCACGTCGTTTCGCGGCAGCGGCAGATGGTGGATGAAATCGACGTCGAACGTGTCGCGGATCTCCCGGTAGTTGAGCTCGCGCCGGTCGGTGCGATCGAAGTAGGTGCGAACCTGTATGTCGCCGCCCGAAGCGAATTTGCGCTGCCAGCCCGCCATCACGTTCTGGCCGTTGAACTGCCGATTCGCGTAGAGCGTGGGAATCGAGGGGGGCGAATAACTGCTGACCTGCAGCGCCTGGCCCGCTTCACCACCATAGGCGTCGCCCGAAACGGTGAGATGGTCTGTGGCGGAGAGCTTCGAATCGAGCCGGAAGCCGGTCTGACCCCGCCGCCAGTCGTCGAAATTCCGATTGTCGGGATGCTGCTCGGGTGCGCGGTCGAACCCCTTGCCGTAGATCCGGTAGCTCAGCTTGTCGTTACCGCCGCCATAGCGCCAGTCGAGCTCAGCCTGATCCATGCTGCCTGTCCCGGCGGTCACGAGAGCGCCGTGGGTATCGCGAGCGTTTTTCGTGATGATGTTGATGACGCCATCGACAGCATTCGAGCCCCAGATGGTTCCGCCGGGTCCGCGAATGACTTCAATGCAATCGATGTCTTCGATCATCACGTCCTGCATGTCCCAGTAGACGCCGGCGAACAGCGGCGTATAAACGGAGCGGCCATCTATGAGTACCAGTACGGATTTCGAAAGCTTGCCCTGGAATCCGCGAATACCAATTGCCCACTGGCTGGAATCGATCTGGGAAACATTGACGCCAGGAATCAGGCGGAGAAGGTCGGGGATTGTGCGAAGTCCGGATTGGTGGATCTGATCGCTTGTCAGCACGCTGATCGCGGCAGGCGTGCGGAACGCCGGGGCGGGTTCTTTGTTAACGGATGTGATTTCAATCTGGGAGAGTTGCTCGAGGGTCATTTCCTTGAGCGAGGCGACCTGGCTGCTGTCGGGAGCTTCCTGCGCGGCGGCGCACAGCGCGATCGCCGTCAGAACCGCGAGCCCCCACGGTGTACCCCTGCCCGAAATGCCCCCCATCCGTGCCATTGGGGTTTGATCCGCGCCCGCGGGAAGCGTTACACAAATATTTCATCTCAGGGCAGGGTCCCGGCAGCGTCACGCCTTTGACCGCGTCATGCTCGTGCGACGATTCAGGTTTATGTTCCGGCGCCTGACGGTCATTACTTGCCTGCTGTTCGCAACCATGTGGTGTACCTGGGCCGCTGGCGTCTCTTTATCAGGAACTGTGGTTGACGCATCGGGTTCCGCCATTTCCGGCGCCACGGTGCGGGTTCAAAACGCGAGCGGAACTGCTGTGGCCGCGACTCAGTCGGATACCGGCGGTTCTTTCGCGATTTCCGCACTCCCGGCAGGGGACTACCGCCTTGTTGTTTCTCATGCCGATTTTGAAAGCAGGGAGATTCCCGTGACTGTCGGGACAACGCAGGCTCCGGCTCCGCTGCGGATCTCTCTTTCCGTGAGCACTATGAATACGTCCGTGACCGTGCAGGGCAGGGACGACAGCCTGATCGGAGTTGCCCAATCCGCCACCCAGGGAACAGTGGGCGCTGCGGAACTGCGGGATCGGCCGATTCTGCGTTCCGGAGAAGTTCTGGAAACGGTGCCGGGAGTCATCATCACGCAGCACGCCGGCGGCGGCAAGGCCAACCAGTATTTTCTTCGCGGCTTCAATCTCGATCACGGCACGGATATCGCGATTTCGCTCGACGGTATGCCGCTGAACCTGCCGTCGCACGGGCACGGCGAAGGTTATGCGGACATGAATACGGTCATTCCGGAATTGGTGGAGCGGGTGGATTTCCGCAAAGGTCCTTACTACGCCGATGTGGGCAACTACGGTTCGGCGGGATCGGCCAATCTGGTGTTTTTCAAGACGCTGCCGCGGAATTTTGTCCAGATCGAAGGCGGCATGTATGGCTACGGGCGAGCCGTTGTGGGCGCGTCGCATTCGTTCGGACGGGGAAGCCTGGTCGCCGGCGGCGAGGCGTCTCACGACGATGGCCCCTGGAACCGCAGCGACAATTACGGCAAATTCAATGGTCTTCTGAGCTATAGCCAGGGAACCGAGGCCAGCGGTTTCAGCCTCACTGCCCGCGGTTACCACGGCAAATGGAATTCGAGCGATCAAATCGCGGCTAACGCCGCGCCGCTCACCGGTTTGTTCGGCACGCTCAACCCGGATGACGGGGGCAACTCACAGCGCTATAGCCTGCAGGCCGAATGGCATCGCCAGAGCGCGAATTCCGCTACAAAAATTCTGCTCTACGGCTTTTACTACGATCTCGATCTGTTTTCCGATTTCACGTACTACCTGACAGACCCCGTTCGCGGCGATCAGTTCGAACAGAGCGACCGGCGCTGGGTGACCGGACTGGACGCACGCCACACGATTTTCAGCCAATGGTTCGGCCGCAGGGCGGAAAACACCTTTGGCCTCCAGGTCCGCAACGATTGGGTCACCAATGGCCTTTTCCAGACGGAAAACCGCGTACGCGTGGATAAGACCGATTCCGCAACCGGCAGCACTCTGCCCGCGACCACGGAAGCGGATCGATTCACGGATACGCAGGTGGGTATTTATGTGGAAAACAAAATCCAATGGGCGGAAAAATTCCGTACCGTGGCAGCCCTGCGCGGCGACGCGGGACACGCTGACGTCACCAGTCTTGTCGCCGCGGCGAATTCCGGCGCGGCCAGTAAGGCATTGCCGAGCCCAAAGCTGAGTTTGATTTTCGGCCCGTGGTCGAATACGGAGTTCTATTTACAGGGCGGATTCGGCTTTCACAGTAACGACGCGCGCGGCGCGACGCAAACGGTGGAACCGGTTTCGGCGGAAAATCCAGACCCCGATACGCCTGTCTCCAGAATTCCTCTTCTGATCCGGACCAAAGGCGCGGAAATCGGCGTGCGCACTCTCGCCACCTCACATCTCCAAAGCACGCTTTCGCTCTGGTATCTGCGCAGCGACTCCGAACTACAGCAATCCGGCGACACCGGAGGCACAACGGCATCGAAACAGCCGAGCAACCGCTACGGCGCCGAATGGGCCAACTACTACACGCCGGTCGAACGTTTGACTTTCGATTTCGATCTGGCTGACTCCCGAGCCCGATTCACCGAAATCGATCCGGACGATGCGACTCCGGGCAGCGCGGGCGGCAACCGCGTACCCGAAGCGGTTGGCTGGGTCATTTCCTCGGGCGTTACATGGCGCCTGCCAAGAGGCCTTTCGGCGAGTTTGCGCCTGCGCTACTTTGGTCCACGGGATTTGACTTCGGACGGCCTTTATCGATCGGACGCAACCGCGCTGGTCAATGCGGGTGTGGGGTACCAGATCAACGGGAAATGGGGCATTTCGGTTGACTTCCTCAATCTGCTGGATCGCCGGGATCATGACATCGACTATGCCTATGAGTCGCGAATCACACCCACGGCGGAAGCGGCATTCACTGATGTTTTCCATCCGGTGGAGCCGTTTCAGGTTCGGTTTGCCCTTCGCCGAACGTTCTGAACAAATGTAGTTTCAGGCGCCAGTACCGGAATGGAACCGTTTGGCGCCTTTATTCGGAAACCACGTGTTATCTTTAACGTAGAGAGCTACATGAACCGCGCTGTCATTGTTCCTGGGATAGGTGTGGCGCTCGCCAGCCTTCTCGCCGGGCAGGCCCTTTTCCAGAAGCCTGTCAAGGTTTTAGGCGATCCCGACTTCATCGGAACTGCCGCCAATCCTACCGCCTTCGCTACGGTGGGCCCGAACTGGGTGGACGGGAGCGAACTGAACGCGCCCGCGGGGGTGGCGCTCGATACATCCGTTTCACCCGCGATTCTTTACATTGCGGATTCCGGCAACAACCGGGTTCTGGGATACCGGTATTCCACACAACTCATTCCGGGCGCACCGGCTGACGTCGTCATCGGTCAGGTGGATCGCTTCAGCAATCAGGCGCAGAATCCCGCCAGCGGCGGACGTCAGACCGGGCTCAACAATCCGACCGGCGTCGCCGTGGATGCGAGCGGCAATCTCTACGTGGCGGATTCCGGGAACAATCGCATTCTCCGGTATCCGCAGCCGTTCAATCCGGCGAACGCGAGTGAGTTTCCAAACCTGGTGATCGGGCAGCAGACGCTGTCCACCAGCACCGCGAATCTGAACGGTCTGAGTGCGTCGACTCTCTCCATCAAAAGTGGCGGGCGAACCGGAATTGCGTTCGATCCATCCGGGAATCTCTGGGTGGCCGATACCGGGAACAACCGCGCCCTGCGTTTTGCAGCGGCCGCTCTCTCGGCGGGCACGAAGTTCGCCGCCGCGGACATGGTGATCGGTCAGACGGCTTTCACTACGAACGCGGCTGGCACAAGCCGCACGGTCCTTTCCACGCTGAAGGCGCCGAACGGAGTTTCCGTGGAGAGTTCGGGCAAGCTTTACATTACGGACCAGTTTTCGCGCGTGCTGATTTTTTCGGCGCCGGCCACTGGCGCAACGGCGGCGAGCATGTTCGGCGTTGACCCCTCCACCACGCCCGATGCGAGTTCCCTGAACAATCCAACCGGCGTTGTGGCGGCCGGCCCCGGGGTGTTTGTGGCGGATTCCGCGAACAATCGCGTTCTCGCTTTCACGTCGCCGCAATCTTCCCCTGTTGCTACGGCCGCGATCGGCCAGCCGACATTTACGGACGTCAAGGCCAACCAGGGAGCGGGAGACGCATCTGCCAGTTCGCTTCACACGCCAGGCGATGTCGCGGCGAGCGCGAGCGATCTGTACGTGGCGGATACGGCTAACAATCGCGTTCTGATGTTTTCGCTCAGTCAGACTGGAGCCAGCTCTTCCGCCAGTCACGTCATCGGTCAGCTCGATTTCCCTTACACCGGTGTCAACATGGTGGATGCGAAAGGATTCTCTTTCGCAAACGCCTTTCCGGCGGGGGCGGTGCTGGATTCGAGCGCGACGCCCGCGCACCTGTATGTGCCGGATACATTCAACAATCGAATTCTTGGGTACGCCGATTTCACGCACCTGAAGAACGGGCAGGCCGCCGATATCGTGATCGGCCAGCCGGATTTCAGCCGCGCGGTGACCAACTATCCTTCGGGCGATTCAGCCAAACCGAACTCTTCCGGTCTCTACCAGCCGACCGCCCTCGCGGTGGATTCGGCCGGTAACCTCTATGTGACGGATGCCGGCAATGGCCGCGTGCTGCGCTTTCCGGCTCCATTCGCTTCCGGCAAAACGGCGCTCGAGGAAGCCGACCTCGTGATCGGGCAAACCTCATTCACATCCACGATTGCCGATGCGTCTTCCCTCACGCTGGGCACGCCCGTCAGCCTTGCCCTGACCGCGGACGGCTTCGACGCAACAAAACAGAACGCCGGCTGGCTCGCCGTGGCGGATGCGACGCAGAATCGCGTGCTGCTCTTTCCAAAACCGTTCACATCCGGGATGAGCGCGACCGTGGTGCTTGGCCAATCGGGCTTCAACACGTCAACCGCCGGCTCGACGCAGAATGGATTGAATTCGCCGCGCGGAGTTGCGGTCGATTTGCAGGACCACATCCTGGTAGCCGATACCTCGAACCGGCGCGTCCAGATTTTCGATAAGGCCGTGAATCTGGGGAGCGGAGCCGCGGCTCTCATTAGTCTCGCCGGTTCATTCAATGCGCCTGTTTCGGTATCCTGCGGCTCCGCGGGAGATTTCTGGGTGGCGGACAGTTCGGGGGGCGATATGATTCACTATC
>CAZWTH010000378.1:0-11698 GCA_964636715.1 uncultured Solibacteraceae bacterium | reverse complement strand
ATTCCCGGGAATCGCTTTGCTCATGGAGATGCACTAACTGGTATTCGGTGATTGCGGAACCCTCGGGAGCAACAATCAGGATTTCCACAGGCGAGTCCGTGGAGTTTCTGCTATGGGCCCCATTCACGTGACCGTTGACGTCGCCCTTCACAAGTCCTCCCGTGGCCAGGCTCTTGAAAACGCCACCGGTTTTCCAATTGACTACTTCCGGTAACATCTCCTCCCATTTCCCGTTCTTCTTGTAATAGACTCCTACATCGAGGTTGGAAGGGATGTCTCCGGCAGCGCCGGGAGTTGCGCTCGCGGCGGCCGGCGCCGCGGCCGTCGCCGCCGCTCCGGAGGCTTTCGCCAGCATCGCAGCCAGCACCTTATCGCTGACGCCCGCCTCCTTGAGCTTTACAAGGTCGTCTGCGCTCGTTGAGTACTTACCCGCCCCTGACTGAACCGTGGTGACAATGATGGATTCCGATAAACCAGCCTTAGTCATCTTAACGATTGAATCGTTCGTCAATGTATCCTGCGCCAGAAGTATGCTGGCAGCGAGAACCAGGAAACCGAGGGCTTTTTTCATTACTGCTCCTTACTCAAATATCGCGTGTAGATTGGGGTAATTGGAAAATGTTACCACAAATTTTTAGCCTACATACGTAATAAATAAGGACTTCCTGTCTCCGCTTACTCAGCCCGCAGCGCATCCACCGGATCGACTTTCGTCGCTCGCCGCGCCGGCAGATAACTTCCGACAAGCGCGGCCACCAGGAGTCCGGAGGCTGCTATGGCATAAGTCAACGGATCGCCTGAGTTCACTCCAAACAGAAGCGACTTCATCAGTCCGCTCAAAAGAAGCGCGCCTGCGAAACCTCCAATCAGACCGGCGCCGCACATTCCCACTCCCTGACGCACGAACAGCCGCGTGACCTTATCGAAAGACCCGCCCAAAGCCACACGGATTCCGATCTCCCGGGTGCGCTGGGAAACCGAGTAAGAGATGACGCCGTAGATGCCCACAATCCCGAGCAGAAGCGCCATACCGCCCGCAATCGCAAGCAGCATCAGAGTCACCGAACTGCGCGCCAGCGATTTGTCGTAGATCGACTGAAGCGTCTTTACATCCGCAATCGGCAAACTCGCGTTAACGCCCGTCACGGCCGTCTGAAGATCGCGAAGCAGCGCCTCCGATCCGGCGCGCGGCGTTCTCACCAGATAAGAAAGACCGCGATTCACGTCGTCTTTGCCGTCGGTGTTCTTCTGAAGCAGAGGCCAATAGACCACTGCGGGCGCCTTGTGGTCTACGCCATCGTCGTGAAGATCCGCCACGACGCCAATCACCTCGCGCCAGGAGTCCTTTGGATTCAGACGAATTCGCTTCCCGATGGCGGCCGCCGGATTTCCCCACAACTCGCGCGCCATATTTTCCGAAACGATGCCGGCCTGAACCCGGCTGTAGTTATCGTCCCAGGTAAAATCACGCCCCGCGATAAGACGGCTGCCAACCGCCGTAAAGTATCCGGGCGAGACGTGCTTGAAGTGACGTACGGGTGGAATCGTGCCTTCACGCTCGGGGTGACTTTCCACATAGATCGGATCGTCCTGACTGTCGTTGAAGGGAAGAGCGCTGATTGCCGCGACGTTCGAAACGCCAGGTATAGCGCGGACCTTTCGTAGAATTGCTTCCTCCATTCGAACAACCTCCTCCGTCCCCTGGACCGTATCCGGAATTCCCACCCGCATCGTTTCCAGTTGGTCTGCTCCGGAAAAGCCCGGCTCCACATGACGCAATGCGTGAAATGTCCGCATCATCAATCCGGCCCCCACCAGAAGAATCATCGCGAGCGATACCTGCGCGGCCACCAGAAAGCCGCGGGCGCGCTGCCGTTCCCTGCCCGCCGTCAGAGACCGGCCCTCGCTGCGCAATCCGGCGGCAACGCGTGGCCGCGCATATTTCAGCGCCGGGATCAGTCCGAAGAGCAGGCCCGCAACCAGAGAAACGATCAACGCAAATGCCATCACCGCTGGATCGATCGAAATCGCCTGCATGCGCGGAAGATTCATCAGAGTTGACGCCAGGAGAACGCGCACCGCGACCCAGGCCAGCGTCAGCCCGAGCGCGCCTCCGCAAAGCCCCAGCAGCACGCTCTCGATTAGAAGCGAGCGCACGATACGTCCCATGCCTGCCCCGAGGGCGGTACGAACCGCCAGTTCATGCTGACGCTGGTCCATTCTCACCAGAAGCAGATTGGCGACATTAGCGCAGGCAATGAGCATGACGATGCTCATCGTCGCCATCAGCACCCACAACGTCTTCCCCACATCGCCAATCAGGTAATCTTTGAACAGCAGCAACCGGGGCGCAATGCGAGCGTCCCGAAAAGCCGACTGGCTCCACCCCGGGTTCATCGGAAATTTTTCCACCGTCAGCGGCAGTGTGCGCGCGGCATCCGCGTTGGCCTGGGCAAGCGTGACGCCCGGCTTCAGCCTTGCAATTCCGTCGCAGCAGAAACCGAGGACATTGACCTCGGCGCGCTTGAAACGGAAGGGCACAAGCAGCGAGATCTCCTGATCCATGAATTCGAAGGAAGGCGGCAGAACGCCGACGATCGTCCAGGGAGTGCCGTCCAGCAGGATATGGCGCCCAAGCGCGGCGCGGTCTCCGCCGAACTTCGATCGCCAGTAACCGTCCGCCAGAATCACCGTACGCTCGCCATCGGGATTTTCATCCGCCTCCGTAAACTGACGGCCCAGCTCCGGCTGCACGCGCAGCGTATTCAGAAAATCGTGCGATACGGCCCGGCCTTTCACCTTTTCCGGCTGCCCCAGCCCTGTGACAGCCCACGATCCGCCAGTGGATATGGCGAGGTTCTGAAATACGCGGCCCTCCTCGCGGTAAGTCAGGTAGACCGACGTTGAGATATCCAGATCCTCAATGCCGACGCCCGGCGCGGTGTGGCGCAACGCCACCAGTTGTTCGGGATGAGAATAGGGCAGCGGCTTCAGAAGTACGCCGTTGAGGATACTGAAAATCGCGGTCGTGGCCCCGATCCCGAGCGCGAGCGCAATCAGACTGATGGCAGTAAAGCCACGATTGGCAAGCAGCCAGCGAGTGGCATGCCGCAGATCGGCAAGGAATGTCTCGATCATGTTCTCCCATCCGTACCCGCGCACTTCCTGGCGCAGACTGGTGACGTTCCCCAACTCTTTCCGGGCCTCTTGCCGCGCAGCTTCCGCAGACAAACCGGCCGCTGCGAAGGCGGCCGCCGCTTCGTCGAGATAGTGGCTGAGTTCGTCGGCGATTTCCTGATCCGCCGCCTGTCTGTTCACCAGCGCGTGAAGACCGCCACTGAACTGACGCCAGAAGGACATGCCGCTACGCCTCGGACTTCAGCAGCCGTGCGATCGCGGATGCCCGCCGGTTCCAGTCCGCGGTCTCGATTTCGAGTTGCTTCCGGCCGGCGCGCGTCAGCGAATAGTACTTCGCCTTACGGGATTTTTCCGTCTCGCGCCATTCCGAATCCAGCCACCCCATACGTTCCAGCCGCTTGAATGCGGTGAGCAGCGATCCGGGGTTCACCTTGAACACGCCCTTCGATACCTGCTCGATCCGGCGCGCGATACCGAAGCCGTGCAGAGGTTCGAGGCTGAGCGTCTTCAGGATCAGCATGTCGAGCGTTCCCTGGATCACGTCGGTATTGGATTCGTTCATCGCTAACGAGCTTAACGCCTCTTCATCATGACTGTCAACATGTGACAAACAACATCATTCCGTTCTCTCTCTTTTGCGTTTATTCTGAATAGCGGAGGAAATTCGCAATGGGCGCTTCGCGGCTCGTCCCGTTCCTGCTTGTTCCGCTGGCTCTGGTGGCTTCATCATCGCCGCCGCCGGCTCTGACGCCGGCAGTCGCCGGACCTTATCACGTGGCGGGCTCGCGCCTGATCGATGGCAACGGCCGTCCTTATCGTGTCACAGGAACCCGGCTCGCGCCCCTGACTTCGTCGGACACGGATATCGCCGGCGCGCCCGGTGAATTCGGCCCGCTCTCCGCCACCACGATCGTCACGATTCGCCAGCGCGTCAATATGAACGCGGTGCGGCTTCCTCTGAATGCCTCGCTCTACCTCAACGATGCCGCCTACCGCAAACGCGCCCGCGCTGTGGCGGATGTTTCGAATCGTCTGGAACTGCTCGTCATCCTCGAAGCGGACGAGACTTCGCCGGAATTCTGGAGCGCGCTTGCGAGCGACTTCTGCGATGACCCGGATGTCTTCTTCGCGCTGCCCTCCGGCGCCACACAGGATTCGGTCGACGCCATTCGCGCAGCCAAAGCGTCTCAGCCGATCGTCTCAGCCGGTCTCAACCTGAAAGACCCGAACCTGATCGCCGAAGTCACCCCCAACTACTCGGCATCGGCCGATGAATGGGACCGCATCGCCCGCATCGCGGAAACACGGCCGGTTCTGGCGGACGGCATGGATCCGGAGCTCTTCACCACTTCATCCGAATGCAGCGCATTTCCCTCCGATCCCTCCGCGGCAGCGGCGGCGATTGAACGTAAGTTGACGTTCCTTGACGCCCACAACATCTCCTGGACCATTTCCTCCTTCCAGCCCGGCAAGATGATTTCCGACTATCGTTATCTGATCGGAACGCGGCTCGAGCGCGGCTGGACATGTCAACAGCAGAAACCCGACCCGGCGGTCGGTATCGGCGTGGCCGTTCTGTCGCATCTCTGGCGCACGACGCCGGATGGTCTGTTTCCCGTGAACTGTATGCTCGGTGGCTTCGCTGTGGCGCGCGGCGCGGTGGTTTCCATGTATGGTCCAACGCTCGCCGGCCACAAGGAGTCTCCGAAGCCCGGAACGTGGCCGACTCATCTCGGCGGCGTCTCCATCCGCGTGACCGATTCGACGGGCGTTGCCCGCCTCGCGCCTATGCTCTACGCGGGCGGCGGCTGGCAGATCATCAATTTTATGGTTCCACCGGCGAGCGCGCTCGGGCCCGCGGACGTCACCATCATCCGCGACGATGGTTCCAGTACGGCAGGCCGCATCGTCGTTACGGATCTCGGGCCGGGGCTCTGGACGCGCAACCACGAAAGCCGCGGCGAGGTCGTCGGCAAGGTCACCCAGCGTTTCCGCGATGGCCGCATACGCATCTTTGACGCCGCGAAACCGATTCCGCTCGCCGCAAATGTTCGCACCACCATCCGGATGCCGGGCACCGGCTTCCGCTACGTGCATTCGCGCGACAGCCTGCGCGTCACGATCGGCGGCCAGCCCGCAAAGGTCGTGGCATTCGGGCCCGCTGGAGGGGCGCCATACGATGACCAGCTCACGATCGAGATCCCGAACGAGTTGAAGGACGCCGGCCTGGTGGACGTCTGGTTCACCGCGGACGGCGTGCTCTCGAACGTGGTGCAGTTGAATCTCGGCAAGTCATGAGGTTGCTCGCGGCGGCGCTGCTGACGTGCTCGATCGTGTGGGGCGGCGCCGCCCCGCAGGCCGCCCTCGGCCGCTATCTCTTCTACGACAAACGGATCTCGGTCAACGGTCAATACTCCTGCGCGTCGTGTCACAAGCAGGAGCTCGCTTTTACCGATGGGCGCGCGCAGGCCCTCGGAGCGACCGGGCAGTTGCATCCGCGCAGCGCGATGAGCCTGGTGAATCTCGCCACCGCGACCGCCTTCAATTGGGCCAACCCGACTGTCCACTCCCTCGAAGAGCAGGCGCTGAAGCCGATGTTCGGAAAGGAGCCGGTCGAGATGGGAGTGGACAAAACGCGTCTGCTCCAGCTCATCCGGACCGACGCCATGTACAAAGAGCAATTTCCGAAAGCCTTCCCCAGCCCCGATCCATGGACGCTCTCCAACGTCGCGAAGGCGCTCGCTGCGTTTGAACGGACGATCGTATCGAATCAATCCCCCTATGACCGCTATCATCGCGGCGGCGATGCCACGGCCATTTCGGATGCGGCGAAACGCGGCGAGATGCTGTTCTTTCTCGACGGCCTCTCCTGCTTCCGGTGTCACGCCGGGCCGGACTTCACCGGCCGGCCGCGTGACGAATACCACAACACCGCGCTCTACGACCCCTATGCGGCTCCGAACATCGGCCTTACTCTCTTTACAAAACGAACCGCCGATACAGGAAAATTCAAAGCTCCGACGCTCCGCAACATCGCGTTGACCGCGCCCTACATGCATGACGGCAGCGTGCCTACGCTCGACGCCGTCCTCGATCACTACGCCGCGGGCGGCCGCGCCCACGGCAACGCGCAAAAAGACAAGCTGATGACCGGCTTCGACCTGACCCCGCTCAACCGCGCCGATCTCATCGCCTTCCTCGGAAGCCTGACCGACGAGTCGCTGATCCATAACCCTGCTCTGAGCAATCCCTGGTAAGTAAACTCAAGGTTGGCTCTCGCTCTCGACGCAGTTTTGACATACGTGAAGGGCGTCGGCCCGGCGCGGGCGGCGATGCTGCAGGCGCGCGGCCTTGAGACCGTCGAAGACCTGCTGCACTACTTCCCCTTCCGCTACGAAGACCGCAGCAATCTGAAGCCAATCTCGCAACTTGCGCCGGGCGAACAGGCGACGGTAATTGCGGAGGTGAAGTCGTCGAAGCTCTCCGCTTTGCGCGGCCGCAAACTGGACATTCTCGAAGTCGTCTTCACGGATTCCTCCGGCTCTACGCTTCGCGGCAAGTGGTTCCACGGCCGCTATATCGCCGACCGTCTCACGGAGGGTACCCGGGTCGCGCTTTTCGGCAAAATCGAATTCGATAACTATCGCGGCGAGATCCAGATGATGCATCCGGAGCATGAGATCCTCTCCGGCGAAGACGACGAGGGCGATTCGGCGCTGCACACGGGCCGAATCGTGCCGGTCTACGAGGCCGTCGGCAAGGTCAACACGCGCATCCTCCGGACCATCCTCCATCGCATCCTGGAGCAGATGCCCGATCTCGAAGACCATCTGCCGCCGCACATCACAACGCGGCTGAAATTCCCGAGCCGTACCAACGCCGTTCGCGACGCACACTTCCCTCCCCCCGGCACGCAGGTCCGGCTGCTGAACGCGTTCCGTTCGCCCGCGCAATTCCGGCTGATCTTCGAGGAATTCTTCTGGCTCGAATGTGGACTCGAACTGAAGCGCCGCCGCGCCCGCACGATGCCGGGCATCGGATTTCAACTCACCGATCGCGTGCGCGAACAAATTGTCAAACTGCTGCCCTTCAAACCAACCGGCGCGCAGAAGCGGGTACTCAAAGAGATCGCGCAGGACATGGCGCACCCCAGCCCGATGAACCGGCTGATGCAGGGCGACGTTGGTAGCGGCAAGACGATCGTCGCCGCCGAGGCAGCGGTGATCGCGGTCGAAAACGGTTACCAGGTGGCGATCCTCGCGCCCACCGAAATTCTGGCGCAGCAGCATTACTACTCGCTCAAGCCGTTGTTCCAGAAGCTGGGCTATGTCATCGCGCTGCTGACGGGCTCCTCCACGGCGCGCGAGAAGCAAAAGCTCAAGGATATGCTGCGCGCCGGTATGATCCCGGTCGCGATCGGCACGCACGCGCTGATCGAAAAGGACGTGGAATTCGCGAACCTGGGGTTCGTCATCATCGACGAGCAGCACCGCTTTGGCGTGATGCAGCGATTTGAGCTCGCGCGCAAAGGCGTGACGCCGGACGTGCTCGTGATGACGGCGACTCCGATCCCGCGTACGCTCGCGATGACGATCTACGGCGACCTCGATATCTCGGTGATCGATGAGCTTCCGCCGGGCCGCCAGAAAATCGTGACGAAGCACTATACGGAGCATCAGACCGAGATCGCGTACAGCGAGATGCGGCGCGAGATCGATAGCGGACGCCAGGCATACGTGGTCTATCCGGTGATCGAGGAATCCGAGACGCAGGCCATGAAGGCCGCGCAGCAGATGTACGAGCATCTCTCGACCGAAGTCTTCCCCGACGTTCCGGTCGGGCTGCTGCACGGCCGCCTGCCCGCCGCCGAGAAGGAAGCCGCGATGGACGCCTTCAAGAACCAGCGCACGAAGATCCTGGTTTCGACGACGGTGATCGAAGTCGGCGTGGACGTGCCGAATGCGACCGTGATGATCATCGAACAAGCCGAGCGCTTCGGCCTCTCGCAGCTTCATCAGCTTCGCGGGCGCGTAGGCCGCGGCGCGGCGCAGAGCTACTGCATGCTGATCACGACGAAGCTCAACGATACCGGCAAGGAGCGCATCCGGACGATGGTCGATTCGACCGACGGCTTCAAAATCGCCGAGATGGATCTGAAGCTGCGCGGGCCGGGCGAGTTTTTCGGAACGAAGCAGTCGGGCCTGCCCTCGCTGCGGATCGCCAACATCCTGCGCGACCCCGACATTCTGAGCAACGCGAAGCACGAAGCGCGGGCGTTTGTGGAAGAGCCGCCGTCGCCGGAGGCGCTGGCGCGCGCGGTCGAATACATCCGCGGCCACTGGCAGCGGCGTTACGGTCTGGTGCAGGTAGGATAAAACTTCATGCGCGTCATCGCCGGTGAATTCCGTTCGCGTCAACTGCAATCGCTGCCCGGGCTCGATGTACGGCCCACTCCGGACCGGCTGCGCGAGACGCTCTTCAACATCCTTGCGCCGCGTATCAAAGGCAGCGTCTTCGTGGACGCCTACGCGGGGACGGGAGCCGTGGGGATTGAGGCGATCAGCCGCGGGGCGAAGCAGGCGGTGTTCATCGAGCGCAACCGGCACGCCGTCGAGACCATTCAGGCCAACCTGAAGTCGCTCGGGATTCGGGGCGAAGGCCGCATCGTCAAGGGACCGGCAACGCTCCATCTCGCATCGATTAAAGGGGACATCGTGTTTCTCGATCCGCCGTATCCGCTCGAAGCGGAGTACACCGGCGCAATGGACGTGCTGGGGGCTAATCCGCCGGCGCTCGTGATCGTGCAGCATGCGGTTCGTTTTGCCCTTCCGGAAAAATTCGATTCGCTGGTGAGAACCAGAATCGTGAAACAGAGTGATAACGCGCTGAGCTTCTTCGCGCCGGTCAGCGGCCCGGCCCCCCACGGCCAAGCCCAGGCCCAGGGTTCAGCCCACTGGGCATCATCCCACCCGGATTCATCGGATTGATGCCCTGCGGATTGTTCATTCCACCACGGCCGCCTGGCCCGCCGCTCGCGCCCGCGGCGCCCATTGCGCCCTGGGTCTGGTTGGCGGCGTCTTTCGTACTGTCGTAGACGAACTCCCATTCGTTGTATTTCGTATGGTCGTTGACGGTCTTGATGCCTTCCGATTCCTTTTTGCTGGCGACGCCTGCGATCCCGGCGCAACAACAGCAGAACGTCATCGGCGCCGGCGCCGTTCCGAAACCGCCACCGGTTGCGACCTGACCCGCCGACTGCCCCAGTTGCTGGGTCTGCTGCCCCTGTTGCAAAGACTGCGCGGGCGCGCCGGGAATAGCTCCCCTCGGGTTGGTCAGAATCTGATTGATCAGACTGGCGGCGGCGCCCGGCGGGCCAGCCGGAGAGGGAGCGCCTTGCGGCATGCCTTGCGGAATACCTTGCTGGGCTCCTTGCTGAATTGCGACGCCACTCGGCATCTGGCCGGGCGTTGCGCCGGTCGGAAAGCCCGGCGGCAAGCCACCGGGGACCATACCGGGCATCGGCGAAATGCGCCCGGACGCCCCCGCTGCTCCGGCCGCGGGAGGCGTGTACGTTCCTGAGCTATTCGCCGGAACGATACGGCCATCGGGGAGCACCATGACGGGACCGCTGTAACCCGCAATGCCGTTATTCACGGGTTGATTGTTGTTACCGGAATCGTCGCCGCCGCCACCTGCGCTGTTACCGGAATCGCTCGGACGGCGGCGAGTGGCCAGGTTCACGCTATCACCGGACGTAGCCGAATTCAGACTACTCGCGGTGAGACCGATGTCGTTGATGAAATTCTGCGGCGCGCTCGGGTCCTTCTGGTCCGGCGCCTTCGAATCGACCGAGTCTGTAAGGACGCCGCCGGGGCCGGCGTGAATGAGGCGCCATTCAGCCTTACCAGTCATCGGATCCACAAAGCGGCGGCGAAGGAAGCGCTGACCGTTCGTGTTCTCGAGTTCCTCCATCGATCCGGGATAGCGACGGAATTTGTGAACAAAGAGCGTCACGGCGCGCTGGTATTCCTCGCCGCGATCGATCAGCAACTGCTCCTTATCGCGCTGCGCTTCAAACGCGACGCGCGGGATCTCCGTATAGAGGGTAATGGCCACGATTGCCGCCATCGCGAAGATCATCAGCAGCGCGTAGCCGGATTCGGAATTGCGGTTCCGCTTCATGTCGGTCTAGCCTGGCGCGTCCGGCGGCAGACGAAGCGTCTGGGTATTCTTTCCCTGCAGATCTTCGATTTCAATCGTGCCGAGCGCGATCTTCACGATGCGATAACGCTGCTTCACGGTCTGATTTTCCTGGACCATCAGGATGTTATCGCCATCCAGAAGGAAGGCTCTCTTGAGGCCATCCGCTTTCGAGACGACGTAGCCGTAGTATTTGAGATCGATGGGCGGCGCGGGGGGCGGCCCGGTCGGCACGTTATGGGTGACACTCGGCGGTGGAGGCCCCTGATTCACCGGAATCTTCGGAACATTCGGAGGAATAGGCTGAACTGGTTTCGGCGGCGCGGGCGGCTGGCCGAACTGGAACAGATTGCGTCCGGCTTCCGCCGGCTCGATACCCTGCACCTTCGCGAGCAGATCGAGATGCAATTCAGGATTGATGGACGCGGGATCAAGCTTATCGTCCGGCCGCGAACCCATGACGCGCGGGCGGAATTCTGTGTTCAGCGCGCGGGCGGAACGCTGCGTCGTGCGTCCGGAAGCCGCCGCAGCCACCTGGGGCGCGGCTACCGGAGCCGAACGCGGCACAGTAATGGTGACATCGCTCGATGAATTGTAAAAGTACAGCCCGATGCCGACGACAACGATGCCGGCGAGGATCGCGACCTTTTTCGGTTCGGCGCCGACGTTCATTGCGCTGCCTCCGATTCCTCGCGAACGAAGGTGTTGATGCGGAAGACCGCGTCGAGAACATCGCCCTTGGGCTGCGGCGCCACCTGGAGCGAATCGATCAGCAGAAAGCGCGGCGAGCGATCGAGCGCGTTCACCAGTTTCATGAGCTGCGGATAGCCGCCTTCGAACCCGGCGGTGATGGTGAGCATGGAAAGATCGCTGCTGCCTTCAATGGGGTCGGGCAGCGAGTAATTCACGGTACCGACCTTCATACCCGACTCCTTGGCGAGTCGATTGATTTCGTCGTCGAGGGGTCCGAACGTATGACGCCGCGGCGTCATGTACGAGACCTCAAATTTATTCCCCTGATCGCGCCCGATATCCATGTTGCGCACGAGGGAGCGGCTCTTGTTCAACCGTTGCTGAGCGGAGCGGAATGTGGAACGCAGACTGGCGAGCTGCGCATCGAGATCGTTGGGCGATTCGCCCACCAGGTGGAATGCAAACGCCGCTACCACCAGATTGGCGGCGAGCAGGACGCCGAGCGCGGCGCGGACGAGCACCTGCGGCTCACGGAAGTTGAGATTAGAGCTTCTGGTCATACGTCACCGTGAGATGGAATCGATAGAGCGGGTCCGTCTGAGTGGGAGGCGTCCAGGACGACTGAGTGACGTCGCCGAAGAGAGTGGAGAGTTCGACCTTCGAAATA
>CAZWTH010000377.1:0-8385 GCA_964636715.1 uncultured Solibacteraceae bacterium | reverse complement strand
TAAAGATCCTTTGCGGCGTGAACCAGGACGCCGATATCGATCTGGTCGAGAAGCTGCTTCTCGAAGAAACCGTGAAGAGCAGCGCGGAACTGGAGAACGTCCTCTCGGATCCCCCGCCCGACGTGCGCTTCAACCCCGGTCCCTGGAATAATTCGCTGATTTTCGAGGTGGTTTTCAGCGTCACGCAATTTGCGAACGTTCCCACGGCGCGAAGCAATGTCCGGAAGCGCCTGTATCGCCGTCTGCGCGCCGAAGGGATCGCGGTGACCTTCCCCGCCGCCACCACTCCCGAATGAACCCTCCGGCCATTGAGCTCACCGCGGCGCTCGAAGACGCAAAACCGGGCGATGCGCTCGATCTCGCCTGCGGCGAAGGCCGTCATGCGATCTGGCTGCGCGATCGCGGCTGGCGCGTGACCGCGGTGGATCAGGTCGCGCCGTCGATCGACGGCGTTACATGCCTGGAGGCCGATCTCGAACGCGCCGAATTTCGTATCACCCCGAACGCCTGGGACCTCATCGTGTGCTGGCTCTATTGGCAGGAAGATCTGCTGCCACCAATCGCCGCCGGCGTGCGGCCGAACGGCATCGCCGCGCTCGCGGGAAAAACAAGCGGACGCTTCGCCACCTCGCTCGCGAACTATCGACGCGCGTTTACGGGCTGGCAGGAAATTGCCTCTGGAGTAAGCGACGGTAAAGCTATCTGGATTGGCCGCAAATCAGGCGGCGCGTAGCTCAGGCTCGAAGAATTCGTCCACTAAACTGACGATCTGGGACGCTTCACTGACTTTGTAAATCGCGGCTCGCAAATGAGCGCCGCCCCGCACGCCATGCGTGAAATACGTGGCGAACTGCTTCATCTTCCCCGCGGCATCGTCTTCGCGGCGATCCATCAGCATGCGGTAATACGTCCGCATCATCTCGTAGCGGTCGAGCTGCGTCGGCTGGTCGTACGTTCCGGTTTCCAGATACTGAGTGATCTGGCGGAAAATCCAGGGATTCGAGGACGCCGTGCGTCCGATCATCACCGCATCGCAGCGCGTCTCCTCCACCATGCGAATGGCGTCTTCCGGCGTCACCACGTCGCCATTGCCGATCACGGGAATACTCACGGCGTCTTTCAGCGCCGCGATACGCGTCCAGTCGGCGCGCCCGCTGTAACCCTGTTCACGCGTGCGCGGATGCAATGCGACCGCCTGAAGACCGCAGTCTTCCGCCAGCCGCCCCATCTCGCGCATCACGAGTTCCTGATCGTTCCAGCCCGCGCGAAACTTGCACGTGAGCGGAATTTTGATGGCGGCCCGCACCGTGCGCAGGATTTTTTCCACCTGCGGCAGATCGCGCAGCAGCCCCGAACCGCCGTTGCACTTCACAACCTTCTTCACCGGACACCCGAAGTTGATATCGACGAAATCGAACCCCAGATCTTCGCAAACCCGCGCCGCCTCCGCCATCACTTCGGGATCGGACCCGAACAACTGCGCCGAAATCGGATGTTCTTCCGGCTCGAACGCGAGATAGCGCGCTACCGTACGGTTGATTTTCTTCAGGGCGCCGGATTCCGAATCGAGCGCCGCACTCACGCCGTGCGAGCTCGTGAATTCCGTCATGATCAGCCCGCATCCGCCCAGATTCCGGATAAATCTGCGGAAAACGGTATCCGTTACTCCGGCCATCGGCGCCAGCACCGTCGCAGGCGCAAGCGTCGTGTTTCCAATGCGAAATGAAGCCGGGTAACCCACAAATTTAGTTTAGCGTCTGATCCATCAGGATGAAGTCTGCCCTGCTCGGCTTGCTGGTCTTGTTGGCGACAGCTTCGCTGGTGCTGTTCGCGGTCCTCGCGTTTCCATTGAAACCCATGTCCGCATTCGTCGAACCCTCCGGCGCGAGCGGCAGGACCAAATCGACGCAACACTATCCCCGGCGGGAAACAAAGACCACAGACCGGAAAGCCACCAACTCCGGCGGCGTGTTCAGCGGGTCGGATCCCTCCGACCCGCGCGTTTATCACTAAGCCACTAACTGGCCGGCGTCCGGCGCTTTCGGGGCGCGGCGGATTTGCGCGCCCGCTTCGGCGGCGCCACCACATTCCCGTCCACTTCCTTACCCGAAGTCTTCCGCGCGCCCTTCTTCGGACGCTCCGACCCCGCTGTCGGCTGACCGGGAACGATCGGCTGCGGTCCTTCTTCCTCTTCTGTTTCCGGCAACGGCAGCGGCTCGGGCTCCGGTACAGCCGGCGGATGGAACTCCGCCCCCAGGAACACCGTCAGGCCCTGATTCTCATTCGGAACAATCCGAACCACGGTCTTATCCTGCGAAAAATTCAGAAATTCGCCGAATTCCTGGAATCCGAAAGCCTTCCAGTCGAAGGTGGGAGCCTCGTCCGTAACCCACTGCTGCAGGTCGGCAGCGGTGACGCCCTCCTCCAGCTCCAGCCGGTGATTCTCCAGCACGTCGCGCAGGAACGGCAGCGCTTCCTCGGGCCGCACGGTCTTCTCCGCCGCTCCGCCGCGCTTGCGTGAGATCAGATAGCGGCCCTCGCCGCCGGTGACCAGAATCAGATCGCTCTTGCGCAGCTTTTCGATGAAATCCGTGAACGAACCCGCGCCATAAGCGCGCTCGCTGAAGCTCGAATCGAGTTGCAGCATGGTGGATTTCAGCAGGCCCAGTTGCGGACGCACTTCGCGCCGCTCCAGCACCTGCAGCGCGCGCTCCACAAGCGGCATCGCCTGATGCAGATCGAGCGCGGGCCGGCGCTGACCGCCGCCACCGCCGCCCTGCCCCTGCTGCTGGCCGCCGCCTTCCTTTGGGCGATCATGTGGCCGCTCGGGACGGTCACCGCGGTTCTCGCGGTGCTCGCGATGCTGCCGCGGCGTTCGCCCATCGTCCAGCACGGATTCATAACTGATGAATTCGTGGCAATTCTTCTGGAGTATGGTGCTGGTGAACGCCTTGCCGCCAAGAATAAACACCGTCTTGTCGTATTGCTTCAGCTTGTTGACCAGCGCGATGAAATCGCTGTCGCCGCTCACGATCGCAAACGCGTTGATGTGATCGTGGGTGAACGCCATTTCGAGCGCATCGAGCGCCAGATTGATATCCGCGCCGTTCTTGTCGCCGCGGGGCGAGGGATCGCGCTGCACCATCTGCACCGCGTACTCCGAAAGCTGGCGCGTGGAATTTTCCATGCGTCCCCAATTGGCGTAGGCGATCTTGGTGACAATCTCGCCGCGTTCCTTGAGAGCCTCAAGGACCACCGAGACGTCGAACTCTCTTTGCAGCGTCGATTTGACTCCGATCTCAATATTGTCGAAGTCGATGAAGACCGCAATCTTCAAATGCTTGTCCATTCTGTCCGGTACCTGCGAGCCGGCTGCGTCAGAACGCCGCCGGTTCTTCCCTTCCATGTCAGGCCGCCTGGCCGGCGGCTTCGCGTACAGTCGTTACTATTGATTCGAGCGAAGCGCCGGGCTGAAAGACTTTCGTCACGCCCTGCCTCTCCAGCTCCCGCGCATCGTCGCCCGGAATAATTCCGCCGACGATCACCTTGACGCCGGTCATGTCATTTTGCCGCAACAACTCCATCACGCGCGGAACAATGGAATTATGCGCCCCGGAAAGCACTGAAAGCCCGATGACCTGCACATCTTCCTGCAGGGCCGCGCTCACAATCATCTCAGGGGTCTGTCGCAAACCAGTATAGATGACCTCCATACCCGCATCGCGAAGCGCCCGGGCAATTACCTTGGCGCCGCGATCGTGCCCATCAAGGCCCGGCTTCGCGACCAGCACGCGTATGGGAGCAGTCATAGCGCGGCTTGCGGCCGCTGCATTCATCGTACTCTAGCGCCGGTTTACTTCGGCCGAACGCACTGCGCCGGTGCGCAGATTCACCGAGCAGGAGAAGTCAAACCAGGCCGGACGGCCCCGGTCGCGCCCGGACGCTGTCCCCTCGACCCAGTCATTTCTACCGGGACGAACGTCGATGATTGCCGATCCGAACTCGACCGCGCGGTAGCCCTGATCGCGCAGGCGGCTTTCCACCGCGGCTTCGCAGGCCTGGATCGCGCGGCCGTTGACCGGATCGCCCCAGCCGGAAACGCCCGCCTGCACGGGAATCACATCGGCGGAGCGCACGCGCCCCGCGCTGAAATCCACCGAGCAGGAGAACCGGTAGTTCATCGGAGGCCGGCCCGGCTGATCGTCCATCCGCGTGCGGCGGAACTGAAGATCATGCGCATTGAAGCGGCGCGCGGCCTGATCGCGCACATACTCCTGGCAGGCGCTCACGGCGTCCTCTGTATACCAGCGGCGTCCGGGAGGTCCGGGAGGCGGTGGTGGACCCTGCATCGAGGGTGGTGGTCCAATCGGGCCACGGGAGATCGGGCCGGGACCGGGACCGTTGAGTCCCCACATGATGTCGAAGGTGTAGCCTTCCTGTCCGCCGCCGTTGTCGTCGATCCGGATAACCGCGGGACGGCCGTTGCCAGGCTCCTGCACAAGCTGCTGACGGCCACGTCCGTCGATCCCCTGGAACCGGAATCCCGCCGGATTCGGCGGCATCACCTGGCCGCATTCAAAGCGGCGCCATTGGGGCGGCTGGCCCTGTAAATTGCGGAGCGTAGCGGTATCGCCGCGGATTTCCACTTCAGCCGCGCCGTCCACAACCACTTCGATCGTGCATTTCGCATCGTGGTTGTTCACCATCGTGGCGCGCCGCTGCAGCGTCTGAGCCGGCGCAAGCGCGGCGAACCCCAGAATTCCGATCAGAACCGCTGAGTACCTTCCTGACATCCCTTCACCTCCTGGCATTTCCGTAAGCCTTTGATAAGGCAACCGAGCAATTCTGTAACCAAAACCACAGAGTAGCGTGTTAGTTCGCGGCGGGTTTGAAGTTAGCGTGATCGACCACGATGGTCTCCACGGGAACCTCGGCTCTCTCGAGGCGCAGGCCCAACCGTTTCATGGCATCAAAAACGGTGGGAGCGTCGGTTTCGTTCGGTCCGAGTTTCGAAAATACGGTCTGGATCTCGAAAAGTCCGTCCAGATGGGTCCGATCCTCAATGGGCGAATCGAGAACCACCGACAGTATCCCGGCGAATTGTGACATGCTGGCGGCGGGTGTTCGCAAGGTCGCGTCCGCCTCGTCCTGCGAGACCTTGATGCCCACCGCCGTCGCCAATGCCGATGCCTTGAGCCTCGGTCCGCCTTCGGCCACCACAAGGGCATAGCCGCTCTTTGGAGCCGCCGCCGTGTGCAGCGCGAGCGAGAACCGGCCGGCAAGAAGACGCCGCAGCATCAGCCTCGATTCCGCGTCCGTCGTCGCGGCGGGCATGCTGGCGTCTATATCGAACGTGTACTCCGCCGATTTGAGATCGTCCGGTCCTGAAATCCGGTCCTGAGGAACCCGCCAGGCGTATTCGATCAGTTCGGCCACCGTCGCGCTCACGGCGCGAAACCGGGTAGGATCGATGCGATCCACCTTCGAAACCGAATGCGATCCGGGACGTACCGACGCGATATCGAACGAAGGAAGACCCGCGGCCGCGATTGCAGAACCAATCAGCAGCCCGCAACACATCGTCCGGAAGAACATTCAGTTTTCGCCGGGCTTGAAGTTCGCGTGATCGACGACGATCGTCTCGACCGGAATCTCGGCTTTCTCCAGCCGCAGCCCGAGCCCTTTGACCGCCTCGAAAACGGTCGGCAACTCGCTCTCCGTCCCGAACTTCGAGAACTGAATGTCGAGAACGTAGAGACCGTCGATGTGAGTCTGATCCACAACCGGCACGCCGAGATCTCTCGAAAGCGCGTTCGCAAGACTGCTCATCCGTACCGCAGGCGACGTCAGATGGACGCTCGCCGATCCACCGCGACTCGTCACTCCCTCGGAGCGCTCCACGGACGATGCCTGAAGTTTCGGGCCGCCGCGATTCACAGCAAGCGCGTACCCGACGGTCGGCTTTGACACCGAATGCAACACGACGCCAAAACGATCCGCCAGCAGACGCCGAAGCATCAGCCGCGCCTGAGCTTTATCGGCCTGTCCAGGGACCGTGGCCTGAATATCGTAGGTGAAAATCTTCGAGTGAACATCGTCCGGTCCGGAAATTCGATCCCCGCGGACCTCGTACGCCCACTCGATCAACTCACTCAAATCGGCGTTCACCGCCCGGAAACGATGCGCGTCCGCGAGTGTGACAGTCGAACGGTCCTCATTGGGAGAGGGATGCGAAACAAGATTGACAGCCGCCGTTTCAAACGAGGGAAGCTGCTGGCTGAAGGTCGGCAGCGCAAAACTAATCAGGATTCCGCAAGCGACTCTGAACCGCATTCATTACTCCCACTCAATCGTGCCCGGAGGCTTGTGAGTCAGGTCGTAGTATACCGCCGAAATTTCGGGAGTCTCCAGAATCTTCGCCGCCATCGCGCGCAGCAGATCGTCCGGCATCGTTACCGAATCCGCCGTCATTCCATCCACGGAATCGATCGGACGCAGCACCACGGCGTCACGCGATTCCCCCGCGCCCACCGGAATCAGAATCACCGGGAACTGCCACACCTTCGCATCGAAGCCCGATTCGTGCGACATCCGGCGCACGATCCCGTCCGCCCGCCGCAGTAATTCCAGCCGCCCCTGAGTAATCGAACTCGCGAAAACGCGCTGCTTCTCCATCGGTTCGCGCGCCGCCACCACGGCAATCACGCGATTGATGCCCCGGCTGCGATTCACCAGTTCCGTCGCCTCGTCCTGCAGTTTCGCGGCAGCCGAGGGGAACGTTTCAATCGCCAGCACCGGCGCATAGCTACGCGAATCGCCCTGCACGCCCACCGAATGCACCGGCACGAGCCAGCCTTCCGGCACGCGCGTCACGGCGTGCTCTTCGGCTGAGCACAAACACCGGATCGCCAGCCCCGGTCCCGGAAACGGATGCCGGTCAAGCCGCGCCGCCGAGAGCCCCATCTCGCGACCGATCGGCCGCACTTCGTCCTTATTAAAATCTGCCAGCGGCTCCACGATCAACCCCTGATCGATCAGCTTCTGTATGCCCGGCACGCGATTATGGTGCGTCTTGATCGTCGCCGATTGCGACGTGCCGCCGGATTCAATCGTGTCGGGATAAATCGTGCCCTGCCCCAGAATCCAGGAGCCGTCCGCGATTCCCCGCTCCGCCATGATGCGTTCCTGAACCTTAACGAACTGCTCGCCGATGATGTGGCGCTTCAGCTCCGGTTCATGCACGCCTTCGAGCGGACCCAGAAATTCCTTCTCGGCATGCTCGATCTTCACCACTCCATGCCCGAGCGCCGCGAAGGTCTCTTCCACGAAGGCCGTCTCGCCTTCACGCATGAGGCCGGTGTCCACGTAAACGCCGCACACGCGCTCCGAACCCAGCGCTTCGAGGCACAGCGTGAACGCCACCGTCGAATCCACGCCGCCGCTCACAAAGAAGAAAACACTGCGTCCTTCCGCACGCCCCCGGATCTGTTCTTCCACCAGCGCAATCCGGTTCGCCGGACTCCAGTCCTTCTCGCAGCCGCAGATATCGAAGAGGAAATTGCGCAGGATCTTCGTCCCCTCGGTCGTATGCACAACCTCGGGATGAAACTGAACGCCGTAAATCCGCCGCTCGGGATTTTCAATCGCCGCCGTAGGACACGTCGTCGTGCTGGCCAGCACCCGGAAGCCCGCCGGCGGCTCCGCCACCAGATCGCGATGCGACATCCAGATTTTCTGGTGATCGGTCAGGCCGCGAAACAGCCGCGAATCGCTCTCCCGCAGATCGAGAAACGCCAGCCCGAACTCGCCCTTATCGCCTTTGCGAACCTCGCCGCCCAGGAGTTGTGTGATGAGTTGCTGCCCGTAGCAGATGCCGAGCGTCGGAGCCCCCGCCGAGAGCACCGCCGGGTCCATGGTGGGGCTGTTCCGATCGTAAACGCTGGCCGGGCCGCCCGAAATAATGACGCCACGCGCGTGCCGCAGCGCGTCCGCGCGCGTCTCGCTCGGATAGACTTCGGATGACACCCCGAGTTCCCGCACCTTGCGGGCAATCAGGTGGCAATATTGGCCGCCCGTGTCCAATACTGCAATCTGCGCTGTCGACTTTACTTTTTCGCCCTCTCCGCCCGGATCCGATTCGCGTTCGACACCAGAGCCTGCGCCTTCGGCAGAGCTTCGATCGCCGCCGCAATTTCGGGATCGGTTTCGATGATAAACCGGCTCGAGTCGTCCACGTTGAAAGCGGTCTTGTAGAACTCGCTCTGCATGCGGCGCCGGATCGCGTCATATTCCTTCGTGAACTGGGCCTCGTTCAGATCGTACTTCTGAGAAACCAGCCAGTCGTGAAACTCCTTCATCTGCGCCGCGTCGAATTTCCAGCCCTTC
>CAZWTH010000376.1:0-2709 GCA_964636715.1 uncultured Solibacteraceae bacterium | reverse complement strand
ATGTAATTTCGCATGGACGTGATCGTATCACGCTCTCGCCATACGTTTGCGAATTTGCCGTCGCTTTGCGGCGACCTTGAACCACAGGAAGCCGACGCCGGCGAATGGCGCCACATAGAGAAGCAGTTCCCAGCTTCCAAGGATTGTGGGCGTTGCTTCCACCCGCGCATACGCGTGCTCCGTCACGCCGCCGCTATAGACGAGCAGATGCACTTTCCACATCTCGTCGCGATCGAACTCCACCTGACTGTCGAATTGGATGAAGTCCTGCGTTTCGTCCCGCCACATGCCGTAGAGGACTTCCTTCAGCCGTCCGCTTTCCGGCTGTACCCCCACCTCCATCTTCAGATCTTTGGGGATCGTCTGGCCAGGAAGCGGATGCACAATGACGAAAACCACGCTGGAACCGATATCGGGATGGATCCACAACTCCACGTTGACGGGGCCAACCTTCTTGTTTTCGATGATCGGGAACGGCGGGCCAATGTGCGCGGGCGCCGGTCGTGGCGTCAGCGTCAGGGCGGCGAGTAGAAGAAGGGGAAGGCGAGATCGCGTCATTTTCTTAGCTGGCTTCTTAGCTGGCCATGAACGTTCCCCTCATATCCATCGGCTGCAGGACCAGCCAAACCGCGCCGCACCAGATCAGGACATTCACGATGGCCCAGGGTGCGAAGGCGCGCCAGGTTTCCTCCGGTTGATCTTCCTCGGCGATCGAGTGCGTCCAGATCATGGCGCCGGCCAGAGCCAGTACCAGCATCCCTAATTGGATTGGCTGCACGACCCTCACCGGAATGCCGGTCAGGCGCCACAGCGGGTCGCCGAGGAAGGGAAGACCGGCGTCGGCGAGCGCGCTTTGGAGCACCGGAACAATCGTGAAGAGCCCGGTGAGCAGATGGAAGCTGTAATGCGCGAGCCACATGCCGAAACCGAGCGGCGCGAGTCCGTAGCTGTAGCGAACCGCGACCTGCATGAGGGAACGCGAGGTCTTCGTCAACGCCTTCATCGTTTGCGCCGCGGCGCCCATCAGCAGCGCCGGCTCGGCGATCAGGAAGATGCCGAAGATGATCGCCAGGATTGGACCGGGCCCGATATGCAGAAGCTGTTTCAGCCAGTATTCGAAGGCATAGACGGGCGTTACCATGCCGAACGCGTTCAGCAGCGCGCCGAATGTGAACACGGTGAGAAGCGCCGAAATATCCGGGCGGTGAGAGAAGCGCCCAATACCGGCGCGCGCCGGGTCGCCGCTCAGAACGGTGGCCGAGTCGCGCCGCACGATCCCGACGTTGTCATGCGGACACGCATAGACGCAATCGAGACAGAAGGTGCAATCCATGTTGCTCGCCTTGCCGGGCTGGAAGAGCGCCAGTTCGCAGCCGCGCTGTTTCACAGGCGCGGCGATGGAAATAAGCTGCGTTCCCTTGATGCAATCGAGCGTGCCGCAGCCGGCGCAGACCTGACGGTCGCGCACGCTCACTTCGAGTGGAGAGACGAGCGCCGCCACAAAATTGAATTGGCCGATGGGGCAAACGTATTTGCAGAACGACGCGTGGCGGAAGATGCTGTCTGTGATGAGCGCGGCGGCAAAGTAGCCGATGACCAGCCACGCCGTCCACCACGGTTTCGACCAGAGCGCGAAGCGCTCATAGCAGAACAGAATCGCGGCCAGCAAGGCGATCGGCAGCCACTTATTGCGCAAAGCACGCGGCCAGTTGAGAACGGGATGGAAGACCTTCCGGGCGAAATCCCGCACCAGCATGAACGGACAGGCGTAGCAAAAGAAATTGCCGGCGCAGAGCAGCGCCAGGATCAGGAAGCCGCGGAAATGAACCCAGGCGAGAGTGGTGGCGAGATTCTTCGGCGCGAGCGGCGGGCCGAAGAGACCGTGGACGATCATCATCAGGCTGGCGGCAAGCAGGGCAAGGCGGACCAGCGTGCGCGAACTCTTATGGCGGAGAAGGCTACCGGCGAGGGGGGCTTTGAGTAGGTCGAACGGCTGGTCTTCGAACGGGGCGGTTTCCGTTTGTGGCGCGGCGCCGGCCATCAGTTTGCCAGCACCCCCGGCAGGTTGAATTGTTTCTCGACCTTCGCGCCGCTCGCGAGCGTGATGTGGAGCAGAATGGTCCAGTCGCCGGGCATCGAGAGATCCACGGCGCCCGTGAAGTTGCCGGGCGCGGATTCTGTGGCGGAGAAGAAAACCGGCGCCATACCCGGATGCGACATATCCGCCTCCATGTTGACGTGAGCGCCGGAAATGGGAGCGCCCGCGGGGTCGGTGAGGGTCACGTGCACAGTGGAGTGACCCACATGGGCCGGCGATGGCTGAATTTCATGCTGCACCAGGACGGCCTTGCCGGGGTCGGTTTTGTCCTCGCATCCAGCCGAGAATACCGAGAGCAGGATGAGCGCGAAAACGGAAGCGAATGCGGAAATCCGGCGCACTACGCCGGGGCGCCCAGGCTGGCTTCTTTGGGCTTCCATTCGCACGTGCAGTTGGCTGTGTGGGGTTCGCCCTCCGGCGGGAACATGTGGTAGTACATGCCGATTACCATCGGGATGAACACGACGGTGTTGTAGAACAGATGCAGTTCCACGCGCGGGAAGACGAGCTGCAGAAAGCTGAAGGGAACCGGTTTGTGCCAGAAATTGTGGTGGATGGTGGCCTGTGTGATCAGCAGCAGGTGTTCGATGTGGTGCCAGAACTGGATGCCG
>CAZWTH010000375.1:0-2299 GCA_964636715.1 uncultured Solibacteraceae bacterium | reverse complement strand
GGATGATACGCACGAGGATGAGATAGAGCGCGGCCGAGCCGCCGTCGCCCGGCATCAGGCTGAGCGCGATCGAGGCGGCGGTGAAGATGGCGAAGCCGACATTGTACATGCGGGCGCGGCCGAACTGGTCGCCGAGGCGGCCGAACGCCACCACCAGCACCGCGATGCAGATGAGATAACCGATGATCGCCCAGAGCAGGTAGTTGATGTTGCCCGGATCGAGCGCTTTCAGGCCGATGCCGCGGAACACCGCCGGCAGGCTGATCAGCAGGATCGAGGAGTTGATGGCCGCCGCCAGCATGCCGATCGTGGTGTTGCTGAGCACCATCCACTTGTAGCCGAGGCCGGGCTTCGCCTCGGCCGTCATCGTCGCAGTCGTCACGTTTGCCTTCCGGCCCCAGGGGCCGGCCTTCCGGTAGATACCTGTATGATGCAGGTATCTGTTCCGGCTACGGCAAACAAGGTGTATGATGCATATATCTTCACCGCCGGCGGAAGCGCCGCCGCGGTGCAATCGACGAAAAAGGCCGGCGGCAGCGCGCTTTTTGCGCCGACCGGCCTGCCCCGCCCTGCCGCCGTGGCAGGGCAGCAATGCTCGAAACGGAGGAGCAACGGGAATGAACGCAGTCATCGAGCGCGACCTCGCCGCCGAGGACGCCAGCGTCGCGGTACTGGAACACGAACTCGGCCAGCTTGCCCGCGTGCTCGAGGCAATGCAGCGCAAGCGCAACTATCCGCTCGACCGGGCGCAATATTTGCTGCTGCGCGTGCTGGAGACGCAGGGCGCGATCTCCACCGCGGCGCTCGCCGGGCTGCTGCTGCTCGACGATTCGACGGTGACGCGACAGATCGCGGCGATGGAGGCGGCCGACCTCGTCGCCCGCAAGCCCAACCCGAACGACGGCCGCTCGACGCTGCTGCACGCGACCAAGCACGGGCTCGCGGTGGCGCGGAAGATGCGGCGCATGCGGCTCACCCGCATCGCGCATCTGGTCGAGGACTGGACGCGCGGCGAGCGCGACAAGCTCGCCACGCTGGTGACCAAGCTCAACGCGTCGCTGAAGCGCTCGCTGGCGGAGGCGTGAGGCTCTCATCCCTCCCCGCCCTTTCCGCTGTCATCGCCGGGCATGGCCCGCCGAAGATGGGCGTAAACGCCCTTATGTCCCGGCGATCCAGGCCAGGAAGGCACAGTGCCCGCCTAAGCGAGATGGCCGGGACCAGCCCGGCCATGACAATTGGAGTGTGTGACGCGGTAGAACTCAATCGCTCGGTCACAATGACGGCGCGCACCGATTCGGTGACATTTATCAATCCCCACGTGCGCGGGGCTCCATTTGCCGCGCAGCGAAAGCCGGACCAGCGAAGGCGGCCGATACTGCCGCTGCGGCCAGGTGATCACCCCTTATGGCGTTAGTGACAGTTTTCGTTTTTGGACTGTTTGATCTTATCGTTCAGCGCATAGAGACCGGCAAAATAGTCCGCATTGTTCTTCCGATTCATGAAATCGATCACTTCTTTGTCTTTAAATATTGCGGCAATGTAGTACGAGAACGTCACACACAGCTCTTCTTCACTTAAATAACCTTCCTTACTCGCCTGAAATACAATCTCGTAGTCTCCGAGATAGCTATCGAGCTGCGAGTCGGCGAACTTGCCTCCGTTCTCCTTGAGGATTTTGTCACCGCTTTCTATCGTGTCGACAATCGCGCTGTTTCTGTCGTTATCGAAAATCATCGCATTCAGCGCGATGTTGTTTTGAGACGAAACGATCAGCTTCGTCTCGCGAATTTGCCAGATCGCGACGACAGTCGACACCAGCAGCAATGGAAAGCCGACGATTGCGACAACATATGCCGCGCGCTCTAATGCCTCGGTTTTGATCTGTAAAATTCTGCACATTTTGCCCCCCCCGCCACACGACCTTCGCGCGAGAAGCATATCAAAGTGACGCTAGAATTGATAAGTCTTTCTTGGGGTCGTCGGATACGAAGGGCGCTTTCTCAAAATGTGAGCTGGAGTCTGACTGAAGCGCTGCCGTCCCCCCTGCAAAGGGAGGGGCCGGCGCGACATAAGCGCGTTTGCGCGCGTCTTCGACGCGCTATGGCCGGGGGATCGGGTCCATTCTCGAATTTGGCAACGCCCCACCCGGCTCGCTTGCGCTCGCCACCCTCCCCCGCAAGCGGGGGAGGGATAAGAAGGCTACGCCCTCACCGCGCCTGGCATGACGACGGTGCTCGCTAGGCACGCACCTCCTGCCGCTGGAACGCGACGTAGCCGCCGACGAACAAAATGATGGTCG
>CAZWTH010000374.1:0-12127 GCA_964636715.1 uncultured Solibacteraceae bacterium | reverse complement strand
CGTAAACAAAACTGAACGCGCGCAGAGACTCTTCCAAATCCGCGAAACCATGCCCCCGCACCCCGCACCACGGAGCATCCACCGCAATCCCACACCCCTGAATCGCCGTCTCCGAAACATCCGGCAATTCGCGCCGCAACTCATTCCATTCATCCTCGCCGATCTTCTCCCACCCGCGCGCGGACGCGTAATCCAGAACTCGCTGCTTTTTAGTGATGCGCGGTCGCATGGCGATAGGCGGTCACAGCCGCCTCATGCTGCTGAAGCGATTCGGAGAACGTATGCCCGCCCGAACCATCCCCCTTCGCAACGAAATAAAGAAACGGCGTGGTCGACGGCGTCAGCGCCGCCTGAATGGAACCAACCCCGGGATTCGCGATCGGCCCCGGCGGCAACCCCGCATGCGTATAAGTGTTATACGGATTCTCGCTCGCCAGATCCGATTGATGAATCACGCCCGTGTATCGCCCCTCCAGCAGCGCCGCATACACCGTGGTCGGATCGCACCCGAGCCGCATCCCCATTCGCAATCGGTTCTGAAATACAGACGACACCATCGTCCGCTCCTGCGGCAATCGCGCCTCGCGTTCCACAAGCGACGCCAGCGTCACCGTATCGTGCACGGATGCTCCAGCCGCGGCCCCCAGACTTTTCCAGTGCGCGCGAAACGCATCCGTCATCATCTTGCAAATCTCGCGCGCCGTGGTCTTGCGCAGCACCCGGTACTTATTCGGAAACAGATAACCTTCGAGCGTCTGCGCCTGCGGATCCAGATCCCGAATCAGCGAAGGATCGCGCGCCGCCGCCAGAAACGTCTCCGCCGGCATCGTCCCCAGCTTCGCCACGTCGTTCGCCACATCGAACATATTGAAGCCCTCCGGCACCAGCAGTTCCATGTAATAGATGTCGCCCCGCGCGATGCGTCCATAAACTTCAAGCGGCGAGGCATCGCGCGTAAATTGATATTCGCCCGCCTGCAGGTGCGCCCCGCGCCGGAACACGCGCGCGGCCATGAAAAGCCACGGCGAGCGAATCACGCCTTCTTCCGAAAGCTTCGCCGCCATCTGCCCCGTCGAGGTCCCATGCGGAAACTCCACGATCACCGGCTCGCTGAACCCTTTATAGGGCCGCCGCAGTTGCCACCCAACGTACGCGACCGCCGCAATCGCCACGACCACGAACAACACCAGAATTTTTTTCATTCGAGTGAGCGCCCCATCCGGAGGGAGTCGAGATAATCCTGCAACAATATCACCGCGGAGAGTTTATCGATCGTCGCTTTGCGGCTTCCATTCGCAACGCCCGATCCACGCAGCGTACGCTCCGCCGCCCGGCTCGTCCAGCGTTCATCACGAAATTCCACCGGCAGCCCTGTCTTCCGCTCCAGCTCGGAAGCGAACTCGCGCGTGTAGTCGCCCTGCCGGCTCGTCTCGCCGCTCATGTGCAACGGATCGCCCATCAGAATTTTCGTCACTCCGCGCTCGGCCGCCAGACGCCGCAGGTCTTCGATATCGTCGCGGCGGCCCCGCCGTTCCAGCGTTTCGAGGCCCTGCGCCGTAATACCGAGAGGATCGCTGATCGCAAGACCGATGCGCTTCTTCCCCAGATCGAGCGCGAGAACCCGGCCCGCTGCTTCCATGCCTTCGATTGTAAATCCCATCGTTCAGGCAGGAGGTGTGAAATAACCCACTACACTGGTGTCAGGGGAAATGGGGATCAGTCTTCGCAGCATCGGCTCCCAGGCGCGCGAACCGCGGAGCGTTCACAGCTACGCTCTCTCGATCATCGCGGCGGGAGTCATTATCGCGATCCTCTACTGGGCGCGTCCTGTCTTCATCACTTCGCTCGCCGCCGTCATCATCGCGTTCCTGCTCGAACCGATCGTCGGCTTGCTCACGCGCCTGCGTCTGCCCCGCCCCCTGGCATCGTTGCTGGTCTGCGTGGTCGCCGCGACCACCATCTACTTCACCGGCATGGCGATCTGGACCCAACTCTCCAGCGTTGCGAAGGACGCGCCGGAACTGCGCCGCAATCTCACCAAAACACTCGAAGGCACCACCGCCACCATCCAGCACGTGGGCGATTCCGTTTCGCAAATTATCGGCACGGCGCCCCGCCCCGTGGGCGCTTCCGGAGCAACCGGCGCAACAGCGCCGCCGCCCTCAAGAAGCCGCCGCCGGTCCGCGGCCCCGCCGCCGGCTCCCACGCCCGAGCCCGGCGCGATTCAGGAAGTCCGCATTCACGACGATCGCAATCCCGTCGCGGACTGGGTCGTCGCCCGTCTTGGCACTCTCTATCAGTTCGTGCTGATGTCGTCGTTCGTGCCCTTCCTCGTTTACTTCATGCTGAGCTGGCGCGATCACATCTACAAAAGTTTTCTGCGCTTCTTCGAAGGTCCGGATCGCCTCGTCGTCGCGCGCAGCGTCAGCGGCGTGTCGACAATGGCCCGCGCCTTCGTCGTGGGTAACTTCCTCATCGGCATGCTGCTCGCGGCGCTCACCACGATATTGTTCGCGGTCGCCCACGTGCCGTTTTTCTTCCTCGCCGGCGCCCTCAGCGGATTCCTGAGCCTCGTCCCCTACATCGGTCTGCCGCTCGGCATGATACCGCCGCTGCTGGCAACCATGGCCGTAGGAACGGACAGCACGACCATCCTGTTTTCATTCCTGATCGTGATCCTGCTGCACCTCACCGCGATGAACGTGTTCTATCCAAAGCTGGTGGGCGCGCGCGTCCACCTGAACCCGCTGGTAGTCACGTTTTCGCTGATGTTCTGGGGCTTCCTCTGGGACGCCGCGGGTCTCGTCCTGGCAATCCCCATCACCGCCGGCGTAAAGGCCATCTGCGACAACGTCGCCGCCCTCCGCTCCTTCGGCCGCTTCTTAGGCGACTAACTTATCTAACAAACAGATTCACCCAGGCGACGTGGGGCGGGGCTTCGGCCCTGCCGCAGGCCTTCCGGCCGGCGCTCAAGTCCGGATTTACCCCATCACTCTGCGCGATACTGAAGCGTTTATATAAAGACAAAAACAGAACTATCAACGAGGATGACAATGTTGCATGCAGACCGGACAATTCGTATCGTCGCGCTCTTAATCCCGGCAGCCCTGATTTCGAATTCTTGCGCGCGCCGCGAAAACAAAACTGCCTCCGAAGTCAAAGAACTCTCCTCCATACGCGACGCCTGGTGGGATTTTTTCCAGCGTGAGAATACGGAATTTGCATCCAGCATGGGCGAATACAAATACAACGATCGCCTCAGCGATATTTCACTGCAGCACGTACCCCAGGTCAGGAAGGAGGCTTCCGCTCTGCTGGCGCGCCTGAAGGCCCTCGATCCAGGCCCGCTTGCCGCGTCCGATCAGCTGGATATCACGCTCCTGACCCAGGCTCTGCAGAACCAGATCACCGGAATCGACCTGAAGACATGGGAAATGCCGGTTGACCAGTTCAATGGCATACAGATTTTTCTCCCCCAGGTTGCCAGTTTCTCGCCGTTCGATACGGTCAAACATTACAACGATTACATCGCTCGATTGAAGCAGGTTCCCGCTGAACTGGACGCCGCGATGGGAGTTCTTCAGCAGGGAAAGACCGACAGCCTCCTTCCGCCCTCCTACCTGCTCGAAAAGACCGTGACTCAATGCCGGGATGTAGCCGCGCCGGCCGGCGAGGCCAATCCGTTCGCGAGCCCCGCCGCGCATATTCCAACAAGCTTCTCCGCTGAAGACAAAAAACGGATTCACGATGAAATCGTCGCAATCGTTGACGGGCAAATTCGTCCCGCATATGTTCGCTTCGGGAAGTTCCTTGCCACAGACTACGCCCCGAAGGGCCGCAAGGATCCGGGGATCTGGTCGCTGCCCGACGGCGACGCTCGCTATCGTTTTGCTATCCGCCTGTTAACCACGTCTTCTAAGGCGCCCGAAGAGATCCATGCGATCGGCCTGAAACAGGTGACAGACATCGAAGCGCAGATGGGGGAACTAGCGAAGAAGGCTGGTTACCCGGATGGAAAGACGTTTCTCAAAGCTGCAATGTCGGACCCGAAGTGGACCGCGAAATCGCGCGGACAGATACTGGATAACTTTCGCCGCTACACCACCCAGATGGAGACGAAGCTCCCGCAGTTGTTCGGCCGTCTGCCCAAAGCAAAGCTGATTGTGGCCTCAGTGCCGGAATACATGGAAAAGGACGGCTCGACGGAGTACATTGAGGGACCGGCCGACGGTTCGCGGCCCGCGCAGATCTGGGTCGATACTTACGATCCCACTCACCACAAAATGCTCGACGATGAGCCTACTGCTTATCACGAAGGCATTCCGGGCCACCACATGCAAATGGCGATCGCCAAAGAACTGCCCGGTCTGCATCCGTTTCATCGTGGCCTGTTTTTCAGCGCATTCATCGAAGGCTGGGCGCTTTACGCCGAAAGGCTCGGGAAGGAAGTGGGCTTCTACCAGGAGCCTGTAAGCGATTTGGGCCGTCTGAGAAGCGAGCTGTTCCGCGCAATACGCCTTGTGGTGGATACGGGCGTTCACTACAAGCGCTGGTCACGCCAGCAGATGGTGGATTATTTTCGCGAACACTATGACGAGGTTCCCGACGCGGAAATTGACCGTTACATCGCCTGGCCGGCGCAGGCGCTTGGTTACAAACTCGGGCAACTGGAAATTCTGGAACTTCGGCAGCGCGCACAGACGGAATTAGGCGCCAAATTCGATATCCGCGCCTTCCACGATCAGGTCATCGGAGCAGGTACCATTCCGCTCGACGTACTGGAGCAGCGAATCAATCTGTGGATAGAGCACACCCGCGCCGGCTCATAAAATTCACCCCACATCGATATTCACAACCCGGTGCCGCTTCACCCACCAGCACGGCCTCGCCCCCCAATGCGGCAATAGCGTGTTCGCGCACTGCTCATCGATCACCGGCAGCGGCTCATAACTGAACTTGTTGTACTTCTCATGAATGAAGTAATACCGGCGCACCGTCACCGTCGAATACCGCGGACGCGCCGGCACGCCGAACCGCCCCGAGAGATCGTCCATCCCGTAGATCACTCCCGCGGCCGCCACCAGGCCGATCGAAATCCGCTTCCAGCGCGGCATCTATTCGAGCACCAGCCGCAGAAACGCTTCCGCCGCGTAACTCACGGCACGCCGGGCGGGCTGCACCAGATAAATCTTCCGCTCCACTTCAATCTCCGGCACCCGCACGGATATCAGTCTCCCCTCTGAAATTTCCTGCTCCACGCACATGCGCGGCAGAAAAGCCACCCCCACATTCCGCTCCACCATCCAGCGGATCGTCTCCACCGTCGGCATCTCGACTTCCATATTGAGCCGCACCCCGCGCTCATGGAAGCTCCGCAGCACAATCTCCCGGTACGGCGAGAGCACGTTGTGCGCGACAAAAATCTCCTCGCTCAGCTCGGCGATCGGCGCCTCGCGCCGCCCCGCCAGCCGATGCTGCGGCGACACCACAAACGCCAGCGAATCCGTATAGATCATCGTCGAAACCAGCCGCTCGTCGCGAGGCTGATAGCTGATCACCCCGAGTTCCAGGTTTCCATCGGCGATCTCCCCCGGAATGCGGCTCGAAAACCCGCGCCGCACCTGCACCCGGATCTTCGGATAAAGCCGCCGGTATTTCTCGATGTGCTTCAGCAGATACAAACTGGTCGATTCGTTCGCCCCGATCGCCAGGCACCCGGCGGAATGATCCCGCAATTCCGCGATCGCATTCCCCAGCTCGGCTTCCAGATTCTGGAACCGCCGCGCGTATTCGAGCACCGTCCGCCCGGCATCGGTCAGCACCACATCGCGCGCCGAACGATCGAACAGCTTTTCCCCGAGCTCCGCCTCCAGCCGCTGCAGCGCGAGCGACACCGCCGGCTGCGTTCGCGCCAGCTTTTCCGCCGCGCGCGAAAAGCTGCGCTCGTTGGCCACCGTCATGAAAACCCGAAGCGGCGTGAGCTCCATTTCTATAAAGAGTATCGTCCGCCATGGTGGGGCGGAGCTTCGGCTCTGCCGTCGAGCTTCCGCTCGACGCTGGCGGCCACGCCAATCCCGCGAAAGCACCGTTGCTCGCTGGTGGCAATCGCGTCTTGTACAGCTCTGCCCAGCGCCGAAAAACCAATTGCAGGAGCGCGAACCGCTGTGTTTACGCTACCCTTGAGAGGAGGGCCTGACCGTGAATCTTGAAATCCATAAACCGGAGTTGGTGCAGCGCGTACACGCCCGCATTCGCACTGGACAATTCCACAGCACGGACGAACTGATCGAAAAGGCTCTGGATGCTCTCGACCAGCAGGCCCACTCCGCTACGTCAATTGGTACGACCGGCGCAGTTGTACTGGAAGCTTTGCAGGCGCGGCCTTATCCGGACGTTGATCTGACGCCGCCGCGCGTACGTCTCACCAATGTACGAGATGTCGTACTCTGATGGGCTGGCTGCTCGATACCAATATCCTGTCTGAAAAGCGAAAGCCGAAGCCGGAACCGCGTGTGACCGCGTTCTATGACGCGCAACCACTCACCGATTTGTATATCAGCGCTGCAAGTATCGCCGAAATTCGTTTCGGTATCGAGCTCCAGCAGGATGTAAAGCGCCGCGCCGAGCTGAACGATTTCGACAAGGCCGGCGTGGCGGTGTTCAATCCATGGGAGCAGTAACCCCATCGCTCCCCGAACCTATCGCTCCCCGAACCTATCGTCCCCCGACGACCCAATCCCCCGAAACCGTCCAGCCCCCTCCTCCGTCCGAGCCTTTAGAATAGGTAATGAAGGAGTCAGCGTAATAACTGAATTTATGCAGCGTTTCAATCGTCTGATACTGAGCGGATTCCTGGCCTGCTCGATCGCCACCATCGCATCGGCCGATAATCTCTACCTTCGCGACGGCCAGACCATAACCGGAACCTTCCTCGGCGGCACCGCGCGCCAGGTTCGCATCGAAGTCCAGGGAGAAATTCGCACCTACGACGTCGGCCTGATCCAGTCGCTCACTTTCGACGCGCCCCCGCCCGAACCGCAGCCCGACCGCTTCTCCGCCGCCCCGCCGCCCCCCGCGCGTCCCTCTGCGCCGCCCGCGCCCATGGCGCCGCCACCCACGCCTGAGCCCGCGCTGGCCCAACGCCCGCCGGCGTCCGTTTCCGCGCCGCACGGCGCCACCATTCCGGCAGACACAAACATCACCGTCCGCATGGTCGATTCCGTCAATTCCGAAACCAGCCGCCTCGGCCAGACCTTCATGGCCAGCCTCGATGAACCCATCGTCGTCCGCGACCGCGTCATCGTGCCCCGCGGCGCCGACGTCATGACGAAACTGGTCGATGACGAAGACGCCGGCAAGCTCCAGGGCCGCACCGTCCAGACGCTCGCCCTCGTTTCCATGAACGTCAACGGCCAGTGGCTTGAGCTGAGCAGCAATGACGTGCGCACCGAAAGCGCCTCGCAGGGCTCCAAAACTGCGAAGCTCGCAGGCGGCGGCGCCGTGCTCGGCGCGATCCTCGGCGGCATCGCCGGCGGCGGTAAAGGCGCGGCCATTGGCACCATCTCCGGCGCGGCCGTCGGCACGGGCGCAGCGGTTGCCACCAGCGGCCAGAAAGTCGTGATCCCATCCGAAACGCGTCTCACGTTCCGGCTCCAGACCCCGGCCCGCATCCCTTAGCCCGATGCGGATCACTCCGGCAACACGCATTCTCGCGGCGGCGGTCCTCGTCCTCTCCACAGCCGCCGTCGCCGCCACAACGGATATCGTCGAAGGCAACCCCGGCGCCACCGTCAGGGTCCTGATCTACAGTGATCTCCAGTGCGATTACTGCCAGTCCTTCCGCACCATCCTCGATGAAAAGCTTCTCCCGAAATACGGCAAACAGGTCGCCTTCGTCCATCGCGATTTCCCTCTTCCCCGTCACAAGTGGGCGCGCGAAGCCTCCATGGCCGCTCGCTGGGTCTGGGAGCAGAGTCCCCGCGCCGGCGTCGTCCTCCGCCGCGAACTCCTCTCCGAGCAGGAGCACATCACCGAAGATTCCCTGAAACCCTGGCTCATCCAGTTCGCCGATCGCAATCAGCTCAGCGAACAGGGCATCGTCGCCGCCCTGACCGACCAGCGTCTCGGCGCGCTCGTCGATTCCGATATCCAGGCAGCCACCGTGCGGGGCATCAAGACGGTACCCACCGTGATCGTCGCGGGCAAAACGTTTTCGGAAACCATTGTTTACGACAATGTCGCCCAGGCAATCGACCAGGCCCTCCCCCACTGAAATCGTGGGGCGGGGCTTTTGCCCGGCGCGGCGGGCTTCCGCCCGGCGCTGGTTTCTGGGCGTTGCGAGCCTGATATTCTGGTACTTCCGGCTGTACACCGCCGGACCACTTTCTTCCCCGAGGTAAACCCGAGTTGGCATTGCTGGAAGGCTGTAAGCACGAGCTGGAAATTTCCATCCCCGCGGCCGACGTCGCGAAGGAAACCGAAAAGGTCGCCGAAGAGGTCCGTCAACGCGTCCACCTCAAAGGATTTCGCGCCGGTAAAGCGCCCATGTCGATGGTTCGCAAGTATTACGAGAGCGACATCCGCCAGAAGGTGGTCGAAAATCTGGTCCCCAAAGCCGTCGATGACCGCATCGCCGCCGAGCAGTTGCGCGCCATCAGCCGTCCCAACGTGATCGATCTGCATTTCCACGAAGGCCAGGACATCCACTTCAAAGCGCAGTTCGAAGTGTTCCCTCAGTTCGAGATCGAGAACTATAACGGCGTCGAAGTCGTCTACAAAGAGCCCGAAGTCACGGACGAAGACGTCACAAAGCGCATCGACGAAATCCGCGACAGCAAGGCTACCTATTCGAACGTCGACGCGCGGCCGCTCCAGGAAGGCGACTACGCCGTCGTTTCGCTCCAGAGCCTCTCCGGAACCGATGAAGACATCAGTTCCGACGAAGTCCAGGTCCTGATCGGCGGTTCCGAAACCCTGCCCGGCTTCACCGAAAACCTGACCGGCGCCTCACCCGGCGACGAAAAGGAATTCGACGTCACCTACCCCGAAGAATATGGCCGCGAAACCCTCGCCGGCAAAACCGTGCGTTTCAAAGTCGTGGTGAAAGGACTTCGCAAGAAGGATCTGCCGGAGCTCAACGACGAATTCGCCCAGGACCTTGGCGATTTCCGCACGCTCGATGAAGTGAAGGAAGCCGTCCGCAAGTCCCTCCTCGCCCAGCGCCAGTCCGAAGCCGAGCGCGAAGCCCGCGACAAGATCGTCGACAAGCTCGTCGATACCAATGAATTCCCGGTCCCTGAAGTCTTCGTCGATCGCCAGATCGAAAACCGCGTCGAACAGCGCCTCCGTATGCTCCAGGCCGAAGGCGTCGATCCCAAATCCTTCAAACTCGATTGGGAGAAAGTGAAGACCGCCCAGAAGGACGCCGCCCTGCGCGAAGTCAAAGCGTCGCTCATCCTGGGCAAGGTCGCCGACCGCGAGTCCATCGTGGCCACCAATGACGAAGTGGATCGCGAGCTCGACCGCATCTCCCGCGAGCAGCGCCAGCCGGTGGCCGTCGTACGCCGCAAAATGACCGAAAACGGGGAGCTCAACCGGCTCGCCTCCCATATCCAGACGGATAAGACCCTTCACTACCTGTTCGAGCACGCCACCAAAACCGCCGAATAGCAGTGTGATATTCTAAAAGATCGAATTCAATCAAGAGGTTACAGGAAGTAGATGGCAAATCGTGTTCAGGCGCTGAAGCGGGTTCGTGAGACCGAGCGGCGCACCGCATTCAATCGTTTCGCTCGCACCCGGCTCCGCAATCAGATCCGCGCCCTGCGCCGCGCTCTCGCCGCGAAGGACCACGGCGATCTGAAAACTCTCATGTCGAGCACCTTCTCGCAGATCGACAAGGCCGCCCAGAAGGGTCAGATCAAGGCCGGCTCCGCCGCCCGCTACAAGAGCCGTCTTCACACGCGCGTCAAAGTGGCTCTCGGCGACGTCGCCAAATAGTCAGACAACTTCATTTTCACCGGCAGCGCGGCCCTCAAAGCCGCGCTGTTTTCGTTTGTTGGTAAGCTGGTTGCCGACCCATGAATATTGAAGTCCTGTTGACGGAATCTGAGATCGCCGGAGAACTGGTCGAGTCCATCGAGGCTCGCGACCTCCCCGAAAAATTCTTCTACTGGAACCCGCTCTCGGTCGAAGCCTGGCGGGCGCTCTCCCTGCGTTCCGATGAAGTACTCCGCCAGACCTGGGAAGGTCTTGCCTCCCGCGCCGCCGGTCTCACTCAGGGATTCCCCGGCGCCGTGCCGCTCATTAGCTTCGGCGCGGGCGAAGGCCTCCGCGACCGCGAAGTCCTGAAAGCCCTCAAGCTCGCCGGACGCGAAGCGAAATACTTCCCCGTCGATTCCAGCCAGTCTCTGCTCGAAATCGCCTGCACGGGCGCCGAAGACGAGGATTGTGAAGCGCACGGCATCAAGGCCGATATCTCAAGCCCCATGCATCTGCTGCTCGCGGCCGATATCAGCGAAGCCCCGCGCCTTTTTCTCATGATCGGCAATACCCTCGGCGGCTTCGACCCCCTCGATCAGATCAAGCACGTCGCCGCCTGCGTCCAGAAGGGCGACATCCTGATTCTCGACGCCAACATCCATGCGGGCGATATCGAACCGAGCGACGAGCAGAAGCGTTTCGTCTTCGCCCCGCTCGCGGTAGCGGGCGTCGCCCCGGAAGACGGCGAACTGCAGTTCACCGCCCGGCCCGACGACCGTCTTGACGGCCTCCACATCATCACCCGCCGCTTCCAGGCCGCCCGCGATCTGACCCTGCGCCTCTTCGGCCGCGAAATCCCGCTCGCGCGCGGCGAGCGCATCCTGCTCAACTTCCGCTATCTGTTCACGCGCGAAGCCTTCCGCTGGCTACTGGCGGAACACGCCGGCCTGCGCATCGTGACCGAAATCCCGAGCGCCGATGAGCGCTTCGTGACCGCGGTCTGTATTAAAGGCTGAGGCGGTTTTCTCTGGCGCATCGTAATAAGCGATCCAGCGCCCGCACGTCACCACGCCGAGCCACAGCGCGAGAGAGAGCGCTCCCGCCAGCTTCGCCCGCAGCGGCAGCTTCGGCAGCCGGTCGATCTCCGCCGCGCCAGAATAAACGCTGCGCCGGAATACCAATCCGTGAATTCCGATCATCACAAGCAGCGACAGCTTCGTTTGCAGAAACGGATTGGCGTAGTACGAATCGAGCCGCGACCCCGCCAGCAGAATTCCGCAGCTCACCATCAAAACGAACCCGCCGCGTTTCCAGTTCCGCATCGAATCGATCACGCTCGCAAGCGGCGTGGAAGTCATCGCCAGCCCCATCAACCGCAGATTCGTCATCAGAATCATCCCGCCGAAAATCGCGATGCACGTCAGATGCGTCGCCATCACCGTCGGATAGAACAACTCCGACTGCCGGACCCCCGTGAAGAACGCCGATTGCTGGATCGCATGGCTGATCTCCGCGATTGTCATCTCAATACCCACCTGCGGTGAATCCAAAAAACAACCCGCAAAACACCACCGCAATCCAGATCGCCAGCGAAACTGCCCCGACAAGCTTCGTCATCACGCGCCGATGAATCGTGTAGTTATAAACGCACCCCACAAGGAGCAGCAACATCTTGAGCCGGAAATCCGGACTGTAGTAATAGCGGAACGGATCGGTACTGAACAGCGCCATCCCTGAGCTGATCACGATAACCAGCCCAACGCCGGTGAGCATCTCCGTCTCCCGCAGCAACTGCGCCGGACTCTGCCCCCGCACCCCCACCCCGAGCATCGCAAAATCGACCATCGCAATCGTCCCCACCGAAAGCGCCATCGACGCAATATGCACGACCTCCGCCGCAGCAAACGCCCACTCAATCGTATTGAGCGGATTATTCGCGGTATCGTACAGCGACGTCTGCATCAACCCGCCAGTCTAAACCCCACCCCCACCCCACCAAACCCACGTGGGGCGGGGCTTCAGCCCTGTCCGGATGGCGCTTCGCGCCACAAGCAACCATGAAAACCGAGGCACAGGGGTGTGCGTCGAACCCAGTGGACCGGAGTTGGTCAAGGTCGGGCGCGCAGTGGATAAGTTGAGACCGTTG
>CAZWTH010000373.1:0-19679 GCA_964636715.1 uncultured Solibacteraceae bacterium | reverse complement strand
CGGCGATGAAGTCCGTGTGACCGTGATTGCGACCGGCTTCCCGCCCGCCCCGCCCGACGTCCGCGATCCCGCGATCGAAGCGCTGCCAACGGAAGACTTCTTCGCGCCGCGGGATCCGGCCGCACTCGCGGCAGCCGCCGCAGCCGCCACACCTGCTCCCGCCCCCGTGCCGGAACCCGTCAAAGAACCGGAACCGGTCCTCGCCGGCGCCAGCCACACGTTCGACGACGAACTGGACGTCCCGGCCTATCTCCGCCAGGGCAAATTGTTAGGGTAATCAGAAACCGCGCGGCCGGTCTTCGGGCCGGCCGCCTACCACTCCCGCTCCAGCCCCTGCACAAACTCCAGGATATCGAACCGCCGAATCGTCCGCTCCGGGAAGAAACTGTTCACCGCCTCGGTCTCGTCGTCGAAAACCTCAAAAATCGTATCGATCTTCGTCAGCAGCAGCAATTCCAGATTCCGCCGGTTCAACTGGCTGAGCTTCGCGATTCCACCCGTCTTCTTGAGCTTCGAATAACACATCACCATCGTCCCCAGCCCGAGGCTGTCGATGAAATCCACCTCGCGCATATTCAGGATGATCTTCGCCCCACCGTTGCCAGCCATCTCCTCAATCAGGTTGCGAAGCGCGGCCGCCTCGCCGCCCGCCACAAGACGGCCTTTCAGGTCAAGCAGAGTAATCCCTTCCCGGTCCCGTTGTTGAATGTTCAGATGCATGCCGCCTGTCGTAACTCCCCTATTCTGGCTTTGTCTGCCTAAATTGTGTTACAAGAGCAGCCAAAATTTCACCCGCCGACAGTCCCTCACAGTCAATCCGTCGAGCACTTTTGTTGCCGTCCGCCGCCCAACGGTTCCGAAACCGTTCCGAAGGCGCTCCCGCGAATATCGTGATCCCCGGAACTCCGGCCGCCGCCGCCGCATGTTGTCCGGCGGAATCGTAACCAACGTAAAGGTCGCTCTGCGAAATAATCGAAGCAAATCCGGCAAAACTGCCTTCCCAAAACCGTACGCGCTCCCGCGCGCCCGCGGCGGCTGTCACCCGCCGCGCTTCTTCGCCGCCCGCGCCCCGATCCACCCAAATCGTCCCAAAGCGCCTCCCCAACTCGTCGAAAAGCCGCGATTCGAAATCCCCTCCCACGCGTTTCGACTCGTTTTCGCCAACTCCCAGACTGACCGCGGCAACGGGCCTTGTCCCGGCAACCGATTCCGGCCTGATGGCAAGATATGCCTCACCCGCCACCCCAAATGTCTCGCGCAGCCAGCCCTGCACGAGGCCCGAAAGATTATCCGTCTCGCCGCCAATACTCCGGCTGGAGAAATGAAATGTCAGCTCCGGCCGCGCAATCGGAAGCAATCCTAACTGCGTGATCCGGGAATCGGGATCAACCACAATCCCATCATCAAGCCTTGCGGCAAGCTCGCGGGCGAACGCAATCCGCGCGCTGACCGGTCCGGTTCGCGGATAAGCCGCCTCCAAATGTTCGATACGCGAATCCGTCTCGAACAGTTCGGCCGATTTCCGGTTCGCCACAAACGCAATCCGCGCCGCCGGAAACCGGCGCTTCATCGCATCCAGAACAGGACTGACGATCTTGATATCCGCGCCCAGCGTCACGCGCGAGAGCACATATACGTTGTCGACCTTGTCCGGAATCGAAGGCGTGACCGGCGCCCGCGCCGGAATCCAGGCCTGCATGATCCGCTCATATGCCACAGCCTGCGCGGGGTCGAACGAATCGCCCAGCGGCTCAATCACATCGCGGAAGAATTCGGCCGGACAGTTCTCCCCCAGATCGCGGATCTCCTCCGCCGGAGGCAAAACGCCCGCCCGCGCCGCGGCGAGCAGCGCCGCCGCGCGTTCTTTACACGAAGTACTTGCCGACAATCGGCTCCAGTTTCTTCACGGTCTCGGCCGGGACCAGTTTCTTATCCGTGATCAGCGCATGCGCCAGCGAAGATCCGCATTTGCACGAGCGGTCCGCCGGCATTGCGCGCACCGCCTCCGCCACCACCTTGCAGGCATTCGCCGCATTCTGCGTCAGCACGCGAATGATGTCCGTCACTTCCACCGCATCGTGATCCGCATGCCAGCAATCGTAATCCGTCACCATCGCGACAGTCACGTAGCAAATCTCCGCCTCTCGCGCCAGCTTCGCTTCCTGCAGGTTCGTCATCCCAATGACGTCCATGCCCCAGGACCGGTAGAGATTGGATTCGGCCTTCGTCGAGAACATCGGCCCTTCCATGCAGATGTACGTACCGCCGCTCTTCACGTTCACGCCAGCCGCGCCACAAGCGCCATTCACCGTTTTCGCAAGCTCCGGGCACACCGGATCGGCGAAGCTCACATGCGCCACCAGGCCCTCGCCGAAGAATGTCGAAATGCGCCCGCGCGTGCGGTCCACAAACTGATCGGGAATCACGAAATCGAGCGGTTTGTGCTCTTCCTTGAGCGACCCCACCGCGCTGAGCGACACAATGCGCTCCACGCCCAGCTTCTTCATCCCGTAAATATTCGCGCGGAAGTTCAGTTCCGAAGGAGAAATGCGATGTCCGCGCCCATGCCGCGCAAGAAACGCCACTTCCTGCCCTTCCAGTTGCCCAACAGTGTATGTGTCGGAAGGCTTCCCAAACGGCGTATCCACCGCCACTTCCTTCTGTTCCGTAAACCCCGGCATCGAGTACAGACCGCTGCCGCCAATGACGCCAATCTTAGGCAAATTCGCTCCTTAGGACTCCTGAATAATCTCCCATAGTACGCCACCCGCGCTGCCCGGATGGACGAAAACATAGAGGTGTCCGCCCGCCCCTCGGCGCGGCTCATTCAGCAGTTTCGCGCAGGCCGCGCGCAGCCTTTCGACCGCCGCCGGAAGATCCGCTGTTCGCATCGCCACGTGATGCAAACCCGGCCCGCGCTTCGCCAGAAACTTCCCAATCGGGCCTTCCGGACTGGTGGGCTCCAGCAGTTCAATCCGCGAATGTCCCGCGTCCAGCATCGCGACGCGCACCTGTTCCTGCGCGACCGTCTCTTCGCCCAGTACCCGCATCGCAAGCTGTTCCCGGTAAAAAGGAAGCGACTCCGCCAGGCTCTCGACCGCGATGCCGATATGATCCACCTGCCACTTCGGATCAGGCGCAATAGCTGCCCTGGGTTTCCGCGCCGCGATCTCGTCCAGCAATTCCGCAACACCGGTCCCATCGATCGCGACGGTTCGGAAAACCGGCGGAAGCATGTCGTGCAGATCGGCCGCCGTCTGCTCCACTCCAGGCCGATCGGCTTTGTTGATCACGAAGATATCGGCGATCTCCATCATCCCCGCCTTGATCGCCTGAACTTCGTCGCCCATTCCGGGCATCAGCACCACAAGAGTCACATCGGCCGACGCCGCGATATCGATCTCATCCTGTCCCGCCCCCACCGTTTCGAGCAGCACAAAATCGAACCCAGCCCCGCGAAACAAACGCGCGAGCGGCATGCTGGTCCGCGCCAGGCCCCCCTGCGAGCCGCGGGTCGCCATCGACCGTACGAACACGCCGGGATCGCCGTGATGCGCCTGCATGCGAATCCGGTCCCCCAGAATCGCCCCGCCCGTCGCACGGCTCGAAGGATCGACCGCAATCACCGCAACGCTCTTCCCGCGTTTTCGAATCTCCGCCACCAGCGCGCTCGCGAGCGAACTCTTCCCCGCCCCGGCCGGTCCCGTGATTCCAACAATGAGCCCCTCGCCAACAGGCAAATCCGCGGGCAGTGGAGCGCCATTCTCCACCGCCGTCGCCATCTTCGCCAGTTCGCGCGGGATCATCATCAGTCTTTGAGCAACTGCCGCGCAATCACCAGCCGCTGGATCTCGCTCGTCCCTTCCCCAATCGTGCAGAGCTTGACGTCGCGATAAAACTTCTCCACCGGATAGTCCTTGATGAACCCGTACCCGCCGTGGATCTGCACCGCCTCGTTCGCAATCCAGACCGCGCTCTCCGAAGCGAACAGCTTCGCCATCGCGGATTCGCGCGTGACGCGCTTCTTCTGGTCCAGCCGAGTCGCCGCCCGATACGTCAGCAAACGCGAAGCATCGAGCCGCGTCGCCATATCCACCAGCTTGTGCTGGATCGCCTGAAACTCCGAAATCGGCCGCCCGAACTGCTTGCGGATCTTCGCGTACTTCAGCGCCGCGTCATAGGCGCCCTGCGCCATCCCGATCGAGAGCGCCGCGATCGAAATCCGCCCGCCATCCAGAATCCGCAGGCTATCGACAAACCCCTCGTCCTGCTTCCCCACCAGTTGCGAAGCGGCCACGCGGCAATCGGTGAAGATCACATCACCCGTCGCGCTCGCACGCAGCCCGAGCTTGTTCTCCTTCTTCCCCGGCCGGAATCCCTGCATCCCCTTCTCGAGAATGAACGCCGAAATTCCATGCTGCGCCGCCGCGCGGTTCGTCACCGCCATCCCGACGCAGACATCCGCATAATGCGCATTCGTCGTGAAAGACTTCGCCCCGTTAATCACCCAATCGTCGCCGCTGCGAACCGCGGTGGTACGTGTCCCCGCCGCATCGGAACCCGCCTCCGGCTCCGTCAGCGACCAGCACCCGATCCACTCACCCGACGTCAGCTTCGGCAGATACTTCTTCTTCTGCTCCTCGCTGCCCGCTTTATAAATGTGGTTCGAACAGAGCGAAGTATGCGCCGCGACGATGATCCCCACTGAGCCATCCACGCGCGAGAGCTCTTCGATGATAATGGCGTACTCCACGTACCCGAGCCCCGCCCCGCCATATTCCTCCGGGAAGATCGCGCCCATGTACCCGAGCTTCCCCAGCTTGCGGATCACCTCGAGCGGGAACGTCTGCGATTCGTCCCACTCCATGACGTGCGGGGCAATCTCGGCTGTCGCGAAATCCCGCACTTCGCGCCGCAACTGTATTTGTTCAGGCGTGTACTCGAAATCCACGATTTCGATTATGGCAGTTGAATCAGACGGTCCGCTTGCCGTCGATATAAACGGACTCGATCGCGATTCCGGAACCCGTCCGGAATGTGATCAGGTCGGCGCGTTCTCCGGCCACCAGCCATTTGGACCGGCCTTCGAGATGAATCACTCGCGCGGGGTGCGTCGTCGCCATCGCAAGCGCCTCGCTCAGCGAAATCCCCGCTATCCGCATCACGTTCGCAATACCGTCATTGAGCTTGAGCGCCGAACCCGCCAGCCGATCGGTCCCCGCCAGAACCACGCGGCCGTCTTCGGTGAGGTCCGCATCCTGCCGGCCGAGCACATAACGCCCCGGCTTCGCGCCCGCCGGAGCCGAAGCGTCCGTCACCAGCACCCCGCGCGAAACCGTCTTCGCCCGCAATGCCGATTTCAGAAACGCAGCCCCCAGATGAATCCCGTCCACAATGAAGCTCGCGCTCAGCCGGTCTTCCGCAAGCTGATCCCAGATGTAGTTCGGATGCTTCGGCATGACGGAATGCGCCGCGTTGCCGATATGCGTCGAAAGCGTCGCCCCCGCATCCACCGCCGCCCGAATCTGATCCGAAGTCGCCGCCGTATGGCCGATGCTCGCCGTCACCCCGTCCCGCACAATCGCGCGAATGTAGTCCGGCGCGGTGTCATACTCCGCCGACAGCGTGATCAGCCGAATCTGCCCTTCCGTCACGTCCTGCCAGCGCTTGTATTCTTCGAGATCCGGCGGCCGTACCGAATCGAGCGGATGCGCCCCGCGGGGTCCATCGACCGAAGCGATATGCGGACCCTCTACATGAAATCCCGCAATCGCCGTCCCGAGCGGCAGAGCCTTCTTCGCCGCCGCGAGATTCCGCAGGCACCCCACCATGTCGTCCTTCGGCCCGGTGATAACGGTCGGCAAACACCGCGTCACCCCGGTCGAAACGATCAGTTCCAGCGCCTTCTGAATCTCGCTGTGCGGGGTATGGGGGCGGTTGAAATCGACGCCGGCAAAGCCGTTCACCTGGATATCGACCAGCCCCGGCGCGATCCAGACATCCGCGTTCGTGGGTTTCGCACGACGCACGCTCCGGATCACTTCATCGAATTCGATTTCGAGAAACTCGCCGGTCGCCGCATCCCGCCCGGAACAAATCATGCTTTCACCGTTTTATGCACAGCCCATCCACAGGGAACTCACATTTCGTATCCCTAAGTGACGGAATAATCAGGGCAACAAAGCTGTTGAAATCCGGGCCGCGCCTGTACGTTTCCTGTAGCAAACGCGGTCCCAATCACGATACAAAAGAGCAAGGATAGGCTGGCGCGTGACTCCGGCGGCGAATCTCGGGGGAGACGGCCGCGGCGGGGTTGCGCGCACAGTCATCTGCAATCAGAAAGCGATGGCGTCTTTCTTCGCATCGACTTTCGACGCGTCCAGCCCTTCCACCTTCTTCAGACTATCGAGATCCTTGAAGTCGCCGTTCTTCGTCCGGTAGGCGATGATGGCGTCCGCCTGCTTGGGGTCGATACCGAGCGCCTTGGCGAGCTGATCGGAAGTCGCCTTGTTCACGTTGACCTTGGCGGGGGCCGTCCCGAGGTTCTTGCTCAGGTAGTCCAGCACAACGCCGTAATCCGCGTCGCTGATCGAGAGACCTTTCTCGGTCATCGTGGTGATCGTACGATCCCAGTCATCGGCGCTCTTGTGGGAACTGGACCACATCTCCGCGCCATGGCACGACGTACAGATGCGGACCGTGGTGGCCTTGCCGGGGGCGTCCGGAATGTCATCCTGCGCCCACATCGGGACCGCCGCAATCGCTGTCAGCAAAATCAGGGTTTTGATCATATTCGGGCTTTCTGTTCCTCTTTTTTTATACCGCACTCGCGCGGACCGGAATGTAACGGAGCGTCACGATATAATCCTGAACGAAGGAGAGTTATGAACAAACTCATCGTTACGTTTCTGGCCCTGATGGCGACCGTGACCGGAGTGGCCCTCGCCGCGGATGCGACCGCGGGCAAGGCGATTTTCGATAAGACCTGCAAGATGTGTCATGGAGACGCGGGCGCTACCCCCAATGAGGCGCTGGCGAAGATGATGCAGGTTACTATTCCCACCCTCGCCGATCCCCAGTTCCAGGCCTCCAAGACCGACGACGACATCAAAACCGCCATCACCAAAGGTAAGGGCAAAATGCCGGCCCAGAAGAGCGTTCCGGCCGACCAGGTCGATAACGTGGTTGCCTACGTCCGTAGTCTGAAGAAGTAGTCCTCCTTTTCGCGCCATAATAATAAAGACGGGCGAGTGGAACCGAGGTTTCACATCGCCCGTCAGAGGGCATATGTTGCGCCGGGCCATCCCGCTTCTGCTGACCGTTTCTTCGGCCCTGCTGGCCCAAATCGGCGTCGGTCTGCCGGGAACCTACCCCGGCGGAACAACATATCCTGGCAGCGGGCGATATCCCACCGGCACTACCTACCCCGGAAGCAGTCCTTATCCCACGAGTGGCCGTTGCCCCAACGGCCAGGCCCCCGTAAATGGCACTTGTTCCGGCACTCCATACCCGGGCGGGTCTCCCAACATCCCCGGCGCCTACCAGACCCTCAGCGGCAATCTCCGGGAAATCTTCTCCTCGGATCTGGTAATCGAAACCGACAATTCTCAGATCATCCGCATGCAGATCGCCCCCAATGCGGTATTCGAGACGCAATTTGGCCGGGGCCGGGCTTCTGACTTCAATCTCGGCGACTACGTCGAGATCCAGACCCAGCAGGACATGAACAGTAATTATCTCGCGCGAGTCATCCGGTTTGAACGCGCCGCCACACCGGAAGAGCGCACCGCAGCCCGTCGGCCGCTGAACGTCTCAATGCACGACCCGGACTATCCGGCCACATCGCAGAAAACCGACAAAAAGAAAAAGGACGACAAACCCACCAGCGCCGCAGCGGACGACGACCCCGACCGCCCGCACCTGAAGCGCGCCTCTTCCAGCGGTGGCGGCGACAGCGCGAAAGCGGATGCCCCGGTCGAAACCGCGAGCGTGGCGCCGATGGACGATGATCCCGGCCGGCCGCACCTGCATCGCGGCGCTCCCACAGCCGCCGAGTCCAGTTCCGACAGCGGCATGCCTCCCCGTCCCACCGTCCGTGCAACGGAAGTGAACGGCGTCACTCAGGTTCCGGACGTAACGGACAGCTCCCTGCCCACGCCCTCCGGCGTTTCCGCCACCAACGATCCGGTAATCGACAAAGCGCGGGAAACCGCCTTCGAATTCACCGAAACCCTGCCGGATTACATCGTGAAACAGTACACCACGCGTTACGTATCCGCCAACGCGAAGCGGGTTGACACAAGCTGGCAGCCCCTCGATGTAGTGTCCGCCGACGTGATCACGGAAAACGGCAAAGAACGCTACGAGAACATCCTTCGTAATGGCAAACCGACGAAGGACGTGGAGGAAACCGGTAGCTGGTCCACAGGCGAATTCGCCAGCACTTTGCAGGCGATCCTTTCGCCGGCGAGTGATGCCCTGTTCACGAACAAGAAATCGACGACGATTGAGAACCGCCCGGCCTGGCGCTACGACTTCATGATCGAGCAGCCGCGCTCCAGCTGGCAGGTGTATGCCGGCGGATCGCGTTTTCGCCCGGCTTACGGCGGCGCTATCTGGATCGATAAAGAAACCTCACGCGTGCTTCGCATCGAGATGGATGCCCGCAAGATTCCGAATGAGTTCCCCCTCGACCATGTCGAGTCCGAGGTGGATTATGGCTTTGTCACGATCGGGACGAAGAAGTACGTGCTGCCCACACATTCGGAATCGCTGAGCTGCAACCGCGGCACGACGGAATGCAGCCGGAACTCAATCGACTTCCGCAATTACAAGAAGTACGGCGCGGATTCGAGCGTTACGTTCGATTCGCCGTCGGCTTCGAAGTAGTCACCTGCCGGAGGCTCGCGGCCGGGATTTCGATCCACCATCCAGGAGCGTCCTTCAGTCCTGCCCAACTGGCACGCGACGTATCGACGATCAGTTCGCTTCCGAAATCTGCGCGCACGCCCTGGGTTCGTTCCGTCAGCCGCAGCAGGTCGGCGCGGATGCGATTGCCACCCGGCTTGGTTGCAATCTGGAGTTCTTCCGGCCGCGCGCAGAGCGTGACCCGATCGCCGAGGAAGCAGCCGCGCAGGTGCGGGCCTTCGATTTCGGTATCGAGCAGCCGGATGCGGCTGGTCTGACGGCCCGGATCGAGCGACAGCACTTCGGCTTCGAAGATATTGAAGTCGCCGAGTAATCGCGCGGCTTCGACCGAGCCCGGATTCCGCAGCAGATCGAGCGGCGATCCCCGATGGAGGATTGCGCCCGCCGAATAGATCAGAACCTGATTCGCCAGCGCGAAGCATTCCTCGGGGTTGTGAGTCACGAGGAGGATCGGGATCGCCAGCGATTCCCGGATTTCCAGAATGATGGAGTGCAGCTCGGCGCGGAGAACGGCGTCGAGACCGGTGGCCGGCTCGTCGAGCAGAAGAACATCGGGCCGCGCAATTAAAGAACGGGCGATCGACGCGCGCTGCTTCTGGCCGCCGGAGAGTTCGTGGGGATAACGGCCGGCGAGGTCAGCGATGCGAAACCGGTCGAGCAGTTCGGCGATCCGCCGATGGCGCTCGAGGCGCGGCAGACGGTTGGCGGCAAAGGCGAGATTCGCCCGCACGGTCATGTGCGGGAACAGCGCGTCATGCTGAAAGACATAGCCGCATTGGCGATCCCGCGGCGGGAGATGAACGCTGGCGCCCGAATCGAAGAGAATGCGGTCATTCAGCAGAATACGGCCGGAATCAGGCGCCGAGAAGCCGGCGACGGAGTCGAGCGTCAGCGTCTTCCCTGACCCGCTGGGCCCGTAGAGCGCCGTGACGCCGGCATGCGCTTCGAATTCAATGCTCAGCGAAAAGCCGACGGAATCCGGGCCCGGCGCGAAGCGTTTGGCGATGGTGGCGCGCAGCATATTATCGGGCGACGCGCCTTCGCTCGAGACGATTCGCGACCAGCACGACGGCGGCGGTCAGAATCGAGATGACAATCACGAGGATACGAGCGGTCAGGGTGTCGCCGGATTCGACGGCGTCAAAGATCGCGATGGCCGCCGTCTGCGTGCGATGCGGAATGTCGCCCGCCACCATGAGCGTCGCGCCGAAATCGCCGAGAGAACGGGCGAAGGCAAGCACCGCCGCCGCGGCGATCGGACGCCGGGCGAGCGGCAGGCTGACGCGCCAGAACAGCCGCCATTCCGAAGCGCCCAGGCTGCGCGCGGCGCGCTCGCAGGCGAGATCGACGGATTCGAGCGCTGCTCGCGACGATTTGATCATGAGCGGAATAGCGTGGAGTGTGGAGGCGATAACAGCCGCCTTCCACGTGAAGACTAAAGGCGATCCGGTCACTGCTTCCCACGCCTGTCCGATCCAGGTGGATCGGCCGATCACGACCAGCAGGTAATAGCCGAGGACCGTAGGCGGCAGCGCCAGCGGCAGCATGGCGGCGGCGTCGAGAGCGTCGCGGCCGGGGAAATCACGATTGGCCAGCAGCCAGGCAATCCACAACCCGAGAGCGAGGGATATGAGCGTCGCAACGCCCGCGACTTCGAGACTGAGCCAGAGCGGAAACCAGTCAACGCGCATCGGGATGGATATCTATTGTGGCACGCCCACTACTCGACGACGGGCACAAGTCCGGATTCGATGATGCGCTGGTCGGAGGTGACGAGGCGAAGACCGTGAACGCGGGCCGTCGCGACGATCACGCGGTCGTTCGGATCCTTCAGAAAGTCACCCATCACAGCGACTTCGCGGGCAATTTCCAGATTGATCGGTAAGACGTCAACTTCCACGGATTCGAACGAATCCAGGAGTGCCTCAGCCGAGATCGGAGAGCGTTTGCTGCCTCTCCCGAAAACAGTCGCAATTTCGATGAGCGTGGCCGCGCTGACAGCCAGACGTTTTCGCGAGGTAACAGCCCGATTCACCAATCGGGCCTGTTCCTTCGAAAGCCGGTGTGGCTCGACCGCCATACGCACAAAGGCATGGGTGTCGAGCAGAAGGCGGGCTTCAGAGATCGAACTTCTCCTTGAGCCGCTTGGGGTTCCACATTGCTTTGCGGACAGCCCGGATATCCGCGTCCGTGATTTTGACCTTGCCCTTCCACATACCAATTGGAGATTTGTAGGGTTTTGGTTTCGGCGCAGGGCTGACAGTTGCGAGCGGCTTACCGCGCTTCGTCACGGTGATCGTGTCGCCTTTGGCCGACACATCCTCCAGAAGGGCGACACATTTCGCCTTGAATTCCGTGACCGATACTACGTGGCTTGCCATAAGTTCATTTTAATTCAGAAATGTACGGCGCCGTCGTAGCCGGTCATTTCGAGATAACCTACGCCTCGCTGCGTGCCGTTGTAAGTCACTGCGCCTTCCCAGTAATTCGGGCCGCCGTTTTTGCTGCGGAGCTCCTGGTTATCGAGGGCGGCGCGGCAGACGACGTTCAACTTCAGCGAGGGGATTTCGATGCGCCATTCAACGGGGTATTTTCCGAATTTCCGGAGCGGGGTCAGGTTGATGTCTTCGTGCTTCAGATGATGGGCGTGGCCGGCGGCATCGATGAATGTCCCCGAGGAATGCGTGTCGACGCTCCCATCTTTGCGGCGCAGATCGAACAGCATGAGCTCCGTGTTGTTATCGAACTGGACGCTGAACCAGTCCCATCCCTGCTGTTCGGATGAAAGCTGCTCGGTGAACCATTCGTGGTCCATCCAGGCCTGTCCGGTCACCGTGTGTTCATTCGTCCCGACGCGGACTTTGCCGCTCGCCAAGAGACGCGGAAAGGTGACGTAATAAGAAGCTCGTCCGGGCCCGTCGGCTTTTACACTCAGCCCATTCTCGCCATTGATCACCGCGGGCTTCACCGGCTTCAGATCGAGATGGAACCGGAAATCGTCCGCAATCGCGTCGAGCGCCTGACGATCGCCATTCCACTGAACCTGCCAGTTGCCGTTCCAGACCCGCTGCTTCTCGAACGACGCCCCCGCGATTCCCGGCCCCTGCCGGTTGGGACGTTCCGCATACCAGAAGCGCTTGCCGTCGATATCGGTGAGGGCCGCGTGCGCCAGATACAGGTCCCTGATGGCCCAAACAGAGGGGTTAGGATTCGCCGGCAACTCTCCCTGGCGGAAGAAAACCAGTTCGAAACCGAACCGTTTACCGCGCGCGTCCACCACATTACCGGTGTAATACCACCACTAAGTGCGGAAGTCTTGATGCTCGAAGTGATCCCTGGGAAACTGGTAGTGGTAGCCGGGCGTGGTTTCGCGCCACACCGGACCGGCGGCGAGCGCCAGCGCCGCGACAAACGCCAGGACGAGACGAATACTCAAATTCCAGCTTATTCCCGCTCCCCTGCTACCATGAGGTTGCCCGAGATGGTCGTTGAGACGAAGATTGCGAGTTTTGACAGCATTGCGCTCGATTGTGGCGCGTCGCTGAGCCCTGTCGACATCGCTTACGAGACCTATGGTCAACTGAACAGCGATGGCAGCAACGCCATTCTGCTGTGCCACGCCTTCACCGGCGACGCGCATGCCGCCGGTGTGAGCCACGAAGGCAAGCCCGGCTGGTGGGACAACATGATCGGCCCCGGCAAGGCCTTCGATACCGACCGTTACTTCATGATTTGCAGTAATGTGCTGGGCGGATGCCAGGGAACGACGGGTCCGGGTTGCACGAATCCGGCGACCGGCAAACCGTATGCGATGAGCTTTCCCGTCATCACCATTCGCGACATGGTGCGGCTGCAGAAGATGCTGATCGATTCGCTTGGCGTCAAACGGCTGCTCTCCGTCGCGGGTGGATCGATGGGCGGCATGCAGGCCCTTGAATGGGCGGTGAATTATCCGGAGATGGTTCGCTCCGCGATTCCCATTGCGACGACGTGGCGCCACAGCGCGCAGCAGATCGCATTCAATGAAGTGGGCCGCCAGGCGATTATGGCCGACCCGGACTGGAATGAGGGCGATTACTACGACACGAAGCCGCCGGGGCGTGGGCTTTCCGTCGCGCGCATGGTGGGGCACATCACCTACATGAGCGACGATTCGATGCGCGAGAAATTTGGCCGCCGTCTGCGCGAGAAGGAGAAGCTAGGCTTCGACTTCGGGGTGGACTTCGAGGTGGAGAGTTATCTGCGCTATCGCGGGTCGCAGTTCGTCACGCGGTTCGACGCAAACTCGTATCTTTACATCACGAAGGCTGAAGACTACTTCGATCTGACCAACGGTACGGGCCGTTTAGTGGATGCGTTCGGTTCGCTCACCACGCGGTTTCTGGTGATCAGCTTTACTTCCGACTGGCTGTATCCGAGTTATCAATCGCAGGAAATTGCGCGCGTGCTGCGGCGCGTGAATGGCGATGTGGCGTACTGCGATCTGCGTTCGAACTACGGGCACGATGCGTTTCTGGTGGATATCGCGGAACAGACCGATCTGATACGCGGCTTTCTGGAGAGCACGTCGCGGGTGGTGGAGGCGGCGGCGTGACCAGTTCGGCTTCACTCGAAGCGCGTCCGGATTTCAAGGTTATCGCGGAGATTATTCAGCCGGGGACTCGTGTGCTCGATCTCGGGTGCGGCGAGGGCGAACTGCTGGCATGGCTGGTGGCGGATAAGAAGGTAATCGCGCGGGGAGTTGAGATCGAGGCGACCAATGTGCGGAAGGCAATCGCGCGGGGCGTTTCCGCGTATCAGGGGGATATTGACGAAGGTCTGGCCGATTATCCGGACAAGGCTTTCGACTACGTGATTCTCAGCCAGACCCTGCAGGAGACGCGCTCGCCTTTGAAGGTACTCACGGAGATGCTGCGTGTGGGGCGGAAGGCGATTATCTCGTTCCCGAATTTTGGACACTGGCGGGTGCGATCTTCCATGCTGCTTTCGGGGCAGGCTCCGAAGACGGATCTGTTCCCGTACGACTGGTACGATTCGCCGAACATCCATTTTCTTTCGATTAACGATTTCGAGGATTTGTGCCGGAAGCATCACTTCCCGATTGAGCGGCGGTATTTTCTTTCGGGACGGAACCGGGTGAGCTGGCTGCCGAATTTGTGGGCGCAGACGGCGGTTTTTCTGGTGGGCTGATTCAGTTGTCAAAGAACTGGCGTAGCGATTTATAGCAGAGCATGCCGGTGCGGGCGCGCTGGGGTTGGGTGGGCCCTGCGCGTTGATCGCGAACGAGATAGAGTTTTCAGATTCTGGAACAGCGCCGAGCGGAAGCTCGGCGCGCACCATTGAAAGCCCGCCGCAAATTATTGATAACAATAGAAGCGCTATTGGCGGGCTTTCATGGTTGCTTGTGGCGCGAAGCGCCATCCGGACAGGGCGGAAGCCCCACCCCACGTGAGGGTGGATTCAGTTTTGAGAACAAGAATCAGCTGAAGTGGACCCAGAGGCCGATGATGAAGGCTCCGACGAGGCCCGTCCAGGCGACGTCGATGCGGTCGAAGATGCGTTTGCCGTGACCGCCCCAGTGCATGGTTAACTTCTCTTCGGCTTCGGCGCTGCGCTGGGGTTCCATCAGGCTCATCACCACCATCAGCAGGACGCAGAAGGCGAATACGCAGACGCTGAAGTTCAGGAAGCTGAACTTCACGAGGTTGTTCCACATACCGAGATCCATCTTCATGGCGTCGTGCATCAAGTCCATAAGGAAGCGAATCGCTCCCATCAGGCCGCCGGTAATCAGCGTCGTGAACGCGGCGCGCGCCGTGGCGCGCTTCCAGAGCACACCCACCAGGAACACGGCGGTGATCGGCGCGCCGATGTAGGCCTGCACACTCTGCAGATACTGGTAAATTTCGTTGCTGAGATACTTGATCAGCGGCACCCACAAAATACTGACCACCACGATGACGCCGGTCACTATACGTCCGATGTAAACCAGGCGCTTCTCACTCGCGTGCGGGTGAGTCTTGCGGAAGATATCCATCGTGATCAGGGTCGAGCACGAATTGAGCACGGAACTCATTGCCGACATCAGCGCGGCGAGGAGCGCCGCCACCATGAGCCCCACCAGACCTTTCGGCAGCAGGCGAAGTACGAGCGTCGGATAAGCGTTGTCGCCAGTCACGATCGTGGGATAGAGCGCCTTCGCGATCAGGCCGGGGAGGACGAGAATAAACACCGGCAGGATCTTCAGAGTGGCGCAGAAGAACGCGCCTTTGCGCGCGTTTTCGAGGCCGTTCGCGCTAAGCGTCTTCTGAACAATCGACTGATCGGTACACCAATACCAGGTACCGAGGATCATGGTGCCGAAGATCGTGCCGACCCACGGATAGGTCGGATCGCTCGCCGGCTTGATCATGTGGAAGAAATCCGCGGGCAGCGCGGCGCGCAGACCGCTGAAACCGCCGACATGAGCGAGCCCCACGGCGCTCAGAACCACCGCGCCTGTGATCAGGACAAACGACTGGAACAGATCGGTATAGATGACGGCTTTCAGACCGCCCGTGATCGTGTAAATACCGGTCGCGACGACAAGCAGGATCGAGGTCGTGAGGTAATCCCAGCCCAGTACGGAGCGCATCAGAATCGCGCCCGCGAACAGGTGCACGGAAATTTTGGTGAAGACGTAGGCAATCAGTGAAACGATGGTCAGGTACCACCGGCAGCGCTCGTCGAAACGGCGCGCCAGAAATTCCGGCATCGTGAAGACCTTCGACTTCAGGTAATACGGTACGAAGAGCCAGCCGAGCAGAAACAAACAGAAGCTGGCCGACCATTCATAACAACCGACCGCGAGTCCGCTCGACGCGCCGGAACCGGCGAGACCGATGAAGTGCTCACTTGAAATGTTCGTCGAAAACAGCGAAGCGCCGACGGCGAACCAGCCAATACTGTTACCCGCGAGAAAGTACTCGCTCGTCGTCTCTTTGGGGCGCCGGGAATAGTAGATGCCTATTCCAAAGACCACTAAAAAGTAGGCAACAATGACGAGATTGTCGAGCACTAGAGATCGGTAAGCCGCTTGTCGGTGTCACCGAAGTTATCGAGCTGAACGCCCATGCGATCCATGATCGAAAGATACAGGCTGCAGGCGCGCCGGTTGTCGTCGCCCTTATCCAGATAATCGAGAATGCGGCCGGTCTTGATTCCGCCGCCGCGGCCCGCCTGGATGATCGGCATCTGATCGCCGCCGTGCTTATCGCCATCGTAGAGGCTCGACATCATCAGCAGGATCGAGCTGTCGAGGATGGAGCTGCCGCCCTCATCGATGCTCTTCAGCCGATCCTTCAGGTACATGAACTCCTTCATGTGGTACTGGTTCGTCTTCAGATACATCGCTTCGAGGGCAGGCACGTGGCCGTTGTGCGTGAGATCGAGATGCAGCGCGCCATGCACGCCTTCGAGGAACTTCATGTTCATCTGCGAAAGGTCGTTGTTCAGCATGATGGTCATGATGCGCGTTTTATCCATCTGGAACGCGAGGACCATGAGATCCATCATCAGCTTCATGTGATCCGGAATGACCTGCGGAATTTCGTCGGCGGGGCGCTCCATGTTGGGCTTGTCGATGGAAGGCCGCCAGCCCTCAAGCGTGCCGCGCTTCGCGGAACGGTCGAGCCGCGTTTCAATATCGCGGACCGATTCCAGATATTCGTTGAGCTTGACCTTATCGCCGTTGCTGATTTTGGGCTTGAGCGAATTCGCCTGGCCCATCAGCTCATCGAGAATGCTGCGGTCGAGACGGCGGCTGCTGCCATCGCCCACAAGCTGATCGAAAGCGCGCGCCGGATAGATTTCCTTGGTGATCGGCTTGGTGGGGGAGGCCCACGAAATCGCCGAGCCGTAAATCATCGAGAGGCCGTCTTCAAGACGCAGCTCGTTGGGCTCGATGCCGAGCGCCAGGCTCGGAATCAGCGTGTTGTTGCCGAGTTGTTGCGCGAGGATCTGATCGAAGGTAGTGCCGCAGCGGATGACCTGCGGGTCCATGCTGACATGCGCGCCGGAGAGCATGTTGGGGCACTTGCCGAGGTGCGGGCTGGTGGCGCGGAACGCCGCTTCGTTATAAAGACCGCGAATGAAATTCAGGTCTTCGCCATGGCCGTTGAGCGGGTCGCCGGCGGGACCGAACTGCATGTCCTTGCCGCTGCCTTTTGCCCACCAGTTCGGGGGCTGGACGCCATTCGAGAAGTAGACGCAGGCGAAGCGCGTGGGAGGCTTGCTGGAGGCCGCGCTGACCGCGGCTTTCCCGTCCTGCGCTCTGGCCAGCGACTCCATCCAGGGGAGAGCCAGCGCGACACCCGCGCCACGCAGAAAATAGCGGCGCGATTTTCCACTGCGCTTCTGCGTTTGCTCGAAATCTCGTTCCAGGCGCTCGGCTGATTTCTTCACGGTGTACCTACTTTATCAGAGTTTTTCGGCTGTAATCCGGCCGTATTGAGTGGAGGTTTTGCCGCCGCGGCGGGCGCGGCAGGCGTATTCGGAGCGCTGTTGCGGAACTGCGCGCTCGTCACCACCATGCTGACGAGATCGTCCATTGTCGCGCTCGATCCGGCGGTCACCATTTTGTCGACCAGTACCTGATCAGAGCCCTGCACGGTGCGGCCCAGCGCGTAACCGATCAACTTGTGAGCGAGAGTCAGCTCGACTTTCGGCTCCTGGGTCTTCAGGTAAGTGAGCAGACCCTGCACGCCGGGGATGATCGAGTTGTCGAGCATTTCGCCGCGGTCGTCGATCGGTTTTCCATCGTCATACTTCTCGCGCCAGCGGCCGGTGGAATCGAAATGTTCGAGCGGAAAGCCCATGGGATCGATTCGTGTGTGGCAGGTGGCGCAGGTTGCGTTGCGCTTGTGCTGCGCGAGGCGGTCACGCACGGAGAGACCGCCGAAGAGCTTGGGATCGTTCGGGATCGAACCGGCGTCGGGCGGCGGCGGCGGAGTCGGAGTGCCGAGAACGCGGCGCAGTACCCAATCGCCGCGCTTCACCGGGCTCGTACGAAGGGGAGCGGAGGTCGTGGTGAGCACCGCGCCCAGGCGAAGAACACCACCGCGATTCAGAGCATTCACGCCCTCCACCAGTTCGACGTCGTCATCCGACTTCACTTCCTTCTTAATCCCGTAATACTTCGCGAGCGGCTTGTTCAGGTAGTCGTAGTCGGCGTAGAGGATGTCGCTGACGGGACGATTGGAGCGGATGATGTGTTCGAAGAAAGAGACCGCTTCGTCATACATCGACGATTTGACCTCTTCGGTAAATTCGGGATATCGGCCGGTATCGACGCCCTTGAATTTGTCGAAGTGATAGAAGCCGAACCACTGACCGAAGAATTCGGTGGACATGCGGCGGGCTTTCTCATCGGCCAGCATGCGCTTCACCTGTTTGTGAAGGCCCGCGGTGGTGGTGAGTTCGCCCGCGGCGGCGGCGCGGCGGAGTTCGTCATCGGGGATGGACGACCAAAGGAAGTAGCTGAGGCGGCTCGCCATTTCCCAGTTCGAAAGCGGATGCGCGGCGGCGGTCTGCGACGTGAGTTCCACCTTATAGAGGAACTGGGGAGCGACCAGGACGCGGGCGATCACGGCGCGGATAGCTTTCACGTGGTCATGATCCGGATCGAGCGCGAGAGCTTTGCCGTAGAACGCGCGGAGACTCTGCCTTTCGGCTTCCGTAAGCGGACGGCGCCACGCTCTGCTCGCGAACTGAATGACATCTTCGATGTGACGCGGCTTCGCGGCGGCTTCCGCGGCGCGGGATTCCTCCCACTGTTTGCGGAGCGGCGTGACATACGTGCGCATTTCCTCGGGCAATTGCGCCATGTTGGCGGGCGTCATGTCCGCCATCTTTTTGCCCTTGAGGTCGTAATTGTAGTGCGCGGCAAGCAGGCGCAGGTAGTTATCGTGATACGGAAAAGACGCGAAGACGTCGTTCCAGGCCGCATTCAGCTCTTTGCGCTTTTCGTCGTTCAGGAGATAGTTCCAGACGAAACGATCGTCGCGAATGTATTTGACCTGGATCACGTAGTCGTCGTGTTCGGGGACGTTGTAGGTCGGGTCGAACGGCTCAGGCGCGGGGTCTTTGTCGGCCGGGGTTGGCTGATTGTTCGAATTGGGCGGCAGGATGCGGGAATATTCCATCACGCCGTCATGGAACATTTTGTAGCCGGCGCTGGACATATCGCCGACGAGGCCGCGCGTCGGGATGCCGCGGGGCGTCGGGCTGTCGGCAATCGTGACGCGGTAAACGTGATTGCGCTCGGAACCGAGCACAGCTTCGAGCTGGATGTCCCAGGTGGTGACGCCGGGAGGCACGGGGATCTCGAAGGAGACGGAGCCGTCGGAAGAGAAATCGTCCGGGCCGAGCTGGCTGCCATCGATACTCTTGCCGAAGCCGAGCTGCTTTGCGGTTTCAGCGCTCACGATAGAGCGTAGAGAAACGCGGGGCAGGGCCGGACCGCGTCCACGCCCGCGTCCACCGCCGCCGCTCGCGCCGACTGCCGCCGCAACCACCGGTTTAGCGGTTCCCCCGGAAGCAGCGCCGGAAGCGCCGGCCGGTCCCCGGCCGGGTCCACGTCCAGCGCCGGCAGGAGTGAAGGCGATGGTCGCGTCCTTCCAGATGATGGCTCCCTGACCTGTCGCGGAGGGATTCACGGAAGCGACGTTGAGATAAACTTTCGTGGGACCTGCGCCCGCCGCCGGGCCTCGGCC
>CAZWTH010000372.1:0-2291 GCA_964636715.1 uncultured Solibacteraceae bacterium | reverse complement strand
GGGACTTCATCGATCGGGGCGGGTTTCTGATGACGGACGATTTCCACGGGACGATTGAGTGGGAAAACTTCATGAAGGGGATCCAGAAGATGTTCGGGAACCGGCTGGTTGTGGATATCAGCAACTCGGATCCGATTTTCCACGTCATATATGATTTGGAGAAGCGAACGCAGATTCCGGGTAAACAATTCCTTGAGTCCGGCGTCCCTTATGAGTTTGATGGTTTCGAACCGAAGTGGCGTGCGATCTACGACGACAAGGGCCGGGTGGTAGTGGCGATTTGCCACAACATGGACCTGAGCGATGCCATCGAGCATTCGAACGATCCAGAGTACCCGGAAGAATGGGCCAGTATGGCATATAGAATCGCCACCAACTACGTGTTGTATGATTTAACGCACTGAGGTTTTTCGGAAAGAGACGCCCGCCACCATGTTCGAGTTCCTGTTCAAGTACCCGCGTAACATCTTCCATCAAGGGAGCTTTGTATTCTTGAATACATGGCCGGTGTGGCTGATGTGGCTGGGGATCGCGGCGTCGGCTGCCATATTTGGATTTCTGATATGGCGCAGGAACGGCACGGGCAGCCCGGTTCGGAACGCGCTGGTGTGGCTGCTGCAGACCGGGATGGCCGCCCTACTCCTCTTTATGGTGTGGCGTCCGGCGCTGAGCGTGTCGCAGCTGAAGCCGCAGCAAAATATTGTTGCCGTCATCGTCGATGATTCCTCAAGCATGGCCGCCAAGGATGAAAGCGGCGGGATGAGCCGTGAGAATCGTGCGTTGAAGGTTCTAAGCGATGGGCTGCTGGACAAGCTGAAGGAGAAGTTTCAGGTCCGCATTTATAAGATGTCGGATCACCTGACGCGCGTGGACAACACAGCTCAGTTTGGGGCGCAGGCTCCGGTGACGCACATCGGGACGAGTCTGAAGCAGGTGGTGGCGGACGCGGCGAGCCTGCCGATTGGAGCCATGGTCCTGTTGAGCGACGGTGCGGATAACACGGGCGGCGTGGATCTGGAGACGATTTCGGAGATCCGGCGGCAACGGATTCCGATTCACACCATCGGGCTCGGGCGCGAGCAGATGGAGCACGACATCGAGATCACGAATGTCGAGCTGCCGCAGCGGGCTCTGCCGAATTCGCGGCTGAACGCGCTGGTGGCGTTCCATCAACACGGCTACACCGGGCAGAAGGCGAAGATCACGATTCGCGATAACAGCAAGGTTCTCGCGGTGCAGGAAGTGACGCTCAAGGCCGAGGGCTCGGACCAGATCGAGCAGGTGCTGTTCAACGCGGGTCCGGCGGGCGTGAAGACGATTCAGACGTTCATCGAGCCGCTGCCGAACGAGGAGAATCAGCGCAACAACATCGTGACGCGGATGGTGAACGTGGACCGGCGCAAACCGCGCATCCTCTATTTAGAGGGCGAGCCGCGGTGGGAGTTCAAGTTCATCCGGCGTGGGGTTGAGGACGATGACACGATCGATTTACTGACGGTGCTGCGGACGGCTCCGAACAAGAAGTACATCCAGGGCAATGTCGGCGATCAGAAATTGAAAGAAGAATTGGACAAAGGCAACGGATTCCCGACCACGGTGGAATCGCTGTTCGGGTTCGATGGGATTATGTTCGGGAGTGTGGATGCTCCCTATTTGTCGCCGCAGCAGTTGCAAAACGTTCATGATTTCGTGGATCGGCGCGGCGGCGGGTTGGTGTTCCTGGGCGGGAAGGATGCGCTGGCCGAGGGCGGCTGGCAATCGACTCCGGTGAACGATGTACTGCCGGTGACGCTGCCGGACAAGAAGGGCACGTTCCATTGGACTCCGGCGAACGTCCGGCTGACGCCGCAGGGCGCGGAGAGTCTGATCACGCGCATCGAGGACGATCCGAAGAAAAATGAGCAGCGCTTCGAGAAGCTGCCCTACATTCGCAACGTGCAGAACGTGGGCACGCCGAAGCTGGGCGCGCTGGTGTTGGCGGAAGCAGTCCCGATGAATGGCGGCGGCGGCGCGTTGCCGCTGCTGATCACGATGAATTATGGTCGCGGGCGGTCGGCGATTTTCGCGACGTCGGGAAGCTGGCGCTGGCAGATGCTGCAGGAAGTTTCGGACAAGAGCCATGAGATGTTCTACCAGCAGTTCCTGCGCTGGGTAATGGCGGATTCACCGCGCAAGGTTACGGGCACGACGCCGAAGACGCTGCTGGCGGATGAATCAACGGCGAAGCTCCGGGCGGAAGTGAAAGACAAGGCGTACCTGCCCGCAACGGATGCGAATGTCGAGGCTCATAT
>CAZWTH010000371.1:0-11025 GCA_964636715.1 uncultured Solibacteraceae bacterium | reverse complement strand
GCCCGCGTGGTGCCGATCCTCACGGAGCACGGCGCCAGCATTCGGGTGGAAGATAATAAGCCCTCCGGAGCGCGCTTTACCATCGAGATGCCCGCCGTGCCTGCTGCCGATGACACGGCGGAAGCGCCCGCCGCCGTCGCCGAAGCGTGAAGTCACTTTACACTAATAGTGAATGAAAGCCTCTCGCATCCTCATCGTGGACGATGAGCCCGGCATCCGCCAGTCTCTCGGGGCCGTTCTCGATGATGAAGGTTTTCACGTCGAGTCCGCCAACAGCGGGGAGCGTTGTCTCGAAGCGCTGGCTGAAAAGCTCTTCGAAGTTGTACTTCTCGATATCTGGCTGCCGGGCGCAGATGGCCTTGAAATTCTCGAGCGCATTCAGAAGATGCCGGCCGCGGACCGCCCCGTCGTCGTTATGATCTCCGGCCACGGCACCATCGATACGGCGGTGCGGGCCACCAAACTCGGCGCGTTCGACTTTCTCGAAAAGCCGCTTTCCATTGAGCGCGTGCTCGTGGTGGTGAAGAACGCGATCGAGCATCGCCGCCTGCGCCTTGAAAACGAACAATTCCGTGAAACCGCGGCGGGCCATCCTTACATCGTCGGCGAAAGCGTGCCCATGAAGGCGCTGCGCCAGCAGCTCGCGCTGATGGCGAGCACCAATGGACGCGTTCTGATCTACGGCGAGAGCGGGGCTGGCAAGGAACTGGTCGCGCACGCGCTCCACGCCATGAGCCCACGCGCGTCCAAACCGTTTGTGGACGTCAACTGCGCCGCCATCCCTGAGGACCTCATTGAGAGCGAACTCTTCGGCCACATGAAAGGCAGCTTCACCGCGGCGCATGAGCGCAAGATCGGCAAGTTCCAGAAAGCCGATGGCGGCACGTTATTCCTCGATGAAGTCGGCGACATGAGCCTGAAGACGCAGGCGAAAGTGCTTCGCGTTCTGGAAGACCACCGCTTTGAGCCGGTGGGCGCGCAGGAATCCGTGCAGGTGGATGTGCGAGTGGTAGCCGCGACGAATAAGAATCTGGAACAGGAGATCGACGCCGGCAATTTTCGCGAGGCGCTTTTCTATCGGCTGAACGTCATCCCGTTTCATGTACCGCCGCTGCGCGAGCGCAAGGAAGATATCCCGGCGCTGGCGGCGTTTTTCCTCGAAGAATTCACGCGCGCCTATGGGCGCAAGCCGAAAGAGCTGACGCCGGCCGCGATCGAGCTTCTTTGCGAATATCACTGGCCGGGCAATGTGCGCGAGCTCCGCAATCTGATCGAGCGCATCGTCATCCTGCACCCGCAAAGCAAGGTGGATGCCCGCCACGTTCCTCTGCAGACGCCGCAAACGCCGCGCCGCGGCGCAGCCGAGCGCGCGCCTGGCCGTTACGGCAGCCTGCACGACGTGCGTGAAGCCGCTGAGCGGGATTACATTCTGCGCATGCTGGAGGAAGCGGGAGGAAACGTCAGCCGCGCCGCCGAACTGCTGGATCTGGAACGCAGCAATCTCTATCGCAAGATGAAAGCGCTCGGGATCGCGCCGCGCGAATAAACATCAGTTTGAGATTGGCGTCCGCAGGGCCTGATCGATCACCAGGACTTCAATCGGCGCCTGACGGGAATCCATTTTCAACCCGAGCTTCTCGACGGCGGCGGCGAGCGTGTCTCCCGAAGAGGCATCGAGCAATTTCAGGACGTCGGCTGGCGGCGTGTTACCGCTGGCGATCGCGGCGCGGATCATCATCGCGCGGAAATCCTCCGGCGAAAATTCCATGCTGAAATCGAAATTACCCGGAACGCCCGTCCGGTCGATGACCGGCTTATCGGCGAAACGCGATAAAGCATCGGCGATTGTGGCCAATGGCAGCCGCCTTCCCTCCAGTCGATTGTTGCCGAAGGTGAAAGAAGCGCCATTACCGTAGGTCACTGTAGTGCCCGCGCTTCCCATCGCCGCTCCGGCGCTTTGCGATTTCGACGGCGCCGTGTCCGTCAGTTCGCCGGGCGATTCCTTCATCCTGAGCCCGCCGCTTCCTGTCAGAAGCGCGTAAACCGGCAACTGGCGCGTTTCACGGTGGGTCTTCATTTGAAAACGCTCCAGCAGAAGCGCCTGGAGCATCTCCGGAACCTGTGCGGCAGTCGCTCCCGCCGGCAACTTTGCCGTGATATCCCACCTCGTGGATTTCATCCACTCCGGCGCCACGATTTGATAATTCTTCAGCCGGTACGCCATCTGGAGGTATAGCGCCAGGCTCAGACCTGAGTACCTTACCAGGGAAGGGTCGGAATCGATATGCGCGCTGGTCTGGGTTTGAGCGCTCTGCGCAGAGGGCTTGATGGAAGCGACTTCGAACTGTTGGGCGGAAGAGGAAAGTGGCAACAGGAAAACCGCGGCCACTCGGAGAGCCGTGTTGATCCGGGCATCCATGATGCCACTTTACCGAAATGGCGGCGATGAGCGGTTAAAGCCTACGCGCTGTCGTGCAGTTTGTGGTGAATCGCGTAAAGCGCGAGTTCCAGCCGGTCCGAAACTCCAAGCTTATCGAAGATATTGTGCAGATGATTCTTGACCGTCTGCTCGCTGATGAACAGGCGCTCGGCCATGTCCTTGTTCTTGAAGCCCTGCGCGATCAGCCCCACGATTTCGCGTTCGCGCGCGCTTAGGGTCGCGCCATGCTCGCGAATCCCCTGGCGGGCGGCTACGTTCGACGAACCCTTTTTCGCCAGCCGCCGGATCACGTCCGCCGTGGACATACGGTCCAGCCAGATCTCGCCCGCGTGCACCTTGCGCACACTCTTTAACAGCAGCTCCGTCGATGTGCTCTTCGGCAGAATGCCGCTGCACCCCATCCGGATGGCCTCGACGAAGTCTTCCTTCCCATCGTCGGAGACCATAATGATCACCCGCGTCGGAAGCTTTCCTTCCTGGATCGAGGCGAAGATCCTCTGGCTGACGGGCGAAGCCGCCTGCCAGCCCAGCAGTACTATATCTGGCCGGATCTGGCGAATCTGCTCATTCGCGTTCGCGGCGCTGTCGATGGTACCGGCCACAAAAAGGTCTTTTTGTGCCGCGACCAGATTCGACAGCCCGTCCCGAAATAGGCTCTTGTCATCCGCGATCAAAACGCGAATTGCCGGTACGATACCATTGGATAGGCCATTGGCGACCGGCGCTGATGTGGTGCTTACAACTCTTGCCACTTCGTAATGTGCTCCCGAACCCTTAGTCTAGGTTTATAGTACCAACCAGTCAAGTTAAACCGGGGCTTATCAGTACCATGGTCCCGGTAGTACCATGACGAAAAATGGATATTTCAAATCCGATAGAGTGAGGGCGCGATGAAGACTCCGGGCGAGGCGGATTACCAGCAGTTTTGGATGGGCTTACAGCAACTTGGACTGAATGCCTATGAAGCCCGAACCTACCTCGTGCTGCTCGGTCATTCGCGCTTCAAAGCGCTCGAACTGGCTCCCCGCGCACGAGTCCCGCGTCAGAAGATTTATGAAGTACTGGATAGCCTGGTAGAGCGGGGATTCGCAAGAGTGGTACAGGACCGTACCAAACTCTTCTCAGCGGTCGAGCCGAATCTCGCAATCCCCTCCTGGCTGGCGCGCAAACGCCAGTTGATCGAGCACGATCTCGCCGGTAAATCCCGCGCCGCCAACAATCTGATGGAAGACCTGAACGGTCTGTATTCGGAGGGCAAAGGCGGCCGTGGCACGCTGGACTTTCTTCGGATCGTCGCCGAACCTTCACAGACCGCCGCCGAGTACCGGCGCATGCTCAATGAGGTGCGCAGCGAATATCTCGAATTCTCCCGTCCGCCCTATGCCGTCGACCCGCTGGAAGAAAAGCTGGTCCGTAAAGCGAGAACCCAGGGCGTCTCGTGCCGGCTTCTGATTGAAACCGGAACGCTCCACGCTTCGCATCGCCAGCGTCTTACGGAATACGCGCAGGCGGGGGTGGAGATTCGGCAGGCGCCGTCGCTTCCCATGAAGCTCGCACTCTTTGACGGCAATCAGGGACTGGTCGCGCTTCTGGACCCTGTAGTCAGCATTCCTGCCTGGACTTCCATCGTGTTCGCTCACGCCGGATTCGCGGAAGCCATGCGGCACTTGTTTGAAGATCGCTGGCAGCGAGCCACCGAATTCGGAGATTGATTGGGCGCGGCCAGCGCTGCCCGTATCGCGCTAATCTTTATCCATGAATATGGCAGCGGCGAGAGCGGGATTGGTACGTATTGCGCCTGAGATGCCGGCGGCGGATTTGCGCGAGGCGATTGCGTATTACGTGGAAAGGCTCGGGTTCGAGCTTGCGTCCGCAGTGCCGGATGGCGAATACGCGATTGTGGAGCGGGATGGGGTGGCGATCCATTTATTTCGCGATTGTTCTCCCGATGGCGCGCGGCTGCATTCGGGCGTGGCGGCGCATGTGTTTGTGGAAGAGATCGAGGCGCTTTATGCGGAGTTGGCTGCGCGGGGCGCGCAGATCACGCAGGCGATTGAGCGGAAGCCATGGGGGAATCGCGATTTTCGCGTGCGGGACTTGTCCGAAAATGAATTGAAGTTTACCGAAACGCCACGATCCTGAAACTCAGCCGGAGCGGTGGTATTCCCGTTATTGCGCTGCGGAATAGTCCATCGCCGGCATCCCATGATTGCGTCGATCGTGCCTGATCTGAGCGCCTGTGAATAGTTTGGTCTTTTTCACGGTATCGAAACGCGCGCCGCGCAAAAACGGCGCCACATACCGCAGAAATCACTCTGTTGTTGCAGCAATTGTTTGCGATTACATGCATATACTATCGAATTTCTCTTGAGTGATGAGCCGTTTGTCCTGAGCGTGGACGCGACCTGCCACTCCATGAGACCGAACACCCTTTTTGCGAAACCGAATAACACCTTTTGAGCCCCGATTTCCAGACGTTCACGTGGCATTCCGTGTGCGCCGGAGAGTCCCCGTATACCTGCCCTTGAGCAGAAGCAGATTTTAATCACAGAAAAGGGGAATGGATATGCTGTACAAACAGATTCGAAATTTTCTCGGCGTAGTTGGCTTGACGGTCTCGCTCGTGCCATTGGTCGCGACACAAGCCGCAGCAACGCCGTCTATCACCGCTCACCCAACGAGTTGCAACCCTTCTTCGACAATTCAGGCTGCCATCGATTGTGTTGCATTAGCGGGAGGCGGAAGCGTCACGCTTGGCGCCGGAACCTTTACCCTGTCAAGCACGTTGACCATCGCACCGGGGCAAGACAACGTTCATCTCATCGGCACCGGGCCTGGCGGGACGATTCTCAGCTACGCCGGCTCAACGGATGCCATAAAGGTCGGAGACAGCTCTGGAGCCTTTACAAGCCGGATCACGATCGAGAATCTGACTATCGATCTCGGTCCCGGCCGGGGCAACTTTTCATGCACGAGTTCCAGTTCGGTCGGATTGCATCTCGTGAGTACGGAGACTGTACTCCTGAACAACATTGAAGTGAAAAGCCCTTCATGTTCGACCGCCGGCCAAACAGCGATATCGCTGGATGGGACCGGGGTATTCGGGGCCTTCACGACGATCATCCATCCCCGGATCGTAGGCAGCTTCACCACTGGTATATTGGCCACGGGAATCAGCGGGCAAACCGCAAACGCGAATGCCATCATTGGAGGCGCCTTAATCAATACCGGATGCGCCGTTGTCCAAAACGGCGTGTGCACGCAGCTGATATCAGGTACGACAGGAATCGACGTCGTCCTGGGCGATTCGACATCGGCGTTCAATACTGACGTTGAAAACTGGGACGTTGGAGTATCCGCCAGTTCTCCCTACACGGGGCCGCTATCCGTGCGCCTGGAGAATAACAATACCCCCTGGAGCAGTTCGTCGACTTTTGTTGTGGGAGCCCATTTTGGCGCCTGCGACCTCTTTATATCCCCCGGCACTCCAGAGGGCGTGGTGCCTGGCCACATCTGCGATTTGGATCTGAATACGTCCGGATCGACCGCCACGCTTTATGTCAAGCAGAGCAATGCAATCGGAGGAGACATTACCAAAGGGTGGCAGGCGAAATAGGCCGTCTTTCGGAACTGAATGCGAACGCTTGTGGGGCACGGATGGCATCCTGCCGCCGGCCGATTCACAATCGGCGGCAGACTGACAGTCCGCCCCACACGCTCGCTGAATAGTACGGATTCAGAATTTCCGCGTACCGTCCGACGAATCCAGTTGCGTCAGGGCTGCTGTTGCATCGGCCGGGTTGGGGCGGGAGAAATCGCCTTGCTGGGGCGGGGCATCGCGCCAGAGTTCGAGACTGCGCCGCCAGGCGTCGCGAGCTTGTTTTCGACGGCCGGCGTGGGCTTCGACGCGCGCCAGCCAGAAGGTGGCTTTGGCGAGGTAGCTTTTGAAACGAGGGGCATTGGGACCGTGTTCCGCGGCATCCGCGGCGATGCTCAGAGATTTCTTCGCAGCCACCATCGCCTCGGCGCCGTTCCCACTGCGGGCGAGGGCGACGGCCATCAACCCATTGCTCTGGATTAACTGAATGATTGTCGGGCTGTCCGTCGGGTGGCCGTTCCCGATGGTTTCCACGGCGGCCAGCGATTTGCGGTAGCTTCGGATTTCATCGTCCGGCGTTCCTATATGTTCGTACGCCGCGCCGATGTACTCATAAGCTGTCCCGAGCTGGTCGCGAAAGGATGCGTTTCCGGAATCCTCCGCCAGCAGCGTGTTCCACTCGCGCACCGCGCTTTCGAGAGTTTCGATCGCCTCGCGATACTGACCTTCCATGACGAGGGCCGAGCCGATACGAACCTGGGCGGTGGCAAGATCGCGATGGGCGGTGCGGTTCTTCGGATCGGCCTGAACGGCCTGCCTCGCCAGATCGACGCATTTGCGGAACCAACTGACGCCGGCGGACCAATCGCCTAGCGTGAATACCCAGGGGTTGCCGGAATAATCGCCCATTCTTGCGTAAGACATCATCAGATCGCGGCGGATGAGCGCATCGCCGGGCTTGAGAGCGACGAGCCGCTCCCGAGTTTCCACCGCCTTCCGGCTGAACTCGACAGCGCTGCGCGGGTCATGCGCGAGCATCAACGTGCTGGCGATGGAAATATAGCTGGAGGCCAATCCGTTGAGAATATCGGGGCTATCCGGATGGCGTGCGGCGAGCTTTTGGTAAAGGGCCAGCTTGCGTTCGACGTAAGGACGCAGTTTCGAGGTATCCACGACGGTGAGGCTTTCCGCCATCCCGTGATTCAGATCAGCCAGTTCCTGGAGGACCGAATCTTTTCCGGACGGCTCGAAAGGATCGAGCGCGGCGAGGGCTTTTCGGTAAACGTCAACCGATTCCCGAGCCTGGCCGCGAACTTCGAGGATCGCCGCTTTTCGCCGCAAGGCGCCGGCCCATTCGACATGCAGGTCCGCATCGGAGGGAGATGCGTTCACCAGCGGGGCGAGCAGGGCGATGGCTCTGTCATAGCTGACGGCAGCCTCGGCGCTGCGCGTCAGGCCGGGGCGCGTGTTGGAGCCCTGCAGGTCGCCGAGACGAACATAAGCGGCTGCCACGGAGCGGATGACGCGAGGGGCGCCGCCCGATTCGCGGACGAGTCCATCGAGATAGTCGAGGGTAATGCGGAGGACTTGCTGGCGGCTATCCGTAGCGCCCGGCGTGCGCTCGAGCGCGCCGTTGACGTCAAACACGAGGCCGTCGGCGAGCTGGACCATTTTGTTGAGGCGCCGCTCCGCCGCGTCCCGCTGGATGCGCGCCTGATTACCCTGCCAGAGGGCGATGGCGGCGGAGGAGGCGAGGAGCAGCGAACCCGCCGCGAACGCAACCACCTTCCACCGGTTGCGCCGCACAAACCGGGAAAGCCGGTAGGCAACGGTATCTTCGTGCGCCATGACGGGCATGCCGGCGAGATGACGCCGCAAATCCTCGCTGAGCATTTCGACCGAGCCGTAGCGGCGCCCGGGCTCCAGGCGCAGGGCCATGGCGACGATGTCGCCGAGGTCGCCTTCGAGTTGGGCGGCAAGGGCTTTGGAAAAGGGCTGGTCGCAGACGGCGCGCTCGATTTCGGCGCGCGACAAGTTGGCAAATTGATGGAGGCGCTCGCCGGTGAGCAGTTCGTAGAGCAGGACGCCGAGGGAATAAATATCGGAAGCAGTGGTCACGCGTAAACCGCGGATCTGTTCCGGGCTGGCGTATTCCGGGGTCAACTGAGGCCAGAAGCCCAGGGTGGAATCGCCGGCGCGTTCGGCATCCAGCAATCGGGCAATTCCAAAATCCAGAAGCTTTGGATCTCCCTGCGGCGTGACGAGTATGTTGCCGGGTTTGAGATCGCGATGGACGACCAGATTGTGGTGGGCGCAGGAAACCGCCTCGCAAAGTTTGAGGAACAGCTCACAGCGCTGGCGCGGATTGAGGGAAGACTGCTCGCAATATTCCCGCAGGGAGACGCCTTCCACGTATTCCATGACGAGGAACGGCACGCCGTCATCGCTGGTTCCACCGTCGATCAGGCGGGCGATGTAGGGGTGTTCGAGGCCTGCCAGAATGCGCCGTTCATCGCGGAATCGTTCGAGCAGGGCTTCCGGGGCGAGACCGCGGATGAGTTTGATGGCGACTTTCTTCTCGAAGGCTTCGTCATCGCGCTCGGCGAGGTAGACGGACCCCATGCCTCCGTGAGCCAGAATGCCGAGGATGCGATACGAACCCAGGCGTTTTCCCGAATAATCCACTTCGGCGAGGCTGGCGGCCGCGCCGGTCAGGATCTGTTCGACAGATTGGGCGGCGCCGCTTTCGTTCCGCAGGAGGGCTTCGAGTTCGCTATAGAGCTCGGGGTCGCCGCCGCAGCGATTCTTCAGAAACTCATCGCGCTCGTGGAGGGGGAGATCAACCGCGGCGTCAAACAGCTCGCTGATTGTTTTCCAGAGTTCGGCATCGCGCGGCGTCGGCATCATTGCTTCCAGGAATAGAGGCGCAAAAGGGGCTGTTTTCTGTCACGATTGCCGCGAATCCGACGCCTGCAGGTGCGTCTTGAGCCACGCCTGCGCGAGGCGCAGTTCGCGGTAGACGGAAGGCGCGGAGAGTCCGGAGACCTGAGCGGCTTCCTCCACCGAAAGGCCGGCGATGAAGCGCATCTCGATCAGGCGCGCCTTGCGTTCGTCCAGTTTTTCGAGAGCGGCGAGTGCGTCATCAAGCGCGATCATATCGTCCGGAGAATATTTCATCGCCGGGCCGCCTTCTTTCGGGAGCGTGGCGGGGCGGAGGCCGCCGCCACGTTTGCCCGCATTGCGTGCTCTGGCATGGTCTACCAGAATCTGCCGCATGACCTGACCGGCTACGGCGTAGAAATGAGACCTGTTCTGGTACGCGGGTTGACCCTGTCCCAGCAGGCGAAGGTAGGCTTCGTGGATGAGGACGGTCGGCTGGAGGGTATGGTCCGGCCGTTCCCTGCGAAAGTAAGAGCCGGCAAGACGTCTGAGTTCGCCATAAACGATAGGCAGAAGCGCATTCAGCGCGGCCTTATCGCCGTGGCGCAGATCTTCGAGGAGCAGGGTTACCGGCTCGGCCTGTGCGTTTTCAGATTGTAAGTTGCCGGTTCCGAAGTCCACTTACTTTTCTCCGATAAAAAACAGCGGCGATTCCGCCTCCATGAGTAAGGCAAACCAGCGCCCGAGACAGCAGGGGCGGGAATGCCCACGAGGAGGAAACTAAGTGATGTTCAGATCGGGATTGTTACGAAAGTTGCCGGTTTTTGCAGGCCCGGCCCTGCTTTTTGCAGCCGTGAATTGCCAGGCGAATCCGCTTGGCGTCGCTTCCGGTACTATGTCGGCCACGCTCCAGTACCGCCAGCCGGGGCAGCAGACGGGTTGCACTTACAGCGGTGGAGCTTCGGGAGCCTGCAATTACACGAACGGGACGGGATTTCTTCCTTACAACAGCAGCCAGGGAGACCAATGGGATCTGGTGCAGGCTGACCTGTCGGCGAGCCTCACTTCCTCAGTAGACTCGCAGGGCCTGCACGCTCAGGCGTACCTGGGAGTGTCGAACGAGCCGCTCGATCCGTCTCTGCAGCACTACTGGGGCAGCGACGCGGACGAAGGCACGGCGTCGGCGACGTGGAACGACACACTGACGATCAGCGGCAGCACGCCGGCCTACCTGGTCATTGGATATTCGCTCGATGGATCGATGAGCGCCGGCGCTCACGCCCGGGCGGATATCTCGGAAAGCTACGCGGTTTATGACTTTACTTCGGGATATTCCCTGCATGACACAGACCTGTTTTCGACGATTTCCGCATACGGCGCGCCATTGAACGGCCCCCAGAACTATCTCGTCTACATCCCAGTGACGTCGGGAGATCAGGTCTCACTGATGCTGCAGTTGCAGGCTCGTGTTTTGTTCGGCTGCCAGGCATTCAGTCCCATCCTTTGCACGGGTGGCGCGAGCGCGGACGCGTCCCATACGCTCGCATTCACACAGGTGGGATTTCAGGACAACAACGGGAACTGGATTACCGGGGATACGATTGCTTCGGCGAACGGATTTGACTACAGCGTGTTCAGTCCCGTGAATGTGAGCAGCGCCCCCGAGCCGGGCAGCATGACTTACGGCGCGCTGCTTCTGGCCGCTGCGGCGGGCTTGAAATTTCTGCGGCGGCGCCGTGAGCGGACGGCGTGACATGGGAACCTCAGAGGCATCACACTATGCAACTCGCAAAATCCACATATCCGGAATGAAACGCGCGGAACCGCGCGCGAGAAAATTCCGCGCGGCATAACGATCACTTCGGCTCGCTCCATGCTGCGTCCCTTCGCAGCGCCGGCATAACGCCGGCCTGGAGCCCTTTCATGAATCGTTATTCTATCTCGCAATTTTTCCGGTTTCTCACTATCAGCCTGCTTGCCGTGTTCCTCGTCACGAGCCGGCCTGCAAGCGCTCAGGACGCAGACACGTCCATCGGCAGCGTCGTTTCCACATCTCATAACACGCTGACGATCCGGACGACGGACGGCCGGTATCAACTCTTCGTCC
>CAZWTH010000370.1:0-1715 GCA_964636715.1 uncultured Solibacteraceae bacterium | reverse complement strand
AAGACGACGATTCGTTTAAAATCACCGCGACCGCCAAGCCTTGAGCCGGCTTGTAGCCGGGCGCCTTCAGGCGGCTTTAGCCGCAACCGCGACTTTCAGTCGCTAAGGATTCTACCGGCTTTCAGCCGGTAGTTCTCAACTCATGCGCGCGCTGTCCTGGAAGAAGGCCGCATTGAGACGAACGCTAATATCGCGAACCTGAAAGAAGTGATTCGGAAGATGGCCGAGATGCCCGGACAGCGTACGCTTATCCTCGCATCGCCCGGCTTTATCTTCGTGCAGGATCAGTATCAGGATGAAGGTCCGGCGATCGACCTGGCTATCCGGTCCGGCGTTGTGATCAATGCGCTGGATGTAAAAGGTGTCCGCGTGCGTGGTTTGGGTCGAAAGGCCAAATTGGAGTGGGAGGCGGACATCGCCACTTCCGGTACTCTGGACGACTTCGCGTCCGGCACGGGCGGCAGATCGTTTCACGACAACTTTCTGGAACTGGGGTTCCAGGAACTCGGCGCAGCGCCAGAGGTTTCCTATCTGCTCGGCTTTTCGCCGCAAAATCTCAAGTTCGATGGCAAGTTCCATTCCCTCAAAGTCAGCTTGAAGAATCCGGCTGGTATGTCCGTGCAGGCGCGCCGCGGCTACTATGCGCCAACGCATCTGGCGAGCGCCGAGGAAGACGCGAAAGAAGAGGTCACTCAGGCTCTGTTCTCACGCGAGGAAATGGGCGCAATTCCGGTCGAGACGCATACGCAGTTTTTCAAAAGCAGTGAATCGGAAGCGAAGCTGTCCGTCCTGTCGCGGGTGGACATCCGTAAGCTTCGTTACCGTCAGTCCGATGGCAGAAACGTCAATGACGTTCGAGTGGTTTGCGGACTGTTCGATCGCAATGGAAACTTTGTGCAGAGCATCGCAAAACTGATTCAGCTTCACCTGCTGGACGATACGCTTCAAAACAAGCTCGGCGGCGGAATTCCCGTGCGCGCCGATTTCACGGTCGCGCCCGGCACTTACGTAATTCGCCTCGTGGTTCGGGATGCCGAAGGACAGACGATGACGGCGCAGAACGGCGCGGTGCGGATACCATGACGAAAACTCTTGTTATCGCGGCCGCATTATCGGCGCTCCTGCTCACTGCCGCGCCAGAGCAGCAACCCACTGCGCCCGCGCCTGAGGTCAGCACGCAGGAGGACGTACCGGTCTTCCAGTCGAAGGTCACGCTGATCGAAGTTCCGGCCGTCGTACGCGATAAGAAGGGCAACGCGGTGGGCACGCTTCGCCAGGAAGAGTTTCAGCTTTTCGATAAAGGCAAGCCACAGGTCATCGAGAGGTTTTCGATCGAGAGATCAGGAGGTGGCAGGGCGATCGAGAATGTTGCCGCTCCGGGAGCGGCCGCCACTACAAGCGATACGCAGCCAGTCATCGCGCCCGATCATTTCGTGGGACTGTTGTTCGATGACATTCACATGAACTTCGCCGACCTGGCGGCCGCGCGTACCGCGGCGCAGAAATTTATCGCGTCCGGACTGAAGCCATCGGACCGGGCCGCTATCTTCACCACTTCCGGCGAGACCGAACTGGATTTCACGGACAACCGGGATCTCCTGAACAAGACAGTGTTGAAGCTCGCATTGCATCCACTCGGACGCGCCGTCCCGGAGACGTGTCCTTCCATCAGCATCTATCAGGCCGATCAGATGCTGAATGCGCTCGACCCCGAC
>CAZWTH010000369.1:0-2073 GCA_964636715.1 uncultured Solibacteraceae bacterium | reverse complement strand
CTGGCGCGCAGGTGCAGACAGGACTGAGCGACGAGGGCGCGAGAGAGCTGAATGCCCGCGGGGTCGATCTCCCGGGCGATGGGGAGCGCTATATCGACCAGCGGCCCGGCGCTCGCGTCGTCGCCCATCATGAGCTCGAGGCCGGCCAACATATTCATGGCGATGAGAGTCTGCATCTTGTGAACGCCGAGAGCGTCGCGGAGCAAGGCTACGGATTGCTGAAATTCGTGGAGCGCTTCCGTCCGGTGTCCCTGCATGGAAAACACGAGGCCGAGATTCATGCGGGTGACGCCGAGGTGCGGATTGTACTCCGCGCCGAGCGCTTCCCATTGCGCGATGGCGGAACGATCCAGCCGCTCGGCGGCGGCGTAATCGTGACGATCGTACGCTTCGAGCGCCTGATTGCTGAGATCCCGCGCAACCTGGGGTTGGGTGGAAGCAGTATGAAGAGCGAACAACACTATGGCGATTGATTTCATGGCCCGATTCCCGATTGGGAGTTCGGTAGTGATGACGCTGCGCGCCACGTTTAGTCGCCTTTTTTAGAGGTAAAGCACGAGCGATTTAACTCCTTGCATGAGTAAAATGGCGAACGAGGCTGATGATGGCGCACCAATTCACAACGTCGTATCTGGAAGATTCGCTACTCTTGTTTCGGCAATACAAGGCGATGGCCGAGCGCGCGATGGCGCAGGTGACTGATGAGCAGCTTTTTGCGCTGCTCGACGAGGAGGCGAATTCGATCGCACTCATCGTGAAACATATGGCGGGAAATATGCGCTCGCGATGGACGGACTTCCTGACCACAGATGGAGAAAAGCCGGACCGCAATCGCGACAGCGAGTTCGAAGAACCGCCGGCCACGCGTGACCATTTGATGACGGCCTGGGAGAGCGGATGGAAATGCGTGTTCGCAGCTGTTGAGCCGCTAACGGACGCGGACCTGGTGCGGACGGTAACGATTCGGGGAGAACCGCATTCGGTGATGCAGGCAATCAACCGCCAGATCGCGCACTACGCGCAGCACGTGGGGCAAATCGTTCTGCTGGCGAAGCATTACGCGGGGGCGGAGTGGAAGACGTTGACGATCCCGAAGAAAAAGCGTTTGGGCCGCGAATGAACGCGAATGGACGCGAATCCAAAATTTCATTCGTGTAAATTCGTGCGCATCGCGGCTGATCAGAATTGGTACAGCTTTTTCGCGTTGTCGCGGAGGACCATTTTTGCGAGCTCTGACGCGCGCGGGCGCGTGATTTCGTTGTCGCGGAGCATGCCGGTTAATGCGATAGCCAGAGCTTTGCGGCCGGCGCGCGAGGTGGCGACCAGAGATTCTTCCCAGCCCATTTCGCCGCTGTAGGGGTAGGCGTCGGTCCCGAACATTACTTTTTCGGGGACGTACTCCAGCCACTCTCGAATGATGCCGGCGAGGGTTGTGGGGCTCAGCGAGAGCGACTGCGCGGAGAAGTCGAGGTACGCATTCGGCTTGGTGAGCAGCGCGGTCATTTCGCGCGTGAATGGCCAGCCGCCGTGGATCATCACGAAATTGGTCTTGCGGAGAGCGGGGTCGTTGAGGACGGGCTCGAGTTGGAGGGGATTGGCGCCCGCTACGTCGAAATAGCCGTTCGGGCCGGCCATGGTGTGGATGTGAACGGCCATGCCGAGACGGCCGCATTCGGCGGAGATGTAGCGGAAGAGGAAGTCCTGAAGCGGCGTGTAGTCGGCCTCGGAGAGCGCGCCGCCGCGTGCGAAGAGCCGGTCGGCTGTAGCGCGGTCCGCCGGATCGAAGGCGAGAGAGCGCAGATAGGCCGCCTCGAATTTCTCGGCGACGGCTCCGCCCTGCTTGTGCCGCTCCAGCGTGGGCGTGACGACGCGCGCCAGATATTCGCCAAGCGTCGCGGGCGGAGCGGAAAGGCCTGCTTCCGTGAGGTACCGCGTGCGGACGCGGTCTTCCAGCGCGAAGAAGGCCTTCCGGTCGGAGTCCCGCGCGGCCAGAGTGGCGGTGGAGAGCGGCAGCATCAGAGCGTCGACGTAGGGCACCCAGCGGAAACGCGGCGGCTGAATGCCGGGACCCAT
>CAZWTH010000368.1:0-20323 GCA_964636715.1 uncultured Solibacteraceae bacterium | reverse complement strand
GATGACGCGCGCGGTTTCGCCGAGGGCGTGATCCGCGTACTCGAAAATCCGGCTTATGCGGCCGAACTCGCGGCTCGCGCGCGGCGTGAGGTGGAAACGAACTGGGATATGGGCGTGATCACGGCGCGCCTCGCCGAGCGATACAAGGCATTGATCGGGGCCAAACGCGCGGCATCCACGGAAAACAAACCCGCCCCCGCGTCCTCCGCTCCCGCTTTACAATCACATTTGCAGTGAGCCAGATCCAGTGAGCGAGGTCGCTTCCATCACGGCTGTGGTTCCGGTGCATAACCGCGCCGATCTGCTCGCTCAGCTACTCGACAGCATCGCCGCGCAGACCGCGCCGTTTGCGCGCGTCATCGTGGTCGATAACGCCTCCACTGACGGAGCCGCCGCGCTCGCGGCAAAACGCGGCTGTACCGTGATCCAGCAGACCACGAATACCGGCTTCGCGCGCGCCGTCAACACCGGCTGGCGTGAAGCCCGTGAAAGCGAATGGATCGCCATCCTCAACAGCGATGTCACGCTCGATCCGCACTGGGCCGAACGCCTCCGCAACGCCGCCACCGGTTTCAGCTTCGCCACCGGCGCCATCTTCAACGCCGCCGACCGCCAGTCGATCGACGGCGCCTACGATCTGCTCAGCCGCTCGGGCTGCGCCTGGCGCGCGGGTTACGGCGAGAGATCCGCTGTTACAAATGCAAAGCAGCCTTCGCCCATCGCGCTCGCGCCCGGCACCGCCTGTCTTTTCCGCCGCGAAGTTCTCGAAAGGCTCAACGGCTTCGATGAGACGTTCGAATCCTATCTGGAGGACGTGGACCTGGGACTGCGTTGCGTGCGCGAAGGCTACACCGGAATCTACGTTCCCGATGCTCTTGCGTGGCATCACGGCAGCGCCACGCTGGGCCGCTGGAACGCGCGCGTGGTGCGCCTCATTTCGCGCAATCAGCTTCTGCTCGTCCGCCGCCACTACGACCGGGAGCTCTTCCGCAACTGCTTTTGGCCGATTGTTGTGGGCCAGACCCTCTGGGGGCTGGTTGCGGCGCGGCATGGCGCCCCTCTTGCCTGGCTCGCGGGAAAATGGGACGCGCTGCGAAATTTTCATCTTGAAGGAGCGCCCTCACCCCGCCTGCGCGCATTTCTTGCGGATTCGGAAAGAGAAATCCGGGCGCGCGCCGGCGGCCCTTACTGGCGCTGGTATTTCCGGTTGACCTCCATCTCCGGTTCCGCCGGCGCGGCGCATTGACACATGGCCCGTGTCGCAATAGTGATCGTCACGTACCGGTCATCGGCATTTATTGGAGCGTGCCTGGACTCGATTGTGCCGATTCGGGACGCCGAAATCGTCGTCGTCGACAACGCCTCATCAGATTCTACGCGCGTAATAGTGCAGGAGAAGGGCATTCGGCTAATCGCAAATCCGGAAAACCGCGGATTCGCCGCCGCCGTGAATCAGGGTGTAGAAGCGACCTCGGCTGCGTTGATTCTGCTGGTAAACCCCGATGCGCGGCTCGAAACAGGCCTCGAACCGCTGATCGCCCGCTTCGACGACCCTCAAACCGGCGCCGCCGGCGGACTCCTGCTCGGCGAAGATGGCAAACCCCAAACCGGTTTTATGGTGCGGAATCTCCCCACCCCGGCCGCGCTGAGCTTCGAAGTCTTAGGGATCAATCGGATCTGGCCTGGTAACCCGGTAAATTGGCATTACAGATGCTTACAAATTCACCCGATGAATTCTGCCCTTGCCGATCAGCCCGCCGGAGCGTTCCTGATGTTCCGCCGCGAGGCTTGGGAGCGGGTGGGTGGTTTCGACGAAAATTTCTGGCCAGTCTGGTTTGAAGATGTCGACTTCTGCGCCCGTCTGAAGGGGGCCGGCTACCGGATCTGGTACGAACCGGCGGCGCGGGCCATTCACGCCGGGGGGCACGCCGTCCGGGAGATTCCTTTCGGCGAGAAGGAAAAGTACTGGTATGGTAGCCTGCTAAGGTATGCCGCGAAGAGCTTTCATCCGCTTGCATTTGCAGGAGTTTGCTTAGCGGTGATGGCGGGAGCCGGGGCGCGGGCCGTGCGGGCTGTACCGCAGGGTGGATTGAGTGTTTTTGCAGTCTACGGCAAAATAATCCGCTTCTCTTTCCAGTGTTTGCGAAGAGCTGGCCGGTCGGGGGGCCGGAGTTGTTAAGCGTTGTTTCGGGTAACAGGCTTTACGCAGCAGTAGAAGCGATTTCGATGACTGGAGAAGACTTTCGCGTACATGTCCCGTAGCGGCTTTGTCTCAGTTACCATCGTCACGTTCAACAGCGGCCGGTTTATCAAACGCTGCCTGGAGTCCGTTCTGGACCAGAAATATCCGCTCAAGGAAATTATCGTCATCGATAATAATTCCACTGACGGTACCGTGGATATTCTCGAGCCGTTCGACGACCGCTGCCGCATCATCTACAACGAAGAGAACATCGGGTTTTCCGCCGCCCAGAATCAGGCGATCGCGCTTTCGGAAGCCGAGTGGGTTCTGACGCTGAATCCCGACGTTCTTCTGCTGCAGGGCTTCATTGAAGCGCTGGTGAACGCCGGCAACATGGACGCGCGCGTCGGCACGGTGTGCGGCAAGCTGATGACGATGAAGGCGAGCTTCGATTTTGAGCCGCTCGTCGATTCCACCGGCATCTACTTCACGCCCAATCTGCGCCATCTCGACCGCGGCAGTCTCCGGCTTGACGATGGCCGCTTCCGGAACTACGATTACGTCTTCGGAGCCACCGCGGCCGCCGCTTTGTACCGCCGCGAAATGATCGAAGACATCTCGATTCAGGGCGAATTTTTCGATAACGATTTTTTTGCCTACCGCGAAGACGCGGACGTCGCCTGGCGCGCCCAGCTGATGGACTGGAAATGCCTGTACGTGCCGTACGCGAAGGGTTATCACGTCCGCAAAGTGCTGCCGGGCAACCGCCGCGAGCTGTCGGCCGAGATCAATATGCACTCGGTCAAGAATCGTTTCCTGCTGCGGATGAAGAACATCACCCCCAACGTTTACCGGCGGAATTTCTTCTCCATCACGGCGCGGGATATCGTGGTGGTGAGTTGCTGCCTGCTTTGGGAGCACACTTCACTCAGCGCGTTCTCCTTCGTTTTCGCCAACTGGCGCCGCGTGATGGAAAAGCGCCGCGAGATCATGGCGCGCCGGCGCGCGACCGACGAATACATGGCGAGCTGGTTTTCTTTTCAGCCGGTCAGCAAGCCCGCCCCCAAAAAGTTCGCCGCCGCGCTCACGCCGCCGCGCGTTTCGAAACAACAGCACTGAGCCGTGCGCATCGCGCTCCTCGGCACACGCGGCATTCCAGCCCGCTATGGCGGCTTTGAAACCTTTGCCGAAGAGCTTTCCACGCGGCTGGTGGCGCGCGGCCATCAGGTAACGGTCTACTGCCGCGAGCGCCCCGATTCGCCAAAATACCGCGGGGTGGATCTCGTCTGGCTGCCAACGCTTCGCCACAAGTATTTCGATACGCTGGCGCACACGTTCCTTTCAACGCTTCACCTGGCTTTCCGGCGCGGGCCATACAAAGCCGACGCCGCGCTCTACTGCAATGCGGCAAATTCCATCTTTACGCTGCTGCCTCGCGTCACCGGAATTCCGGTGGCCGTGAATGTGGATGGCATCGAGCGGAAGCGGAAGAAATGGAACCGCTATGCGCGCGCCTGGTACTACGTTTCCGAATACCTCTCGACCGTCTTCCCCAACTGCTTCGTGACCGATGCGGAGGCGATTCGCCGCTACTATCGCGAACAGTGGAAAGCCGATTCTCTGTTCATTCCCTATGGCGCGGATACGACGCTCGCCACCACGCAGGAAACGCTGGACCGGCTGGGACTGGAACGCGGACGCTATTTTCTCTACGTCAGCCGGCTGGAGCCGGAAAATCGCGCGCTCGATGTGCGGGAGGCTTTTGAGCGCGTTCCCGCGCCTGAGATGAAGCTCGCGCTGATCGGCGACGCGCCGTATGCGAGCGAATACATCCGGCGGGTTCGCGATACCAAAGATCCACGCATTGTGATGCCGGGCGCGATTTACGGCCAGGGATATCTCGAACTCGGGTCGTGGTGCTTCGCCTATATCCACGCCACGGAAGTGGGCGGTACGCATCCGGCGCTGATTGAAGCCATGGCGCGCGGCGCCCTGGTGCTCTATCTCGATACGGTGGAAAATCGCGAAGTCTGCGGCGACGCGGGGATCGCGTATTCGAATCAGGATGAGCTGGCGGCGCGCATGGCGGACAGCCTGCGCATGAGCGATTCCGAACGGCAGGTCTATCGCGGGCGGGCGCTCGCGCGGGTGCGCGAACGCTATGACTGGGACGCCGTCACCAGCCAGTACGAATCCCTGTTGACCGGCTTGCGAAAATAGGTTTTGCAAACCGCCCGCTGCTACGTCGAAATCTCCCGCGCCCGTATTGCGAGCAATTACCGCGCGGTCTGCGCCGCCGTCCGCCCCGGTACGGAAGTGATGGGCGTCGTCAAGGCTGACGCCTACGGCCATGGCTCCATCGAGGTATCCCGCGTTCTCACGAAGGAAGGCGCGCGATGGCTCGCGGTCAGCTCCGTGGAAGAAGGCATTGTGCTGCGGCGCGCCGGGATCGATTGCCGCATTCTGGTCATGGCCGGCGTGATGCCCTGGGAGCGGAATGCGCTGCGCGAACATCGCCTGACTCCGGCGATTCATTCGCTCGAGGAATTGGCCGATTTTGGCGCGGATACCCGTGAACCCCTCGATGTTCATCTCAAGATCGATACCGGCCTGAATCGTCTGGGCGCGCGCGCCGGCGAGCGGGAGATCGTGGAGGCGATTCAGGCCGCGCGCGGCGTACGGGTTGAAGGACTCATGTCGCATTTCGCGTCCGCGGCCGATTTCATTTCGCAGCAGACGGAAGAACAAATTCAGGCGTTCGACCGGATCGCGGCCGCACTCGCCGATGCGGGAATACGGCCTCCGCTCACACATTGCGCGGGAACGAACGCCATCGCCTATCTGCGTCCGGGCGCAGTGAAAACGATGGTGCGGCCGGGGCACGCGATTTACGGTTACGTCTCGCCTGCGCGTGGCCATGCGCCTCACGCGGCATTTCAGGTGAAGCCGGCGCTTTCGTGGAAAACCCACATTGTGACAGTCAAGGATATACCGGCGCGCGCCAAAGTCGGTTACGGCGGCAGCTTCGTCGCGCCCGCGCCGATGCGGATCGCAGTTCTGGCCGCGGGCTATGCGGATGGCGTTCCGCACCAGCTGGCGAACAAAGGGCGCGTCATCGCTGGTGGGAATTTTGCGCCGATTCTCGGCGCCGTTTCGATGGACCTCACCACGGTAGACATCAGCGCGTCGCCTCATCTGCGGCCCGGCGATGAAGTGACCCTGCTCGGGCGCGAAGGCGATGTTTCGCTCGATGCCCAGCAGATCGCGCGCACCGCCAAAACCATCTCCTACAATCTGCTGTGCGGCATCAGCGCGCGCGTCAAACGCTGCTACGTGGATTAAGGCCCGACCGGCAGCACGACCGTAACGCCCGCATCGACCGTCGAGCCACCGTCTTTCACGCTCAGCGCCAGCGGATAATCGCCCGGCGGAAGCGGCGAGGGCAGCGTTCCGTTCACCTGGAATTCGCCGGCGAAGATCAGGACTGGCGCACTGGCCGCAATCGACGCGCCACCGGCGCTGATCGAAATCTGCTGCGGGAACGTCGTGACCGGCGCGATGACGCCGCCCTGCGCCGCCGCGATTCCATTCACGAAAAACTCCAGGATTTCACCCGGCTGCGCTTTCCGCGAATTGCTCTGGACGGCGGGATCGCCCACCAGCGTACCGTCCAGATGTACCGCCAGTGGATACAGCTTTCCGCCCGCTCCGTAGTAGAAGAAGGATGGCGACGATGCGACTACGTTGGCGGAAAATGCCGCGCTCGCCGTCCCGTTATTCGTCACCACAACGTCCGCGGGCCCCAGCGCCAGATTCGAGGGGGCCAGTACATTCAATTGCGTCTGACTCACGAAGTACACTGCGGCGCGCTGTCCCCCAATCGTCACGCTGACCCCGTCGAGCGAGGCTGGCAACGGACTTCCGGGACTGGTCCCTCCGGTGAAATCCGAGTCCGTCCAGAATCGACTGGTATTCGCCAGTCCGGAGCCATAGATGGCAACCCACTGCCCGGACGCGAACGACGGCCGCGCGCTCTCGGCGTCGAAAACGCCGGAGATGGTGGGCGCCGCGCCGGAAGCCTGAGTCAGACTGATCTGCGTCTTGTACACATTGGTCGGCGTGGAAACCGGTGGATCGCCCGGTCCGCAGTTGGCCGCCGCGTAGAGCGTTACGGGGCCACTGCCCGCCGCCGGCGGAATCCAGTTGAAGGCGTACGTGTATGACCCGCCTCCTTTGGTCGACGCCTCAAATCCCGTCAGATTGTGTTCTATGTACTGCACCGGAGACGACGCCGGGCAGGATTTCCCGTTGGCCTTCGGGCTGCCGTCGAGGCACACCACCTGCGTGTTCGCGTCGGTGGTGGCGAAATCGCCCGATTGCGTCTTGTTGTCGCCGCCCATGCGGGACGTCAACTGAAACCCAAACGCGGCTTTCGATGAATCCGTGATCTGCACCAGAATCTGCATGGCCTGACCGGGCACATACGTTCCGGAATTTCCGGCGGGCAGCGTGATCTTCACATTGCCCGGCCCGGAGTTCACCGTGCCGACATGACAGCCCGCGGAAATACATGCGGTTGGGTTGTCATTCGGAGCTCCGGTGTAGCCGGGATTCGGGCCAAATTCATAAGCGCCCAGGAACACCGGAGCCAGGATTAAAAGAAACGCAGCTTTTCTCATTCACTCATTCAGACTTCGAAAGAGCGCTCGCGGGAATGCAGCGGGTTATTTCTCCGTGCTTATTTCACGGCAATCGTCACGGTCTGTGTGGTTGCAACCGTACCGGACGTCAGCACGACCGGCACGGCCCCCGCCGTCAAACCGCTCGGCACCGTGGCCTGGACCAACGTCAGACCGGAGAGAAATCCGGGCGGCGTTCCGGCGTAAATGATGGTGGCTTGCTGTCCCCCGATCGTCATGGAAGTTTTCTGCAGGGGGAGGAGCGGGTCGATCTGCACAGCGCCCGTGACGCCGGCCGGGTTCGTCAACCCCGTACCCGTGGCGAACACAGTTACGATCGATCCCGACACGGCAGCGTTCGTGGAAGAGTTGAGCGTTCCATCCTGATTCATCGCCACCAGTTGACCTGTACCGGCCTGGTTCAGCGCGAAGAGGCCGGGAGACGATTGCGCCACCGGGACCGTGAAGGCTTTTGTCGTTTGGCCGGGCGTCTGGACCACAATATCCGCGCTGGTCGTGGTGCTCGGCAGGATCGGAACAATGACGCTGGTGATGGAACCGGTGGTGTAGAGGATCGGCGCTTTCACGTCATTGATGGTCACGGTGACGTTCGCGAGCGTCGTCCCAATGCTGCCTGTGGCCGGAATCGTCGCGGAAGTCAGTGGCACAGCTCCCACTGTCTGGCCACCGATGACGATAATTTCATTCGAAGCGATCGGGCTGATTTGCCAGCTGGCGGCGTTTCCAACCGCCGTCACGGCCGATGGCGGCGCAATGGTACCCAGCAGACCGCGCGCAACCGTGGAGCCATTCGGCATGCCCGCGCAGAAATAGAGCGTGTTCACGTCCGCCTTCGTTCCCGTCCCGAACACGATCCCCCAGAGTCCGGAAATCGCGATCGGATTTCCATTCGTGTCCTGCAGCGTGCCGAGAAAAGTTCCCTTTGTCGCGTCATAGGCGTTAATTTTGCCGTCGCCGAAATTCCCCACCAGCAGCGCGCCACCGAATTGCCCCCAGCCGGCGGGCGCGATCGCCACGCCCCACGGCGAATTCAGAGCGCCGCCGGAAACCAGATGCGTAATGAGGTTGCCGTTCAGATCGAAGACTGCGACATAGCCCGTGCCGGGTCCGCCCACGTCCAGGAACTGATTGCTATCCTGCTTCGCATATTCGACGTAGAGTTTGTTGCCGATATTCCAGATATTGAACGGCGCATAACCCGCCGGGACCTGCGAATCCGCGAACGATCCGGCCAGCGTCACGGGCGCGAAGCCCGGGCCCCACGTATCGATCTTGCCCGAACGGAAATTCGCGCCATAGAGCGTGCCGCCCGCGTCGCTTGTGCCGATCGCCAGTCCTTTATAGACGGCGTTCTTCGAAGAGTTGTTCACTTCGATCTCCGCCACTTTGCCGATGGCATTGTTCCAGGCCGTAATCACGCCGTCTTCGCTCGCGAAGATGAAACTCGCGTTGGCGTTGTTCGATAGCTTGAACGCGGCGCCCGCCGAATTCTGCACCTGTCCGGTGGGTTTGCCCGTGCCCGAACCACTCGCCGCGGGAATGGTGACAATCACGGCCGCATTGGGTACGCCGGTCGCCGCGTAGACCGTGGAAAGCCCCGAAGCATGATCGGAAAGCCAGAACGGCGTGCCGGGATTCGAAAATCCCCACGGGTCCACCATTCCGGGATCGGTCTGCGCCGCCACCCCCGCAACATTCGACACCAGATTCACGACGCGATACGAATTCGCGCCGGTCTGCGCCTGCGCCATGCCCGCGGCGGATAAAACAAATAGACACACCGATACGTTCAGCCTGAATTTCATGGGCACTAATTTCATGGGTACTTCCCCTCTCTGTGACAGCTTGTCTGAAGTGAGGCGGCGCTATGTCGCTGAGTTGTGAAATTTCTGTAAAATCACCTTCCCTCCGGTCAGCATCCGGTACAACTTGTTGACATTTCCCCAACAACCCCCGATTTCGGTTCCTCCTATTCTGATGACAGATGCGCTCGCTTGCCCTGGCTGTTTTCCTTCTCTCTGCCGCCTTCGCTCAGGCGCCGCCGGGCGCGAATTCATATACCGGCAACGATCTCTGTGGAACGTGCCACACCGATCTCGCGCAGCAGTTCTATAAAAATCCGCACTACAAATCGATCGCCTCAGGCAGGGAGGCGCCGGATAAAACCGGCTGCGAAGGCTGTCATGGACCCGGGAAAAATCACATCGCGGCGGGTGGGGGCGCGGCGACGATCCGCGCATTTTCGCGGATGTCGCCGTCGCAGGTCATCGATACCTGTCTGACCTGCCACGCGAAGGATTTTTCGAAAGCCAACATCCGCCGCTCGGCCCATACCGAAGCCGACGTTGTCTGCACGAACTGCCATTCGATCCACGGCTCCACGCAGCCGAAATTCCTGCTGGCGAAACAACAGAACGAACTTTGCTACGGCTGCCACACCGATGTGCGGGCGCAGTTCAACATGCCGGCCAGACATCGCGTCAACGAAGGCGCGATCCAGTGCACGGACTGCCACAATCCGCACGGCAATTTCGCGCCGTCGTGGCGCACCGGCGCCGGAGCGGCTTTGGTCACGGCCTCGCACGATAACGAGGAGCCCTGCCTGAAGTGCCACGTCGATAAGCGCGGACCGTTCACGTTCGAACATGCGAGCGTGCGCGTGGAGGGCTGCATGGGCTGCCATGTACCGCACGGATCCACCAACGCCAAATTACTGAAGCGGCCGGTGGTCTTCACGGTGTGCCTCGAATGCCACAACGGCGCGGGGACTTACGGCCGCGAAAATCTGGGTGTCTTCACGCAATCCGGCTCGCACAACATGCTCGATCCGAAATTCCAACAGTGCACGCAGTGCCATGTGCGCATCCATGGCTCGAACGCCGACCCGAGGTTCCTGCGATGAGACGCGTACTCTGCATGGCCGCGCTGCTGACGGCGCCGCTTCTGCACGCCCAACAGGACGTTGCCGGCGCAGGCGCGACCCTCGGCAACTACAACATTACGCAGTCCTGGGAACTCGGCTACCGGTTCGCGGAAGTCGGCGGCAATGAAGGTAAGTACCGCAGCGACGTGAACTACCGCAACGGCATCCGCCTGCTGAACAGCGCGCTCTCGCTGCATTCACTCAATGGCAAAGGCAACTGGTTCGACGAAATTGTTCTGAACACTTCGGGTCTCGGGAACGATCCTTATCAGTCAGCCACGTTCCGCATCCAGAAGAACCGGATTTATCGCTACGATCTGCTGTGGCGCTCGAACGATTACTTCAATCCCGGCCTGACCGTCGCTTCCGGCAATCATCTCGAAGACACCACGCATCGCTGGCAGGATCACGACCTGACCCTGATGCCGCAGAGCGCGTTCCGCATCCGTCTGGGCTACGGACACATGACGGACAGCGGCCCCGCCCTCACCACCGAGCAGGAGTTCAACACGCAGGGCGATATTTTTCCGCTGTTCCGCGACACGCGCCGCGAATACAACGAATACCGCGTTGGCTTCGACACGACCTTTCTCCGCGCGTTCCGGCTCACCGTGCAGCGGCGCTGGGAATACTTCAGGGAAGATTCGGCAGGCAGCGTGATTGCGCCGGAAACGGGCCCCACGGGAACAGTGCTCCAGACTTTTCAGCAGGGCGCGCCCTGGCGCGGCCGTACTCCGAGCTGGATGGGGAATCTCAATGGCGAATTCAAATGGGTCGCGATCAACGCGCGCGCTTCTCATTCCGGAGGCCGCGGCGATTTCATTCAGAACGAACTCGCTACCGGCACGGACCGCTTCGGAAACGCACAGAACCTCCAGGTCGCTGTTACCGGCAACGGCGATCGCCCCGTACTGACCGGCGATTTCAACCTGACGCTCTTCCCGGCTTCACCACTGACCGTCGTCAGCAACACTTCGGTCGCCAATATCCGCACACTGGGCGATAACGCATTCACTCAGATCAACAACAGCGGGGTCGTGTTTGGCCAGGTCAACTTTCAGTTCCTCGGCATTCGTCTTGTCACGAACTCCACAGACGTCCGCTATCGCTTCTCGAAGAAATTCGACGTTTTCACCGGCCTCCGCTACGCCGATCGCCAGATCCGTTCCACAGAGGGTACGTTCAGCGCCGGGCAATCGAACCACATCTGGGCGGGCGCCGCCGGCATCAACTGGTTGCCTGTAACCGGACTGCGTGTCCACGTCGAAGGCGAAGTGGGCCGCAACAGCACGCCGTTCGTCCCCATCAGCCAGGCGAATTATCATACGCTCTACGGACGCGCGCAGTACCGGCGCAAGACCGTCACGCTGGGCGCCGCCTATCAGCAGAACTACAACAACAACTCCATCACGATCACGTCATACAGCTCGCGCGCCCGTACGTATACGGCAGATGCTTCATGGACGCCGAAATCCCGGCTCTCCTTCGACGCATCGTATTCGAAGCTGCATCTTGACAGCATCGGCGGCATCGCGTTCTTCGCGGGTACGCCGTTCCCCTCGCTCGTGAGCGGCCTGAGTTCCATCTACGTCAGCAATATCCACTCAGTAAACCTTGGCGTTCACCTGACCCCGATGAAACGCGCCGAGCTCTATCTTGGCTACAACCTGACGAAGGACACGGGCGACGGTCGCGCCGCTCTCGCGCCGCAGGCTTCCGCTCCGGAGCAGGTTTTCTATAACGTCCAAACGTTCCCGCTCACGTACCACGCCCCGCTCGTACGGCTTTCCATCCAGCTGCGGGAAAAGCTGCGGTGGAACGCCGGTTATCAGTACTACGGCTATCGCGAAAAGTTCGGCGGGCTTTCGCAGAACCAGAATTACCGCGCCAATACCGGCTACACCAGCCTGCTCTGGTCCTTCTGATGCCAAATAAAAAGCGGGAGGCACGGGCCGCCCTGTACAGCCCATGCACTCCCGCAGCGCTCGCTGGCTCACCCCTGAAGTCTTTTAAACTCGGGAATTACTTTCGCACAGCGGCGCAACTGAATCTATTCTGCGCCGGAATTCGTCCGCCAGCATGCCTGGGTTGTAAAAGAGTTGTAAAATCCGCAGGCCCGTCCGGGGGGATGCGGCGGGTAGGGCCTTCTCCGCGTTAAAATCGCCTTGCCGTGCAAACTATCCTCGTAATCGATGACGACGACAGTCTTCGTGACACCATCGGCATCCTCCTGGAGCGCGAAGGCTTCCGCGCCATCCTCGCGGCGGACGGCCAGACCGGCCTCGATCAGGCCATCCTGGCTAAACCCAGCCTTGTCATTACGGATCTTCGCCTTCCCGGCCTGACCGGCGTCGAAGTCTGCAAACGGCTGCGCAGTTCCGGCTCGAGCACGCCGATCATCGTGCTCAGCGCGGTCGGCGAGGAGATCGATAAAGTTCTGCTGCTCGAAATCGGCGCCGACGACTACGTGGTGAAGCCTTTCGGCACGCGCGAACTGCTGGCGCGCATTCGGGCCGTGCTGCGCCGCCAGCCGGGCAGCCAGCAGAAAGTCCTCGCTTTCGGCGACGTGGAAGTGAATCTGGACCGCCGCGTGGTCACGCGCCGCGATCAGGAAATCCGCTTCACGCCAGCCGAATACAACCTGCTCACGTTCTTCCTGCAGAACCCGGACCGCCCGCTTTCGCGCGACATGATTCTGAACTCCGTCTGGGGCTACGAGTCGTTCCCCAACACGCGTACCGTGGACGCTCACGTGGTTCGCCTCCGCCAGAAGCTCGAAGCCGATCCGAACTGCCCGCGGCATTTTCTGACACTACATAAAGTCGGCTACCGATTCCTGCCATGAGAACGGTTCTGATCGTGGAAGACAGCGAAGCCTGCGCTGAGACCCTCCAGATCGCCCTCGAAGCCCTGCCGGACGTGAAGACCGCCGTTGTGCGGAGCCCCGCCGCGGCTCTCGTCCGGTTGCTGCGCGACGATGCCGAAATTTCGGCCGTGGTCACCGACCTGCACATGCCGAACAGCGACGGCTTCGATCTCATCCGGCAACTCCGCGCCGGGAACCGCTACGCGCGGCTTCCCATTATTATGATTTCCGGCGACAGCGATCCTCGCCTTCCGCAGCGCGCGCTCGAATCGGGCACCGATGCGTTCTTTTCCAAACCGTATTCCCCGGCGGCCGTCCGCCGCAAACTGGAGCAACTGTTATGTTGATGCGAATCTCCGGAATCGTCTTTGTCTGCGCGTGTGTCCCCGCCCTGTCGCTCGCGCAATCCGCCGCCCCGTCCAATAGCGACATGCAGAAAGTGATGGAGCGCCTCGACCGGCTGGAAAAACAAAATGCGGAGCTTCTGTCAGAGCTTCGCGAGCTTCGCCAGGAAGTCAGCGCCACGCGGCCACCCGCCGCGTCGCCGCCAGCCCCGGCGGATGGCGAGACACCCCCGTCCACACCGACTGTCGCCGAGCGCATCGATGTTCTCGAAACCCGCACGCAGGATCTGGCCCAGACGCGCATCGAGACCTCGCAGCGCATGCCCGTCGCCCTTACTGGCATGCTGCTGTTCAACGCATTTCACAATGGCGGATTCGGCGGCGGCGGCGAGGTTCCTGTCACCGCGCAGCTCAATCAGGGACAATCTTCCACCGGCGCTACTTTTCGCCAGACGGTCGTCGGTCTCAAGTTCTACGGCCCGGATCTTCCCGGCGGCGGCAAGGCCAGCGGCTCCGCTTATTTCGATTTCTGGGGCGGCAGCGCCGCTCCGAACAACAATCTTTTCCGCGTACGGCTCGCCACCATCGACCTTGCCTGGAAGAACTACACGATTACCGCGGGACAGGACAAGCCCATCGTTTCTCCCCGCGAGCCGATGTCGCTCGCACAGGTGGGGCTCGCGCCACTGACCGGCGCCGGCAATCTCTGGGACTGGCAGCCGCAGATTCGCGTGGAGCGCCGTTTCGGCAACGACGCGATGGGTCTCCGCGCCCAGGGCGGCATCTACGAAACTGCTGAAGTCGCGCCCGCCACCGCGCCCGCCGTCATCCTCGAGCGCCAGCGTCCCGCTTACGAAGGCCGCTTCCTTTTTTATCGCGGCGGCGAAACACGGCGTATCGAATTCGCGCCGGGTATGCACTTCAGCACGACCCACGTGAATGGGCAGGCCATTGACTCCCGCCTGGTGACCATGGACTGGCTCGCGAAGCCCGCCCGATTCCTCGAAGTCTCCGGCGCGTGGTTCCGCGGCACGAACGATGCGGGTCTCGGCGCCATGCGCCAGGGCTTCACCGTGCTTCCGAACGGCAGCATCATTGGCGTTCATGCGGCGGGTGGATGGAGCCAGCTTTCTCTGTTCCCCTCCAATCGCCTGTCATTCCACTTCTTCGGCGGCGAAGAGGAAGATCGCGCCGCCGATCTGGTGGCCAACAGCGTTCGCCGCAACCTGAGCTACGCGGGTAACATTGTGTACAAGCTCGCGCCCAATATTCTCGCGGCTTTCGAAGCATCGCAGACCCGGACGGACTACATCTCTTCCGGTCTGCGCCGGAACAACCACTATGATCTGGCGCTCGCTTATCTGTTCTAGCCTGCTCGCCGCGGCGGGGCTCTCCGCGGCGACGGTATCGGGCTCCATCGAACTGCGCGAGTCGCGCAACGACGCCGTATCGCGCCATCGCGATTTTTCGGGCGTCGTCATCTCGCTCGAGGACATCGCGCATCCCGTAGCCGCGGTTCCGGAGAAACACGCCGTTATGCTGCAGAAGAACAAGACCTTCACGCCGCATGTGCTCCCCGTGATCGCCGGGACGAAGATCGATTTCCCCAATGAGGATCCCATCTTCCACAACGCGTTTTCCACTTACAGCGGGCAGATTTTCGATGTCGGCCTTTACCCGCCCGGTACGTCGAAAACCGTCCGCTTCCAGCGCCCAGGCATCGTGCGCGTGTTCTGCAATATCCATCCCGCAATGAGCGCGATCATCCTGGTGCTCTCCACGCCGCACTTCACCACCACGCCGCACGACGGCTCATTTCGTCTCGACGTACCGCCCGGCACCTACGATCTCAGCGTGTTCCATGAGCGCGCCACCGAACAAACCCTGCAGTCCCTCGCGCGCCGCGTCGTCGTCGGCGCGGACGGTCTGCGCCTGCCGCCCATCGTGGTTTCCGAAGCCGGTTACCTGATGGCCCCGCATAAGAATAAATACGGCCACGACTACGCGCCGCCGCCCGACGACAAGACCTTTTATCCAGGCACGCACGAATGACCCTGCCTCCGCGCCATTCCCTGCTCGGCAAGATTGTGCTCTCCACGTCTGTCGCGATCACGCTCCTGCTCGCAGCCGCGGGCTGGTTCGTGCAGGATGTGACGCGCAGGACTCTTTCCGAAAATCTGCGCAATGAAGTGCAGGGCAGCCTGCGCGCATATGAATCCTTGTGGCAGGCTCGCAAGGAATTGCTGCGCTCCATCAGCCGCGCGCTCAGCAATATGTCCGACGTGCGCCGCGCCTTCCAGACCAATGACCGCGCCACCATTCAGGACACGGCCGCCGAATTCTGGTCGCGCGTCGCGCAAACCAGCGGCGGCGGCGTTTTTCTGGTGACCGATCCGCAGGGTGAAGTCATCGCTTCGCTCGGCGGAAAACTGCCCGATCGCGGCAAGTTCGGCGTAGTGCGCGATGCGGCCCGCCGTTTTCCGGAGCAATCGGATGGCTTCTCCTATGAGGGCGGCACGCTCTATGAGCTTGTCGTAACGCCCGTCTACGTGCAGACGCAGAGCGGGCCCGGGCTCCTCAACGTTCTCGTGGCCGGCTTTCCGGTGGATGAGGACGTAGTCCGCGATCTGCGGGACCGTACCGGCGGCAGCGAATTTGTCTTCCTTGCCGGCGGGCTCCCGGTGGCATCGACTCTGAGTGAAGCCGAAACGCGCGCCATCTCGGAACAGTACCGGCGCAGTCCGGACGTGCAGGATCTTCGTCTGCCCAACGCGGAATTCGCGGTCCTCGGCACGACACTGCACGATTTCAGCGGCGCCCCCGCGGGCGATCTCCTTATCCTGCACAACTACGATTCCGTCCGCCGCGATCTGAACGCTCTCGAAACGCGCCTGTTTCTGATCTGGCTGGCGGCGGTGATCGCGGGTCTCGCGGTCAGCGTTCTGCTCGCGAGGCGCATTCTCCATCCCATTCGCCAGCTCGATCAGGCCGCCGCCCTCATCGCGGGCGAAAGCTATGGCGCGCAGGTGCCTGTGCATGGCGATGACGAACTGGGGCGGCTCGCCCGCACCTTCAACGCGATGTCCGGCTCCATCCAGAGCGCGCGCGAAGAGCTCATCCGGCGTGAGCGCATTTCCACAATCGGGCAGCTTTCGAGCTCCATCGTGCACGACCTGCGCAATCCTCTCGCCTCCATTTACGGCGGCGCGGAAATGATGATGGACGGCGACCTCAGCCCGGATCAGTTGCAGCGCCTCGCGGGAAATATCTATCGCTCCTCGCGCGTGATCAATGAGATGCTCCGCGAACTGGCGGACGTTTCGCGCGGCCGCATCAGTCCGCCGGAAACCTGCCGCCTGAGCGAAGTGGTGGGGGCCGCGGTCGATATCCTCTCGCCCGCGGCGGCCGAACATGGCGTGACGATTCGCGTCTCGGTGGATGAATCGGTCGAGTTGCCGCTCGAACGCGCCCGCATGGAGCGCGTGTTCCTGAATCTTATCTCGAACGCGATCGAAGCGATGCCCGCTGGCGGCCAGATATCGATCTCCGCCGCCCCCCGAAGCGACGGCCTTCACATTGAGGTTCGCGACACCGGCCCCGGCATTCCGGAATCTGTCCGCGCGCGGCTCTTCCAGCCATTCGTCACCTCCGGCAAGAACGGACTCGGACTCGGTCTCGCGCTCTCCCGCCAGACTCTTCTCGATCACGGCGGCGACCTCTGGGCCGAAAGCAACGGTACCGGCGCACACTTCCACATTCGCCTTCCCACCGGTCCTGTGACACCATAAAGCTTCGTGAGGCGAACACTGCGACAACTTCCCTGGCTGCTGCGCCGGACGCTCGTCGCCTCCGCCGATGACGGGCTTTTCGCTCTGGCGAAGGGCGCGGCTTATTCAGGGCTGCTCTCGCTTTTCCCGATCATCACCACGTCCGCGGCGCTCTCCATCCAGATTCGCGCCGATTACGTGCGCCAGAAGTTCGCGTTCTTTCTCTCGCACGTGCTGCCCGCCGGAACCGAAGGCGCGGTTCTGGAACAATTCCGTTATCGCGGCCAGCGCCCCGCGGGACTGCTGGTGCTCGCCGTATTGCTTTCGCTCTGGGCCGCATCGAGCGTGATCAAGAGCCTGATCGACGGCTTCAACGCCGCCTACCGTGTGCCGAAAACCCGGTCCATGCTCGCGCATATCGGCATCGGACTGGCGCTGGTCCCACTCTCGGCGATTCCGATGCTCGGGGCGTCGTCTTTAGTCCTGTTCGGCGGCACCGTGGAACACGCGCTCATGCGGCTCCTGAAGATGGACCCGGCTTTCACTCCGCTGACCGGATGGCTCGCCTTCGCGTTCCGCGCCATTCGTTACGCGATCGCGTTCGGCGCCTTCTGGAGCCTGACGACGATCCTCTATTACTACGGCCCGTTCCGGAAACAGCGCTGGAGCGGCCTGTGGGGCGGAGCATTCCTCGCTACCATCCTCTGGATGCTGGCAACCCTGGGATTCAGTTGGTACGAGCGTCACATCACCAACTACAACCTGCTCTACGGCAGCATCGGAACCGGAATCGCGCTGCTGATCTGGATGTATCTGCTCGCCATCATCGCGCTGTTCGGCTGCGAGTTTAACGCCGAAAGAGAACGCATGCGCCGCGCGGCATCACTCGATAGCTGAATCAATGCGACCAATCGGATTCGGATAGATGTCTCTTTGGATCCTGAGCATCGTGAAGAATGCGGGCCACTTTAATCCCGCCGTCTCTGCGGCGATACAGCACAAGATGTCTTGGCTCTTTGACGCGATCGCCCGCTACCCGGTGACGGCTGAGCCGTAAGTGGTAGGTGCGCGCCCCCGGCGCGAGATCGGGCCTGCTGACCGAGCCGATACGTTCGGGATCGGCGGCAATGTCCCGGAGCGCCTGACGGATGAGAGTTTTGTAACGCAGCGCGGCCGCCTCGCCAAATCCCCACAAGCTCCGTTCCAGAATGACAGCCATATCCCGCCTGGCGGGATCCGAGAGGACAATATTCAAACCGGAATCATCCGCCAATGCGCCGTTCTGCGGCGAGGTTTTGCTTTACCTCTTCGTATATCTGGTTCATGAAATGATCGAGTTCCTCGGGCGACTTCAACTCCGTGTACTCGCCCCGATCAATCGCGTCGAAACCTTCCTTCGCGGCGGCCCTAAGCCATTCGAGTTTGGCGCTTTCCTCCTCTTCGGTTTCGGGCAGGGCATTTTCGGCGACTACTTGTTCCAGCCAGGCATCCAGTGTCAGGCCCTCCGCCGCCGCCATTCCCTTCAACGCAGCCGCCAGTTCATCCGAAATTTCGATCGTGGTCATGCTCCGGAAAACTCCGTTCCTCCCTTAGCGTACTCCCCCCAACACGTCCTTTCCAACTGACGGACTGGTACTTTTCCCATAAACTTTGTATTGCAAAGTTCTCCGCCGTTTCATATACTGAACCCATGGGAGCCGTTCGCCCCATCCGCTCTTCGAGCGATCCCGCGAAAACCATTGGCCTGCACGATCAGGCCATGGACAACCTGCGTTTCATCCGCAGCGCCATGGAAAACGCCGGTTCCTTCACCGCCGTTCCGGGCGTCGGCGGGATGCTGGTGGGCGCAACCGCCTTTTTCGCCGCCTTCGCCGCGCACCTGAGCGCCGGCCCGCGCTCCTGGCTCGCTATCTGGATCGGCGAAGCGCTGCTCGCCCTTGCGATCGGCATCGGATTTTCCGCGCGCAAGGCTCGTCTCGCCGGCAGTGCGCTGCTCTCCCGGCCTTTCCACCGCTTCGTTTTCGCAATGGCCCCGCCCCTGGTGGCCGGCGCCATTCTGACTCTCATGCTCAATCAGGCGGGCTTCGTCCATTTCCTGCCCGCCGTCTGGCTGCTGCTCTACGGCGCTGGCGTGGCGTGCGCCGGAGCGTTTTCAGTCCGTGTGGTTCCCCTGATGGGGGTTCTGTTTCTCGTGCTCGGCGCCATCGCCGCTATCTCGCCCGTCGCCTGGCTCGACATCCTGATGGCGATCGGCTTCGGCGGCCTGCACATCGTTTTTGGCTGGATTATCGCGAGGCATTATGGCGGCTAAAGCATCCGCGGCGCGCAAACATCTTCCGGAACCCGAGCTCGTCGGCGGCGTCCATGGGATGCCGGGCGGCGGCACCGCTTCGCTCGACCGCGTCATCCACGAACGCCTGCGCCTTGCCATCGTGAGCGCGCTCGCGGTCAACCACGTTCTGACCTTCGCCGAACTCAAGAAGCTGCTCGAAACCACGGACGGCAATCTCAGCGTCCACTCCCGCAAGCTCGAAGACGCCGGTTACATCACTGTCGAAAAGAAATTCGAAGGCCGCGTCCCCCGCACGGAATACCGGCTTACCTCCAGCGGGCGCACCGCGCTCGAACGCTATCTCACCCACATGGAAACGCTGATTCGCGCCACGCGAAACGGATAAAAAAAATTTGCCCATATACTTTATGAAACAAAGTTCTCTGCACGTCGCGATCATCATGGATGGCAATGGCCGCTGGGCCGCCGCACGCAACCTGCCGCGCTTCGAAGGCCATCGCGCCGGAGCCGAAGCGCTCCGCCGCATCGTCGAGACGGCGCCGCGCCTGAACATCGGCATCCTCACGGTCTACGCTTTCTCCGCCGACAACTGGAAGCGCCCGCCGGAGGAAGTGGACGCGCTCATGCTTCTCCTCGTCTGCTATTTCGAACGCGAAGCCCCGCGACTGCGCGACGCTGGCGTGCGGGTCACCGTCATTGGCCGCCGCGACCGCCTTCCCGATCCCCTGCTCCGCGCCATCGAACAGGCCGAGGCCACCACGCGCCACTGTACGTCCCTCGAATTCCGTCTTGCGGTCGATTATTCCGCGCGCGCCGCCATCGTCGAAGCCGCCCGGCGCGGCGCGCTCGAAGAAGAAACCATCCCGGTCGACCTGCTCATCCGCACCGGCGGCGAACAGCGCCTGAGCGATTTCCTCCTCTGGGAATCCGCTTATGCCGAGCTGATCTTCACCCGCCGCATGTGGCCCGACTTTACGCCCGCCGCCCTCCGCTCCGCCGTCGGCGAATTTCACCACCGCGACCGCCGCTTCGGCGCCGTCTCGGAATCCTTGCTCGCCGCGCCTCCGCCACCGCAGCCGCCATTTCAACCGGCAACAGAACGCTGGCTGCGCTGACTCTCCTTTATTTCGCGCTTTGAATCGGCCGCGGCCCGCTCGTGCGATGGATCTTCATATCCACATTGACCTCCACGCGGTCCGCAATATGCACCAACGGAATCCCGTGCGTCATCCCGTACTGCTTACGGTC
>CAZWTH010000367.1:0-3902 GCA_964636715.1 uncultured Solibacteraceae bacterium | reverse complement strand
CTGCTGTTTACCGTGACGTTCGCGTTGTTGGTATCGAGCAGAGCGACGCACCAGCCGGCGGGCGGAACCGTTACCGGCAGAGAGAATCCTGCGTTCGCGCTTTGAATGAGAAGCGCGCCGTTATCTCCAGGCACGATCTGATAGGCGGCGCTCTTGCTCGAGATCGCTGCCGCTCCGCAGCCGTTTGCCCCTGGGGCGCCACTGGGACCGATGGCCAGGCCGGGATCGGTGACGCCGTTCCCCGGATCGATGCGATATTGCGCCGAGAGAGTGTCATTGGTCTGCGGAATCGAAATGGAGGCGAACTGGATTGTGGAGCCGTTGAGCGTGTAATCGACGCCGGCTTTCAGCAGCAGGCCATTGCGAAACAGCAGCAGGCTGGATGTGGCCGGCGAGTTCGCCAGAGTGAAAGTCGCGTTGAGGCCGTTGATCTGTCCCACGGGCGCCTCGCCATTGACGAACGAGGGCAGCGTGAGGCCCGCGGTGCAGGGCCCGGTGGTTCCATCGACGAACACGCAGTCGCCCAGATTGCCGACCACGGTTTCGATCTGGCCGTCCTGGTTGACAACCGCGACGGCGCCCGTACCGAAGCCCGGTCCTTTGATCGGACGCGCGTTCAGGTCTGAAACCAGGTTGGTGACGGTGGATTCCGGCGTGCCGGTGAGGCCGCCGGCGGATCCATCGCCTCCACCGCCGCCCACGCCGCCGCCGGTGCGAACCTGCGCGACCTTCAGCGGCGTTGCGCTCGGCGGTACGGTCCACGTTTCCGTGTACTGCTGATTGCCGTCGCTGTGATAGAAAACGCTGTAAAGATTGGCGGGGGGCTGCGCCGTATTGTTTGGCGCCAGTTGCACCAGCAGATTTCCGTTCACTACCTGTACGCTCTTGCTTTGCTGAATAATCGTGCCGGGGTTTTGCGTGTCGAACGTGCTCCAGCGAATCACCAGCGTGCCGTTATAGCGTGCGCCATCGGCGTTGAACAATGTGTCCTGAATGGTCGTGAGTGGGTTCTGGCCTGAGGCGATTCCGCAAAGAACCGGCAGAAGAATGGCCGCCGCGCTCAGCGTTATAAGTGTTTTTCGAAGGGGTCCCATGCTGCTCCTGCAACAGCATTAGCATCGGGCGTCAAAAAATCCCGCCTCCGTTTTTCGTGAATTTCACGCTAAGCGGTTGCGGTTGCTGAGTTTAAAATTTCTGAAGATTTTTGAACAGAGGAGCGCGATCAGCCTGTATTTTCAGGCTTCCGGAGCGCTGTGCCGCGCTTTTGCACCATATAATCCGCGCTCGCGGATGTACCGAAGAACCGCGGAGGGGATGGGGAGATCGCGGGCGCCGCGGGCGATCTCTTCGCGGATCGCGGATGAGGAAACCGGAAGATCGAGTCCGTTCAATTCGCAGACGCGCGCGTTCGGTGGGGTGTCGTAACGGGCGCCGGGCCGCGTGACGACGATGAATTCCACCAGCCGAACCACATCCTGCCAGCGCCGCCAGGTGCGAATGTCGGCGAAGGCGTCCGCGCCGATCAGAAACGCGAGAGGTCCGGAACCGGCGGCCAGCAGCTTTTCAATCGTGTCGATCGAATAGCTTGGATTCGCGTTTTCTTCGGCGCGCGAGACTTCGAAATGTGGATCCGCCGCGCACGCCAGTTCCGCCATGCGCACGCGATCTTCCCAGGAAGCGATCGCGGCGCCGGGCTTGTGCGGCGGATTCGCGGCCGGCACGAACAGAACTCGTTCGACGCCGAGCCGCGATACCGCTTCGCCTGCTACCGCTAAATGGGCGTTATGGATGGGATCGAAGGTGCCGCCGAAGAGCGCCGTGCGCGCCTCGATCCCCTGATTCGGAGCGGCTGCGGAGACGGGGTTCAACTCCGTTCGATGGTCACGGTGTTGATCCGGACGTCCTTCTTGGGGCGGTCGGAACCATCGCGCGGCAATTTGGAAATCTTCTCAACCACGTCATAGCCTTCCACTACTTCGCCGAAGATGGAATGGCGGTTATCGAGCCAGGGCGTTGCCGCGACAGTCACGAAGAACTGGCTGCCATTCGTGTTGGGACCGGCGTTTGCCATTGAAAGCAGGCCGGGTTTCGTATGTTTCAGCGAAGGATGAAACTCATCCGCGAAGTTGTAGCCGGGACCGCCGCGGCCCGTGCCTTGCGGGCATCCGCCCTGAATCATGAAGTCCGGAATGACCCGGTGGAAGATCAAACCGTCATAGAAGGGCTTGCCCGTTTTCACGCCCTCGGCAAGGTCGGTAAAGTTCTTAACCGTGTTAGGAGCTTCTTTGTCGAAGAACTTTACTTTGAAGCGCCCTTCGGTTGTATCGAACACCGCGTTGGTTTCATTAGCCATACGCTGATTTTAACGTGGGGCGGAGAGCGTTACGGGGCCCTGTACAAACCAACCCAAAAGGCGCATGATGTCGGGATGAGCAGCAGCGTTCAGAGTGGCGTGCGGACGGCAGTAAGTGGCCGGACCAAAATCCGTGAATTGCGCGTGCGCGCGGCGCGCGTTCCGATTGTTCCTCCGCATCGAACGGCGAGCGGCGCGCTAAGCGAATCCCCGCTGGTGTTGACCGATGTGATCTGCGACGACGGGACGAGCGGTCACAGCCTGATCTTCACGTACACGCCGGCGGCGCTGAAGCCGACGGCTGACCTCATCCGCAATCTGGGAGAAACGATCGCGGGGGAAGCGCTTGCCCCGGCGGCGATCGCCGACCGGTTCGCCGCGCGATTCCGGCTGCTGGGCATGCAGGGACTGGTCGGCATGGCGGTGGCGGCGATCGATATGGCATTGTGGGATGCGCTCGCGCGCATGCACGGCGTTTCGCTCGTGCGGTTGCTCGGTGGCGCGGAGAAGCCAATCATGGCTTATGGGGCAGTCGGTTATGACGGCGTGGCGGAATCTGCTCGCGTCGCGGAAGATTGGGCGAAGCGTGGGTTCCGCGGTGTGAAGGCGAAGATCGGATACCCGACGGTTCAGGAAGATCTGGAAGTCATTCGCGCGATTCGCAGCGCCGCGGGGCCGGACGTCGCGATCATGGTGGACTACAACCAGTCATTGCTGCCTGCAACGGCGGTGGAACGGTTGCGCGCGATCGACGATGAGGGATTGACGTGGATTGAAGAACCGGTGCTGGCGCACGATTTTGAGGGTCATGCGCACGTGGCGCGGGAGATTCGCACGCCGATTCAGTGCGGCGAGAACTGGTGGGGTCCGCAGGATGTGCGGAAGGCTATCGATGCCCGTGCGTCTGACTTCATGATGCCGGATGTGATGAAGATCGGCGGCGTGACCGGATGGCTGCGTACGGCGGCGCTCGCCGAAGCGCATGGCATTCCGATTTCCAATCATCTGTGGCCGGAGATCAGCGCGCAGTTGATGTGTCTGACGCCAACTTCGCATTATCTGGAGTACGCGGATTGGTGGAATCCGATTGTCGCGGGGCCGCTGGAGGTGGCGGGCGGAATCGCGAAGGCGAGCACGGATCCCGGCGCGGGAGTCGTGTGGAATGAAGCGGCTGTCGCGCGATACAGCGCGTAAATAAAAATGCGGGGCAGCAGCTTCGGCTCCGCGCGCCGAGCTTCGGCTCTGCGCGGAATCTCGAACATCTTCTGTAACCCGCGCCGGCCGGAAGGCCTGCGGCAGGGCCGAAGCCCCGCCCCACTTTACGAACAGCGCTGTTCGCGGGCTGCGAGCGAGGCCAACTCGTCGGCGCGATTGTTGTCCGCGTGGGAAGCGTGACCCTTGGTCCAGGTCCAGCGGACGTGATGCCGGGCGACCTCTCCATCGAGCGCTTCCCACAGATCGCGATTGATCACAGGCTTCTTCTGCGACGTGATCCAGCCGCGTTTTTTCCAGTTCGCAATCCACTGCGTGATGCCGTTTTTCACGTACT
>CAZWTH010000366.1:0-5593 GCA_964636715.1 uncultured Solibacteraceae bacterium | reverse complement strand
CAACATCCCCTTCATCGTCGACGACTACGGCCAGATCCCCCTCGCCCGCGAGTTCGCGGCCCAGGGCTGGGCCCCGCTCTACGCCAATCACGAACTCCGCGCCCGCGCCACCTACATGTTCCTGAGCGCCTCGCTCGACCGCGCTTTCGGCTTCTCACCCATTGTTTTTCACCTCGCCGGCATCGTTCTGCACGCGCTCTGCGTCCTGCTCGTCTACGCAACCACGCTCTGGATCGAAATCGGTGAACCGGCCGCCTTCTTCGCCGCCGCCTTCTTCGCCGTTCAGGAAGGGCATCAGGAAGCCGTCATCTGGCCCGCGGCGGCCGCCGACCTTCTCGTCTTTCTCTTCGGCCTCGCGGCGTGGCTCTGCTGGCTCCAATGGCTGCGTTCGAAATCGTGGAAATGGTATGCCGCCGCGCTCGTCGCGTTCCTCTTCGCCATAGCCTCCAAAGAATCGGGCTGGATCTTCGCGCTGCTGATGCTGCTGCCGATCGTCTTCGATGGCGCCGGTCGCCGCCCCCGCGTTTTCGCCGGGCTCGCCCCGTTCTTCGCCATCTCAGCCGCGTACCTCTTCTGGACCTGGACATCGCGCATCGCAACTCCCGGTTATCACGACACGCGCTTCGCTCTCTCCGCCCCCTGGCTCCTGATTCTGCTGAACAGTTGGTGGAGGCTCCTGTTCGTCTGGGGCGTGATTGCGATCGCCGTGCTGCTCTGGCGCTGGAAACGCAGCGACTGGCGCCTGCTGGCGATCTCCTCCGTCTGGATCGTCGCCGGCCTGTTCCCCTATTGCTTCCTCACCTATCAGCGTCAGGTCCCGAGCCGCCTCACCTATATCGCCAGCGCCGGACTCGCCTGGATCGCCGGCGCGGCCGCGGCGCGCCTGCGCGAATCCGGCCGGCAGACGCTCTTCGCCGCCTTCTGCGTTGCCGCCCTCGCCCTGAATCTTGAAATCCTCTGGGTGAAAAAGATGTCGCAATTCCGGGAACGCGCCATCCCCTCCGAGTTGATGAAGGATGCCGGACTTCGCTCCGATGGCGCCGTCCGAATCTCCTGCGATCCGCTTCCCAACTTCTCCTCCGTCGATGTTCTGAAGAGCGTCTCGGCGAAAGCCGTCTTCCAGCCCGGCGCGCGTAACGACGAATCCTGCTTCGCCGTCGACTACCGCACCCCCGCTGGACAACTCGTCCACGAGTCCCGCCGGATCGTCCCCGCGAAGCACGGTACGTTCTATTAAAACTTTTTAGAGAAAAACGGCGTGCCATCCCACTATCTCCACTAGCGGGATTCTCAACCATGCCACTTTTCAAAACCCGAAGCGCCGCCGTTTATGGCATCGACGCCCATCCGGTCGACGTCGAAGTCGACCTCTACCGCGGCGGCATGGCCAAAGACTTCATGCTCGTCGGCATGCCGGATACTGCCGTACGAGAAAGCCGCGAACGTATCAAATCCGCTCTCATGAATTCCGGCTTCGGCTATCCCAACCAGGCGGTCACCGTCAATCTCGCGCCCGCCCACGTCCGTAAGGAAGGCTCCGGTTTCGATCTCCCCATGGCCCTCGCCATCCTCGGCGCCATGGGCACATTTAAAGGACTCGACCATCACCTTTGCGCCGGGGAACTTTCTCTCGATGGTGCCGTTCGTCCTGTTCGCGGCGCGCTCTCGATGGCCGTCTGCGCACGCGAGCACGGCATCCAGAACCTTATCCTTCCGGCCGATAACGCCGCGGAAGCCGCTGTCGTCGAAGGCGTGCGCACGTTCGGCGTGCGCCACCTGGCCGAAGTGGTTGCGCTGCTCAAAACCCCGGAAGATTTCTCACCCGTTCGCTCCGGCGCAACGCCCCCGCAGGAATCTGCGGCGTCTACCGCGCCCGATTTTCGCGATGTTCGCGGCCAGGCCACGGCGCGCCGCGCGTTACTCGTGGCGGCCGCCGGCGGTCACAACGTGATCATGATTGGGCCTCCGGGCTCCGGCAAAACCATGCTCGCGAAACGCCTCGCCGGCATCCTTCCGCTGCTGGCATTCGAGGAGGCAATCGAATCCACCCGCATCCACAGCATCGCCGGCACTCTGCAGCCGGGCAGCGGACTCCTCTGGTCACGCCCCTTCCGCGCCCCGCACCACACCATCTCAGACGCGGGCATGATCGGCGGCGGCGCGGGCATGCCGCGGCCGGGCGAAGTCAGCCTCGCCCATAACGGCATTCTCTTTCTGGATGAATTCCCCGAATTCCCGCGTAACGTGCTTGAAATCCTGCGCCAGCCGCTCGAGGATTCGGTTGTCAGTCTCGCGCGCGCCAGCATGACGCTGAATTTCCCCGCCAGCTTCATGCTCGTTGCAGCGATGAACCCCTGCCCCTGCGGTTTCTACGGCGATCCCACCCGCGAATGCCGCTGCACCCCCGCCATCATCCAGCGTTACCTCGGCAAGATCAGCGGACCGCTGCTCGACCGCATCGATATCCAGATCGAAGTCCCCGCCGTTCCCTATAAAGAACTCCGCGCGGGGGAAGAAACCGAATCGTCCTCCGCCATGCGCACTCGCGTCAATCAGGCTCGCGAGACGCAGCAATCGCGCGGCTGCACCAATTCAAGAATGCCCACTCGCCTCATCCGCCAGCAATGCGCTCTCGATGCCACCGGCGAACGCACTCTCGAAATGGCGATGAAGCGCATGAGCCTCTCCGCCCGCGCGCATGACCGCATCCTCAAAGTCGCGCGCACCATCGCCGATCTGGATGCCTCTCCCGCCATCGCCGCTAAACACATCGCCGAAGCCATTCAGTACCGCAGCCTGGATCGCAATTACTGGAGTTGAAGCCCTGTTACACTCGTGCGGATGAATATCCGCGCTTTTGGCCGCTGTCTGTGGGTATCTGGCTTCCTGTTTGCGTCTCTGCCCCTCGCGCGCGCTCAGGTAGAGGAAATTTACATCGCCCGGTCGGTTCGCGAATCCCGCATAGCCCCAACGGACTTCTGCGCCACGGTAAAAACAGGGTTCCTGCCCATCTACGAAGACCAATACTCATTCCGGTCCATCTCCAGCCGGCCCTCCGACGGCCGTGTGACCAACTCGAACGTCAAGACTATCGCCAACGGTCATGCCTGCGTCGGCAAGACGGCGAATCCGGCGCTTTTCACGTTCTATATGGAACTGCAACTCGGACGCGCAGCAGTCAACTGGAACGGAGAATGCAGGCAAACGAAATCCGACTTTCCCGAAAAACGCGCCGGTGTGATGCACTGCATCCTGAACCTGGTGGATGCGCACGATCCCTGGGTGGGCGGCCAGTTGACCACCAACACGCTCACCTCTCGTAATTCCCTCGGCACGGCCACGGATCCGCCGGGATACACCCAGGCATCCATCGCCACGATCCGCTTGTGGAAGCAACGGAAATAGCATCCGCCAGCAATGCGAGATACTGACTGCTTGGTTCCCCCGCCCTTTCTCAGGAAACTCAGCGCGTGGCTTGCGATCGCGGCGGCGGTGTCGATCCTCGTGAGCATCGCGGTATCCCAGATACTGCTGGCCCTGGCAATGACGGCGCTGCTGCTTTCCGGGTTGCCGCTGCGATGGCCCCGAATCGCGATTCCGCTGGGCCTTTTTCTCCTCTGGACACTGCTTTCACTCGCGTTTTCCCCCGATCCCGCCGGGGGGTTGCCGCAGGTGCGCAAGATGATCGTCTTCCTGACGCTCCTGACGGTGTTTTCGTCAGTTCGCACACTGCGCGATATCGGAATCCTGACGATCGCATGGGCGGGCGTGGGGACGTACACGGCCATCGTGGGGTTCTTCCAGTACTCGCACAAGTGGATGGAAGCGGCGGCGCTGCATCGCGATTTCTACCACTTCTATCTGCCGCAGCGCATCACCGGACTGCAGGATCACTGGATGACGTTTTCCGGCCAGCAGATGTATCTGCTGCTGATGCTGGTGGCGTTTCTGCTGTTCGGCCGGATCACGAAAAAGCGCGCCTGGCCGGTTGCTTTATGCGCGGTCCTGATCTGCACGGCGCTTTATCTCAGCTGGACGCGAATGGCGATGATCGCCGCCCTGGCGGCCGGAATTTATCTGCTTTGGTTCTGGCGGCGATGGGCCGTCGCGGCCCTGCCCGTTCTGCTTGTGGCCGCGGTCATCGTGGGTCCGCCGGCATTACGCGAGCGCGTGAATTCCATTGTGCATCCCGAACCGGGAACCGATTCGAATACATTCCGCGTCATCGTGTGGCGCACCGGTTGGGAGATGATCCAGGCCCATCCGCTGCTGGGAGTGGGGCCGGAGCAGGTCGGCAATGAAAAAGTCTTCTTTGCGTACTTACCGAAGGATATTCCGCTGCCGCTGCCATCCGGATTTTATAAACATCTCCACAGTATTTATATCCATTACGCGGCGGAGCGCGGGATTCCGGCGGCTCTGTTTCTGACCGCGGCGCTGGTGATGGCGTTCTTCGACTTTCAAAAGGCTTTGCGGCGTCTGCCGCCGGGGCGCTCCGAGCGGCGGTTCCTGCTGCACTGGGCAAGCGCGGCGGTCATCGGGACGATGATCGCCGGCATTTCCGACGTGAATCTGGGGTTAACGGATGAGCTGACGATGTTCCTGGTGGTGATGTGTCTGGGCTATACCGCTGCGGAAGGTATTGCCGCGTAACGCATTGCTATAATGACCTTTCGCTCCCGCAGCGCAATCTCAACATCCGGAGTTTCAGAGCAGCATGATAGCAGCGACACAAATGCGTCCAGGTATGGTGATCAAGTACAACAACGACCTGTACTCGGTCTTCAGCGTCAATCACCGGACGCCCGGCAACCTTCGCGGTTTCGTTCAGGCGAAGATGCGCAATCTCAAGAGCGGGACGATGATCGAAAACCGGTTCTCCTCCGAAGACAAGGTGGAAAAGGCGATTCTCGACGAAGTGGAAATGGAATATCTGTACGACGATGGCGAGTACTTTTATTTCATGAACACCGAGAACTATGAGCAGATGCATCTGACAAAGGATCTGCTGGGCGACGCAACCAGCTATCTGATCCCCCAGCTCAAGGTGAAGGTGGAGTTCTACGAGGGCAAGCCGATGAGTGTGGAACTGCCTGCCTCGGTGGAACTGACGGTGGTGGAAACCGAGCCCGGCATGCGCGGCGCGACCGTTTCGAACGTGACCAAACCGGCGAAGATGGAAACGGGGCTGGTGGTGCAGGTGCCGCCGTTTATCAATGAAGGACAGAAGATTCGCGTGAATACGGCCGAAGGCACATACGCGGAACGCGCGTAGATTTCGGCGGCTTTCGTCAGCAACAGTGAGTTGCTAAACTGGTTTCTTAGTCGGGGCGTGGCTCAGCTTGGTAGAGCGCCTGGTTCGGGTCCAGGAGGCCGGAGGTTCGAATCCTCTCGCCCCGACCAATTTTAGAAGAGCAATACGGTTTAAGGTTTAACGACGGCCTCGGGTTAATGGCTCTACGCACTTAATGGGGGCAGCCCAGCCTCCGACCGATTCTAAGAACACATTACCTTAACCCGTAGTCTGTAGTTGTTGAAGTTGCGAAAGCCGTAGGCCTGTCTCTGCAGTACCTCCATTTTCGTGTGGAAGCCC
>CAZWTH010000365.1:0-30970 GCA_964636715.1 uncultured Solibacteraceae bacterium | reverse complement strand
CCAGCGTCTATCCCACTCACCAGGCATGGCGTCCGCTGGTTACGACTTCTCTCGCGTTCGACTACTGGCTGGGCAAAGGTTACAACACCTTCTATTTCCACCTGTCCACTTTCCTGTGGTTCCTGACGCTGCTGGTTTTCGCGGCGTGGCTGTTCCGAACCATTCTCGATAAGGTCGAGCCAGATCCGCGAAATCTCTGGATTGCCTGGTTTGGGGCAGCGTGGTTCGGCCTGCATCCGGCGATCGCCGAAACGGTGAATTACATCATCCAGCGCGCGGACCTGATGTCCACAGAGGGCGTGGTTGCCGGCCTTGCGATTTACGCGGCTCTGCCGAAGTGGCGGACGTGGGGCATCTACCTGCTGCCCGTCGCGATTGGTTTTCTTTGTAAGCCGCCCGCTATGATCTTTCCGGCGTTGCTGGCTCTGTATATTTTTCTCTTTGAGGAGGATGCGTCGCGCGGGAGCTGGCCGCGGGTGTTTCGGAGGACATTGCCATCGCTGACCCTGACGGTTGCGTTTCTTGCGCTCCAGGCCGCGATGACGCCGAAGAGCTTTTCGCCTGGGTCTGTTTCGGCATGGCGCTACCTCATCACCCAGCCTTATGTCTGGTTCCGTTATTTCGTCTCGTTCTTCCTGCCTTTCCACCTGAGTGCGGATACCGATCTCTCCGCGCTGAGCAGCCTGCTGAGCCTGGAGGCGCTGGGAGGGCTGCTGTTTATTGCCGCGCTCGTTTTTGCGATCGTCATTTTTTCGAAACGTCCGGCGGCCCGGCCGGTGGCTTTCGGACTCGGTTGGTTTGCGCTGAGCCTGATTCCCACTTCGGTCTTCCCGCTCGCGGAAGTCGAAAACGATCACCGCATGTTTCTTCCTTTCATTGGCCTCGTGCTGGCGGGAGCCTGGACAGGCGCGTCGATCCTGAGACGGCGCCGCGAATTCCGGACCCCTCTCGTAGCCGGAGCTCTCTGCGTGCTGCTCCTCTACGCCCTGGGAACTCGCCGCCGCAACGAGGTCTGGCGAACGCAGGACAGTCTGTGGGAAGACGTGACTCTGAAGAGTCCGCGAAACGGCCGGGGTCTCATGAATTACGGTCTGGCGCGAATGTCCGCCGGGGATTATCGCGTGGCTCTGAATTATTTCGAACGCGCGCTGCAATACACGCCCAACTATCCCTCGCTGGAGATTAATCTCGGAATCGATTGCGGCGCTTTGGGCCGCGATACGGAAGCCGAGGCGCACTTCCGGCGGGCCGTCGCGCTCGCCCCCGCCGGCTTCGAACCGCACTATTACTACGGGCGATGGCTACGTGGCAAAGGACGGAGCGATCAGGCGATTGGAGAGTTGCGGACAGCGATCGGCCTGAATCGCGCGGATATGAACTCTCGTGTGCTGCTGCTCGCGGCGTACGCGGACAAGGGCGATTGGGCTCAGCTCAAACCGTTGGCGATGGAAACGCTGCAACTGGCTCCGGACGACCCGGAAGTCCGCCGTTATGCGGCAATGCAGCCGCGGCAGCCGGCGCAGGTTGCCCCCGAGGGCGCGGTGGATTCGATGATCAATCTTTCTCTGCAGGCGTATCAGAAAGGGGATTTCGAAGGTTGCATCCGCGAGGCAAAGATGGCGCTCCAGCTAAAGAAGGATTCCGCCGAAGCCTGGAACAACATCATCGCCGCCAACAACGCGCTTCACCGGTGGGATGAAGCGATTCAGGCCGGACGAGAAGCGCTCCGAATCAGGCCCGATTACGTACTGGCGCGAAACAACCTCCGCTGGGCCGAATCGCAGAAAGCGCAGCAAGGCGCGCAGGCACGCTGAGCATCGATACGGAGAGGTGTTCTAAACTCAAAAGAGCAACACTTGTCGGGGCGTAGCGCAGCCTGGTAGCGCACCTGCCTTGGGCGCAGGGGGTCGGGCGTTCGAATCGCCCCGCCCCGACCAATTGAATCAAAGGTTTATAGAATTTAACATCCATTACGGTTGTTGCAACCGCTGGAAATCTCATCTACATTTTTGACTACATCGCCCCAGTGGTGGACAGCTAGCGGGCCTGATTCCACCGATTCAGCGGGTTCTGCTGCTTGCATTCGCGGTCGCACCACTGTTGCGGCAGGCGCGGGAAGCAAAGAAATCGGCGGGATGCTGAACTCGCGTTTTTTAGCCTCAACGTTTGGCCTGACCGGAGCGTTAATTCATTGAGTGATGTTGAGTTTCATTCGAAACGCGTTTGTCTGCCTGATGATCACCGCGACAATAAACGCGCAACTCGCGTTTGAAGCAGCTTCGGTCAAGCTGAACACATCATCGAGCCGAGACAGCTTCAGCCGAATCACTGAAAACGCAGTTATCCTGCAGAACTGGTCGCTTCGGCGAATTATTCTCAAGGCTTATGACCTGAAAGACTATGCACTGACGGGTCCCGGCTGGCTAGCCTCACGGAATTTTGACATCAACGCGAAGAGCGATGGGCCCGTCGCTGAGACCACGCTTCGTCAAATGCTGCAGCATCTTCTCGCTGAGCGATTTGGCCTCAAGACCCACACAGTCCCTGAAGAGAAACCCGTCTATGTACTTCTGCCAACGAAGAACGGTTTTAAGCCAAAACCTGTCACCGATGGTTCGTCCGCGACCGATGATTGCGATCTCTCCCGCTTCCCCGATAAGACCAGAATTTCCTGTCGCCATTCTTCTTTGGAAAATCTTACGGACATTCTCTCAGGCCAATTGAACAGCATCGTCGTCGATCAATCCGAGGTCCGAGGAACCTATGCATTTACGTTTGAGTGGAGTCCCGATTTGAACGCAGACGGTGGCATTTCCATCATCAGTGCCCTGAATGAGCAGTTGGGCCTGCACCTCGAACGTCGCAGAGTGCCGGTTTCGATTTTGGTGGTTGACAGCGTTGCCCTGATACCGACGGAGAACTGATCTCTACTTCGAAGTTACAGGAGTCAGTGGTCATACCCGAGCGTGAGAGAGGATGTAGATGATTTCGTAGATGGTGTTTCCTTCGGCTTCAATCTGAAGCCCCTCGTTTCAACAGCCGCGCGCCCGCCGCTTGCAATCGAAGCAATTGAAAAGAGGCGCTTTGATGGGACGGCCCCGGACCGCCTTGGCGCAGGGGGTCGGGCGTTCGAATCGCCCCGCCCCGACCAATAAATCAATAACTTACGGACAGTCCTGATTTTGCCCACCGGGCAAATACGTGCAAATACGTTCCGTTGGCCGCGGGGTCGATCGCATAGAGGGCTGTAAATCCTGAGCCCCCAACCGGAATACGAGTACATGCAGCTCGCGTAGATTCCTCGCAATGAGCGCAGGATTTCGCACCCCGTCAGAACATCAGTTCACGGAGGACGGAAACGCTCTGTGTCAGTCCTTGCGCCTCCAGAGTATCGAGGTACTCCTCGATCGTTTTTGGCGGATTCTTCAGGCTCTCCCGGTGATTCCTTGCCGCCCCCGCAACCACGTCAGGAGCGAGATCCAAAAGATACAACACGAACTCGTCCGGATGCTGGGCTTCGATGCCCAGGGGCGCCAGCACATCGGCCGGAAAGTCGCGGATGTTGATGGTGACAATAACATCGGCCCGGCCGCGGATCGCGGCTGCCAGCACATGTCGATCGCCGGCATCGGGCAAATGCAGGCCATCGATGAGATCTTCGTAGCCAGTGACGAGGGCATCCGCTGCATGTTGGTCCATGAGCATTCGCCTTCGCTCCAGTTTGTCGCGCGTCAGGTCGGGCCGATTTCGAAGCAATGCTGCGATCCATTCGTCTTGAACTCCGTTAGACCATGTGGCGCGAAACAGTCCCGTGAGCGCCAGGTGCATCAGGAGATTGCGCAGTTCGGAGGGATACAGCACATTAGCGTCATAAAATACCGTAAACCGAGCCACGCGATTCAGATTCCAAGTTCCTGGTCATAGGCGGCAAGCTCTTCCAGCGCCGCACGGAGCGCGGCCTCGGCATTTCGCTTGTACTTCATCAGGCCTTCAAACCGGACTCGACGGTGGGTTCCGACCTTGCGGTATTCGATCCTGCCTTCATCGAGCAACTGAATCAGAGAGGGCCGCGAGATGTTCAGCATCTCGGCGGCTTCCTAGGTCGTCAGTTCCGCGTGGATCGGGATCAGGGCGATGGCGTTGCCGCGCGCCATCTCTTCGAGGATGCGGACAAGCAGCCGCGCCGCCGAAATCGGCAACCTGACCATGCCTGCGGGCGAGGGATCGTTCGGAATTCTTAATTCCATCGCCTCGCTTGTTGGGATATATGAGGCGAGCACGCGGCTCGTCTCCTTTGCCAGGATGATGTCGACTTCGGAGGGAAGCGCTGATGCCATGGTTGCATGTGCCATCTCGGAAACTCTCTTCCTCCTGAGATCAGACCATCAGATAAACGAAGCATACGCAAGTATTCGAAGCAAACGAAAAGCATGAATGGGGACTATTTTCGTCAATTTTGCAGCAAGCTGTTGCAAAGTTGTCTGACCGGGGTATCCCTCGGGGCGGGAGAGACGCCATGGGACAACAGAGGTCAGGCTGCCTTCGCAAAATTGCCTTGCCTACTTCAAATCAGGCAAGTCGGCGAACGGAACAAGAAGTCGAATGGAGCGGCCCTTGCCGGGGGTTCGCTCGATGAAGCCGTTCTCCTCCAGACGGATCAGCATATCGTGAACGGAGGGCGGGGACACCTGAAAATAGCGCTGCATGTCCATTTCGGCGGGAGGCCGGCCCATTACTTTCGAGTAGTAATAAATGAATGCAAGATATTGGCCTTGTTTGTCGCTGAAGGTCTTCGTCATGAGATGATCATCGATCAATGAAACGTTTCGCTCGCAAAGTGCCGGCCGCCGCGTTCACCGTGAATCGATGAGAGCCTGCCGGGCCGCATTCAACTCTCACCGCTGGCCCGACACAACCGGCCACGCGTAATCCCACGCAATACGTTCCTGTTCCAGACGCACATTCGGCACCCACCTGTTCCGGCGCAGAGCTAAAAACACGTCCATCTCCTCGCCGCTCAGCCCGGCCACTTCCGCTGTCTCGCTCTGTACAGGCTCCGCACCCCAAAGATCTCGAAATCGGAATAATGTTTCTTCGTCCATGAGCACGGAGCGAAGATTTGACAGTACCGACCGCGCCCGGCTGAGCATCACAAATCCGTGCGTATCGATATCGCCCCAATAAAAACACTGCGCTTGTTGTACCCAGGGCACCAAAGCCAAAACGGATACGCCGTAGCCAAGCCCCATGAACACCACAGTGTCTTCCAGCGGTTCAAACGATAACCCCGTTTGGAGATTTTCGACGATCCAGACGCGTGAAGGCCGGATGGCCAGCGCGGCAAGTTCTTCGATGGGAGCACTCACGTCCCGGAGACCGCCCGCGGCCTGAGCCAACCGGGCGTCCAGGAACCGCACCCGCGCCGCCACGGGCGGCCGGCGAAAGTCCAATGGCGCTCCGAACAGGTCGGCAATCACACCCGAGCGCGATTCCATCCATTTCGTATCCAGCCCCGCAACCGGCAACTGACGCGGATAGAAGTTTCGAGCGGGATTCGCATCCAACCAGTCGAGCACCCCGAAAATCCGCTCGATTTCCTCCGCCGCCGCGCCGGCAAGCACGTCGAAATAGCGTGGCAATTTCGCTTCAAGAAGCGGCCTCCGCTCAAGAATTGTTTTGTACCGCGCCTCCGCGGTTCGCCAGCGTTCCTGCTCTCCGATCCAGGAAGCAGCGTCCGATGACGTGCGTATCGTGAGGCGGCCGGGTACCGATTGTGTCCCGAGCGACCGCCATTTCCGCTCCACCCATTCGAGTTCCCCGCATCCTCGCCACGTTTGCCAGGATGCAATCCATTCGCGCACCGAGTCAATATTGCGATGCGCCTCCTCTTCCGCCGGGCAGCCAAGCGGAATCTTGATCGGCCATCTTCCTCCGCCAGAAAGCCATTCGCCGCGTCCGTTACGATAACGGCGAGCAATCTGCTCGCGTACGCTGTCAGGCGATCTCAGGCGAAGGCGCCTCCGCCGCCGTATTCAGCCGAAGACGCTGCGATTCCTCGTCATACTCGATCATCAGCACCGCTGAATGCTTTCGATCTTTGATATCGACAAAGCAGGCGCCGCCGATAAACGGTTCCAGAGTCATCACCGATTTCAGCGGCGTCGCGACGATCATCTGAAAACCGAACTCGACGAATATCTTCATCGCCAGCGCGGTAAATTCATTGTCCGCCTTATCGAATGCCTCATCCAGCACGACCGGAGCATAGACGGGTGGCTCATCGGCATCGCCCGCAAGTTGATAGCGCAGCGCGGCCGCAAGACACGTCGTCGCCAGCTTTTGACGCTGCCCGCCGGACTTGCCGGAACCGCCCCGGTAGATTTCCACCTCGTTGTCGTCTTTGTCAAACTCACGGCCGATAAAATCGGAGTGCAGCCGCACATCCAGAACCTGACTCCTCCAGCGCTTCGCATCCGGCTCCTGCGACGAAAGACGAACAACAAGCGCGCGCAAATTCTTAAACCGGTTCTCCGCCTCTTCACGATTACCGGTCCAGGCATGACTGAGCGCCGCCTGCAGGTCTTGCCGGAACTGGCGGACCTCCTCCAGATTGCGGTCTGAGGCGGCAATTCTCAGAAAAGTCCCGGTATCGAAATGCGTACGCGCAAGACTTTCATTGACGACATCGAGCTTTTCGCGGATCGTTCTCGCCGAATGAGTCAGATGGGTCGCCAGCGCGGCCAGATTCTGGTGGCTCTGGTTGCGGAGCAGATCGAAGAAACGCTCTTCGTAATCGGGAAGACGGTCGTTTTGGAGCCGGCGCAGTTTCGCGAAGAATTCCGGGGCTGACGCGAGGGTCGTATCAAGGTCACCGGCTTCCATCGGCCACTGGTTATGGAACAGACCGAATTGTCTCTCGATCGACCGGGTGAGCACGCCCCGCCTTTCGGCGAGCGCCTTCAACTGTTCGTTCAGACTGCGCTCCGCAATGGCCGCCACACGCTCCAGATTGTCGATATCGATCGGCCCCGCGGCCGCGGCGTCGAAGCAGGCCGGAAGACCCTCCAGTTGAACGGCCGTCAGAGTTATGTTCCGGACGACGTCGAGATGCGCCTGAAGCTCCTTTTGTTTTTGGCGCAGTATGCGCTGCCGCTCCAGGACCTTTGCTTCCGCTGCAACCAAACCCTTTCGGAATTTGTCCTCCCGGATTTCCTGCTTCGAGATGCGCTCGGCAAGCTGCCGCAGCGTCACGTTTCCGTCGCGAAGAGAACGGATCGTCTCCACCAGCATGGCAAGCCGCGCTTCCAGCGATGCCACGTCCACTTCCTGCCATTCCAGATTGGCGAGAGTCTGGCAATGCAGCATCCGGTCGGTTGACCGGCGCTGGTCCTGCAGCGCTCCGCGGCGCCGCGCGTCCAGCGCGCCCATCGACGCGGCGGCCTTCCGCGCCTTCTCCTCAAACAGCTCCAGCTTCGCGCGATTGTCGAAGCCGAGAATCCAGCGCAACCGGTCGTTCACCACGTGCCGGTCGTTCTTCTCGTGGCGCTCCTTATTCGCTTTCACCAATCCTTCCCGCGTAACCGCTTTCTCGGCAGCGCGAAACGCCTGCATGGAATCCACGCAGAGAAAGTCGAATCGCTGCCGCAAAGCATTTTCGATCCAGCTCTGATATACGCCGGTTTTCACGCGCACTTTCCGGTAGAGCGCATTCGGCGCGGTCTGGCGGCTGGGCGCCGGCGTAAATGTCTTCGGTACGCGATCGTAAACCAGCCGCCCCCTCAGAGACTCGCGATTCACGAACTCGGAAACGGCCGCGTAGTATTTCTCCTCTACAATCACATCCAGGCCAAAACTCCGTAAAACGCGCTCGATCGCCCCGGTCCATTCGCTCTCGGAAGGAAGCACTTCCATCCATTCCGCCGCGAACGGCAATGCCGCTTCGTCAAGTCCGAGTCCGTGCGCCACGAACTTCCGAATTGTGAGGTTTTCAGCCGGCACATTCGAGGACTGCCGTCTCAGAGCCGAAATTTCCTCGCTTGCGGAAGCAAATTCCTTTTGTGCCGCCGCCAGTTCCACCGCCACATCTTCGATCCGCCGCTGAATTTCCTCCTGCCTTTCGTGTCCCTCATCGCGGTTTTCACGGGCCGCTGAAGTCATGTTTCCGAAAGCTTCCGGACCCTCGGGCGCCCGCCAGCCCAGCGCCTGGCATGCCTCCTGCATTCGGGCGCGTTTTCGCAGGCGTTCTTCGCGCGTTGACTCCGTTTTCTGCCGCTCCAGTTCCAGTTCTTCAATTCGCTGCCCGCCCGCGTCGCGATGCTGTGCGCGAAGATCGCTGAGGATCGCGGCTTCGTTCGCATGTTCGGCAATTTGCTTCTGTTGTTCCGCCGCCGCCGCGCGCAGATCCCGCTCCAATTCCAGAATGCGGTCCCTGAGCAGCGCGCCCCGGCAAGTCTCCTTGTACCCATCGATACCTGCCCGCAATTCTTCTTTCACGCGTTCCTCGCCGCGGACGGCTTCAAGCGCGCCGGAATCGGCATGCGCCGGCGCGAGCGTAGCGATCTGCGTCCGCGCTTTAACTACTTCCTCGTGCGCGGCGTTCAGACTGGCGAACTCCTCCACAAGACGATCCGCGGCCGCAAACGTCTCCGGACGCTCCAGCATGAAATCGCGAATGAATGAGTTGAGATCGCCGAGATTCTTTGCGGACTGCGTCTTGTGCAACAAACGCAGCGCCGATTCGTCGCCGATGGAAAGGAGACGCCGGAATCGCTCCGAGTAAGGGGCGAACTCTTCCTTTCCAAAAGACTCCGGAAACTGCTGCTTTAATTTTCGGATGTCCAACTGGAATCCCTGCAGCTCCAGCAGATCGAACGGCCGCTCGAAAATGAGGAAATGACGGCGAATATCGTCCCTCGTCTCGGAGTTCCCTTTGATCCAGAAAACGCCCACAAGAACAACCACGCGGCCGTCAGCATGCTGGAGCGTGAGCCCCAGCGCGGACCAGGCGCTGCCGCGGCGCAGATACTGAGTCCCGAATCGTCCTGAGGCGTCGTTCTGCTGTTCGGCCCATGCGCCGCGCACGTAACTCAGAAGACTGCGGTCACGCCCGGTTTTGTCGCCCTCGCGCGCCGCCGCGTTGAAGTCGATCCACTTCGGCGGAACCAGCAGCGCGGAAAACGCGTCCAGCAACGTCGTTTTTCCGGCGCCGGATCTCCCCACGAAAAGAAATCCCCGCGGCGCGATCGGGATATCGTGCAGATCCGAAAATGTTCCCCAGTTATAGACCTGCAATCTGGTCATCCGGAACTGACCGAAAGACGCGGCTGTCATTCCTCATCCTCGTCGCCGGCGTCGGCGATGACGATCCGCTCTCCCGCGGCGATTCGTTCATACGCAGCGCGTAACGCCGTGATGATCTCAGGAGAGAACAGCAGCTTGAGGGCCGGCGAAATCTCAAACCGGTCGTCGGCGCCCCGCAAACGAATCAGAATTCTCTGCTGCGCCATTTTCCGCAGCGCGGCGGCGGCGCGTCGGCCGAACCCGGCCTTGTCGGTATTGAGGGAATGCTCGTAGATCGTAAGATGCGAACTTATTTCGCCCGATGCAATCACCGCGCGTTCTCCCCGTGCATCGGCCGCCGCCAGTCTCTGCCGAAGGAAAAGCAACAGCGCCGAATCCAGAAAAGTGAGGGGAGACCGGCGCAGAAGACTGGGCGCATCGAGTTCCGCTGTCGCCGCCTGCCGTGTAAAAGCCACCTGAAGATCATGGTCGATGACCAGGTCGAGAAACAATTCCGATAATCGCGCCCGCACCTGCGCTTCGTCGCGTACCAAAGCTGGCCAGAGTTTGCCGTGACGCCGCCCATCGATGCTCGGCCCCGCCAGAAGTTGCACCAAAGCGCGCCGGGTCTCCGCCGGAAGCCCGCCGGTGTCGCCGGGATAGAGCGCTGTCAATTCTTCGCTTTCAGACGAGTTCATCGGACCTCTCCTGCAGGAAATAGAAAGCCGGAATCCGGGCTGCCCGTAAATGATTGTCCAGCCCCTGCCAGGAGACTCGCTCCGTTCCGCTTCCAGGCACTCCGTGCCGGGAGCCGAGCGCTACGTATCCCACAACCGTGCCCAGGCCTTGCGCCGCCGGGTGAATCCGGATGATATCGCCGATGGAAGCCTGACGGTGCGTGGCCAGTACTGACGATATGTTGGCCCGCAGCGCCGCGAAATCGATTTCGGACTGAGCAACCAGTTCACTGACGGACTCGATTGTGATCTCGGGATCCTCAGCCTCCCGCATCGACGGCGGCAGCGCACCGGACTCCGGATCGAACAGGTTCCACTGATCGAGAGAGGTGACGCGGCTGCTCGTCAGGCAAAGCGTGAGTCCCAGTGGATCTGCGGCTCCCAGGCTCTCTTTGGCATTAAGAGCGGCCCTCTGCGCCTGATTCAACAGTTGGTTAATGTGGCGCTGTTCGAGATATTCGCGGCTCTGCACGAAGTGCTTCAGGCTGGAAGCAAACTGACCAAGCACTTCATGCACGCCGCCGCCCTGGGCAAGCAGGAGGCGCGTCAGGTGAACCAAAAACCGGCGCTCGGCCGGCCCGAGTTTTTCGACAAATCCGCGCGACAGAACGCGATCGAGCGCCGATTCAAGAGTCGCGCTCTGCTCCGGATCGGTCAGGAGCCGCCAGAACGCATTGAAGCTGAGCCCCTCCGGACTTGTGCCGATCAGATCCACTCCGGCGAACAGAGATTCCAGGATGTCGCCGCGGCTGCTTCCGTCTTCCAGGATGCGCTCGCGGAGATTCCGATGTAGTTCATCGAATCGATCGCGGACACGGAGAAAATCTGCGGTGAGTTCATCCGCGAGTCCAATGATCTCGCGAACCCGCTCCAATGCCGTCGAATCCGGGAGAATTTCTCTGCGGCCCGCGCGAACGTTTTCGATTTCCCGCTCCACCCGCTCCCGCTCGGCCGACAGGGATTCGAGCCGCCGGGCGATATCCGTCTCCGTTTCTTCGGCCAGATGCAGAATCTGCTGGATCACTACGGCCAGCCGGCTCTCCGTCACAGCGGCGCGCGGAGCCTGCAGACCCGCAATGAAGCGAATCGCCGCGGCTGCCGGAGTAGCCAATTCATAGGATTCTTCGGTGGCTCCAGGCGGAAAGCGCCGGACCAGGTAGCCTTCCGCTAACCAGTCGGCCGCATATGCCTGGGCATTCTGGGGCAAATCTTCGCCAAGCGCCCGCAGGTCTTCCAGTTCTTCCGAGAGCCGTTCCAGAAAAGTGCTCGCCGGGAGGATCTGCTCAGAATCGTGGAGCAACACCTGCAACAACGCAATCGTCGCGGTCGCCTTTTGGCCGGCAAGCAGACGCCACAACGGTTGTGACCGCAGGTTTCGATACGTGGCGAGGGGCTGCGCAGCTTTCATTTGCCTGGAACCAAGCCATCAGATTAGCGTAACCGGCGCATCCTTTCGATAGGGATGATCTGGGCTCGCTCGAAGCGGTGTCCTCGCCTGCGAGCGGCGTAGATGCCGGTATCGAATTCAGTCTTTCGAAGCCCGCGCCCGCCCCCCGACTCTGCGCAGTTCGATGACCAGCCTGAGCGCGTCATTCACGGCGCGCGCGTCGCGGAATGTCTCGTGTACATCCGGATCCAGTACAACTACGTTTGAATTTGTGCGATAGCTCTTCGCGTACTTGCCACGGACGCCGGCTTTCAGCAATTGCCTGAGGTCGTATTCCGGACGAAGATCGTCAGATGCTGTTTTCCTGGTGTGCCTCATAGTCTCGTCGCTCTTTCCGCGTAAGCGTTCGTGCACTGATGATTCGCACGCGTCCCCCACGCTGCGCATGCGCTACCATCAGCAATCGCATGCGACTGGATTGGCCGATCGTGATGAATCGATGCTCCTCAAGAGAATGGTCCAGATCTGAAATCGTCATGCTGAGAATGTCGCCAAATACCGTCGATGCTTCCTCGAAGGTCACCCTGTGCTTGCGGAGATTCCCGGCCGCTTTGCGGGAATCCCACTCAAACTCCATATATCCAGTGTATCCGTCGCGATACGAGCAGTTTTCGCATGAAATTGCGAGAGTGAATCTGGATGGACGCTGAATACGCCCTTGCCTGAGCCCCGTCCCCCCGGTGCCTCGCCGTCACTCACAAATGTCGCGAAATACTCAACGTATTCCCATCGGGATCTTTGAACCACGCCACCTGCGCCCCTCCCGGTGACGTCCAGATCCCGAGTTCATCCTGCTCCATTCCCGCATACCGCTCAAAGCGAACGCCAGCCTCCGATAAGGCCCTGACCGCCGCTACGATATCCGCCGCCTGCCACCCCAGCACGGTATAACGCGCCGGGACCACTTCCTGCACAATCGAAACGCGAAGCATCGTACCGTGCGCGTCAAATACCAAAGCAAAGGGTAACTCCTCAGACACAAGCGGCAGCCCCAGCGTGTCGCGATAGAACTTCTTCGCGCGCTCCGGATCCGAAGCTGCGATAAAACCAATCAGACTCTGATCGGCGAGGCGAAACTGTTTAGCCATAAAATCGATGATCCGTCGTTCCTGCGCCTTGTCGCAAGACCCGCCTTGCGACATACTATATCGGTATTGCGCCAAAGCCTTCTCACCCGCTACGATCCCCGCCACGGCGTATCGATCTCAACGCTGGCCTGGGAATATCCGCGCGGTTACCGCGTCCACGAACACGCTCACGGTTCCGATCAGCTTATCTACGCAACTCACGGCGTGATGCAGGTGTCGGCCGGCTCCGGCGTCTGGTTGATTCCGCCTCAATTCGCGATCTGGATTCCCGCGCGAACATCGCATTCGATCCACATGCCCGGCGCCGTTTCCATGCGCACTCTCTATATGCCCCGCGGACTGACCGCGCGGCTGCCCGCCGCCTGCGCCGTCATTCACATCACGCCGCTGATGCGCGAGTTGATTGTGGAGGCGGTGCGGATCGGTGAACTTCGCCTGCGCAACCGCCTCCACTGCGCGCTTCGTGACTTGCTGGTTTCTCAACTGGAAGCAGCCTCGCCCATGCCCATATCGCTGACCCTGCCGCAGGATTCCCGTGCCCGAGCGATCGCCGATCGCGTGATGAGCCATCCCGGCGAACGCCAGACATTCGCAGCGTTGTGCGGCCCGGCCGGCGCGAACGTCCGCACAATGCAGAGGATATTTCGCCGCCAAACCGGTACGGATTTCGAATTCTGGCGTCGGCAGGTGCGGCTCATGAAAGCGATCGAACTGCTTGTTTCCGGCGAATCCGTCAAGGAAGTTGCTTACGCGCTCGGCTACCGGCAGCCAACCGCATTTGTCGAAATGTTTCGCGGAATTCTGGGAACAACTCCCGCCGCCTGGGTCAAAAAGTTAAAAGCGTGAGCCGATATACTGCCCTGTATATGCTTCCCAGACTGGCCTGCTCCTGTCTGACGCTGCTTTTTTGCGGCGCCGCTTTCGCGCAGACCGCCAAATTCGTCATCGCCGACGTTCACGTCACTCCTCCGGATCTGGCGAACGATTTCATGCAGGCCAATCCGCCGAACAACGGCCGGTACGAATTTCACAGCGCCTCCATGATCGACCTGATCCAACTGGCGTATGGGTTCGACCCGGACAGGATTCTCGGCGGCCCGAGCTGGCTTGAGATGGACCGGTTCGACATCATCGCGCAGGCGCCGCCCGGAACACGCGAAACGCCGCCGCCTGGCTCACGGCCCGGCGCGTTGCCGAATGCAGTGCAGGAAATGCTGCAATCACTCCTGGCCGATCGATTCCATCTCGCGATCCGGGAAGAGACCAAAGCGCTGCCCGGTTTCGCATTGACGGCGGACAAAGAGAAGAAGCTGCAACTGAAGGAAGCCGATGGATCCGGCAATACCGGTTGCAGAAACGCCGGCCCCGCCGAACCGTCTCAGACCACCATTCCGATTACCTGCCGCAATATGACGATGGATGCGTTCGCGAATCTTCTCTCCCGGCTGATCGGCCCCGCATTCACGCAGGTTCTCGACAAGACCGGCCTGAAAGGCGCATGGGATTTCGAGATGAATTATCCGAGGACCGGATTCCGGCCTGGCGCCGCGGGCGACGCTTCCCCCGCCGCGGTCCTCGGCAAACTCGGCCTCCAGCTCGAACCGCAATCGGTTCCCACGCAGGTGGCGGTTGTCGAACGCGCTGACGAGAAGCCCACTGCGAATCCTCCGGGCGTATCCCAGGCGCTGCCGATTCCTCCCGAGCCGACTGCATTCGACGTCGCAACCATCAAACCCACCGATCCGGACTATCGCAACACCACGGTCTCGCTCGGCGCCCAGCCGGGCGGACGGTGGAGCACTCGCGGAATACCGCTCTCCGCGCTCCTCGTCAGAGCATTCAGCCCTTCATTCGCGAAAAGAAACGAGGACCTCGTGGTCGGAATGCCCGGCTGGGCAGAGACCACGAGATTCGACATTACGGCGAAAAACCCGTCCGAAGCCTCCGCGAGTTCGAGAGCGGGTCCCATGGTGCGCACATTACTCGAAGAGCGTCTGAAGCTCAAATGGCATACCGAAGAGCGCCCGGTGAACGTGTACGTTCTGACGGCGGCGAAACCGAAAATGAAGAAGGCCGATCCGGCGAGCCGCACGCATTGTCTCAGTTCCCTGCCGCCCGCGGGGTCGCCGCCGAACTCGGCGTCGTTCACCTGCCAGAACATCACGATGGATCAGTTCGCGGAATACATTCGCGACCGGCTGCCCGGCCCCGGCTCCTCCGTCGTAAACGCAACCGGTCTCGAAGGAGGGTGGGATTTCACCGTGACTTATCTGTTCGCCACGCGCGGGGCGGCAAACCCCGGCGCAATGGGGGCGCAGGGGACAATCGCGGAAGCGGCGGATCCGAGCGGCGGCCTGTCCGTTCACGACGCGATCGAGAAAGAACTCGGCCTGAAACTCGAAACCCAGAAGCGTCCCATGAAGGTCACGGTCATTGATCATGTGGAACAAACACCGGTGAATAACTAATAGAGCAATCTGTATTACCAGATTTAAGCCCCCCGGACCACCCCAACAACGTCATTTTCCGGATATCATAAATCTGCCGCCAATCATGCGCCTCTGGAAGATCGCAGCCCTCCTCGCCGCCTTCGCCGCCCTCGCCTCGCCAGACGATCTGCCCCGCGAAGTCGTTCTCCTCTCCCGCATCAAAGAGCACGCCCGCGCCAGCCTCGATAATCTCCCTTCCTATACCTGCCTCGAAACCATCCAGCGCTTTCAACGTAAGGACTCGCCCCACCTCAGCCCGCTCGATGTCGTACAACTGGAGGTGTTTTACAGCGGCGGTCACGAATGGTACGGCGCGCCCGGCGGCCGTTCCATGGCCGACAGCGACCCCGTCCACTTCGTCGCCAGCGGCATGATCGGCACCGGCGAATTCGGAATTGCTTTGAATAATATTCTTGCTTCCGCCCGCTTCACTTACATCGGGAAAGAACAACTATACGGCCGCGAAGCGGAGAAATACGGTTTTCATTTCACAGCCGATCCCGGCGCATTTCGCATTTCCGTGCCCGGCGGCGAAGGTCCCGTCGGCGAGGAGGGCTTCCTCTGGGCTGACCCGAATACTCTCGATCTCGTTCGCCTCCAATACGCCGCCGCCGAAATTCCCGATTATCTGCAGGTCCTCGCGCAGACTTCCGCCATCGATTACGCCCGCGTTGTCATTGGCGGCCGCGACATCCTCCTTCCGCAGCGCACCGACGAGAATCTGCTCTTCACCAAAAATATGGAGAGCTTCAGCCACATCGAATATTCGCAGTGCCGCTCCTTCGAAACCGAAGCCACGATTCATTTCGGCGACGATCCGGCCCCGCAGCCCGCCGCCGCCCCCACACCGGCTCCGCCCCCGCCCCCGGTCATCCCGGCGCTCCTGAAAGTAACGCTACAACTGACCACGCCAGTCTCCAGCGAAGACATTGTTGGAAAGCTCATCGAAGCGCGCGTCTCCACGAGCGTCAGTCACAAAGGAAAAATCGTGCTTCCCGCGGGCGCCAAAGTTCACGGCCGCATCCGCCGCCTGGAACATTTCGACGAAAATACCTGGATTATCGGTCTCGAATTTACGGAAGTGGAAACGCCGGAAGGCAAACAACTCTTCTATGCCGACCTGCTCGATATCGACGCTTCAAAACTTCTGAAGCTCCGGCACGGCGAAACCACGCACGCCGGCATCGTCGAGATTAAACTTCACGACGTGCCGGGAGTCGCGGCCTTCTTCGCCACGGGACACACCTTCAACGTGCCCGCCGGCTTCCACACCGTATGGAGAACCCGCGGGCCCATCAACGGAATTCTTCGAGCGCCTCAGTAACGCTTCGTCAGGTCCCGGCCCGGGAAAATACCTCTGTAGTAATGTCCCTGGAGTTCATTCTTCAGCACACCTGTGTACGGCTGCGCCTGCACGATCTCGATCTTCTTCGGAACAACAGCCGAAACGCCGATGACCAGCAACGCCATCAGCATCAACAGATATCGCAGATTGCCGTGCCGCAGGGCTCTTTTCAGTTTCATATCAACCACCCGCCACGAAGCAGTGCAATTCCCCTTCCATGAACTGATATTTCAGTGATAAACTTTGCCAATGCTCACCACGCTGCTACGCTCGGCCGCCGCCCTCGCGGTATTCACGGCCTGTGTCTACGCTCAGAAGCCCGTCTTCACGGAAAACTTCGAATCCGGCAAAATCGATCCCGCCGTCTGGGATGTCCGCGCTAAAGGCGGCCCCACCATGAACGTCGAGGAGGCGGAAGGCGCCCATGGCAAATATGCGCTCCACATCCACTATCCGGATATGGAACGCGGCGCGTTCTCCTTCATCGTCGCCACGCACCTGCCGGACTCGGTCCGCACCCACTTCTTCGGCCGGGCCTATATGAAGATTGGCGCCCTCTCGCAGCCCAGCCACAATCCGCTCATCTTCGCAGGCGAGCCTGGCTGGCCTCTCTCGAAGTTCCTCGAAATCGGCACCAGCCGCGGCGACTGGATGCCCTCCTACCAGGAGAACAAATCGCTCGCCGGCCAGGGACGCGGCGAAATTACCGATCGCAGCGACACAGCGCCGCCCATCGGCAAGTGGTTCCGCCTCGAATGGGAGTTCAACGACAACCCGACCTCCATCAAAATGTGGATCGACGGCGAGCCGCTCATGACGTTCATGAACACCGATAAAGAGCGCAAGACCCCCGTCGATCAGGTTACGTTCGATTGGAAAGGCGCGACAAGCGGTCTCACCGGCGCCGGATTCGCCGAATGGGGCTTCGGCATGCGCGCCTGGCAGAACCCCACGCCCGCCATGGATATCTGGTACGACGACATCGCCATTTCCACCACCCGCATCGGCAAATAGTGGGGCAGAGCTTTTCGGCTCTGCACGCCGGGCTTCGGCCCGGCGCAGGTAATTGGGGCGCGGCCGGAATCGAGAATTTTCTCGCCGGCCGCACTCAAAACCCGCCTATGGTTGGGTGCGATTGGTCCGTCCACGTGCTAAACTCCACCCAGTGCGTTACTTAGCCCTGTTATTGGTCACCTCCAGCGTCTTCGCCCAGAGTCCTGTTTTCACCGAAGATTTCGAATCCGGCGCCATCAATCCCGCCGTCTGGGACCAGCGCACCTCCGGCGAAGCCACCGCAAAGGTGGAAGCCGTCGAGGGAGCCCACGGCAAGTACGCTCTCCACATCAACGTCCCCGCCAGCGGCCCGCGCAACGCCTTCGCCTTCCTGGTAGCCTCACATCTTCCTGATTCCGTTCGCTCTCATTACTTCGGCCGCGCGTGGATGAAAATCTCCCCCGCCACCGGCAACACCCACGATGTACTGATTTTCACAGGTGAACCCGGCTGGCCTTTAGCAAAATTTCAGGAGATCGGTACCTATCGGGCCGTCTGGCAACCGTCTTATCAGGAGAATAAGTCGCCCGCCGGTCAGGGTAGGGGCGAAGCTACGTTTCACGGTGAAGGCGGTCCGCCCGCGGATAAGTGGTTCCTGCTCGAATGGGAATTCAACGATAATCCGACCTCCATCACCATGTGGCTGGATGGGGAAAAAGTCAGTGCCTGGGTCTCCGGATTCGCGGGCGATAAAACGGACGTCATGAAGTTCACCTGGCCGAAGGTGAATGGCGCGACCTCGAACCTCACCGGAGGATATCAGGAATTCGGCTTTGGAACGCGTGTCTGGGGAGCCCCAATGCCCGCGATGGATGTCTACTATGACGACATCGCCATCTCCACCACGCGTATAGGACCGGCAAAGTAGGGAACCGCTTCCATCCGGCCCTGAAATGTCTTAAAATATTCGGCGGTAAGTTGTTGGCAGTCAAGGGAGGTTTTTGAATGAACTACGTCACTGGAAAAGCGCTTTCCCGCAGAACTTTGCTGCGCGGAATGGGGACCGCGGCCGTTGCGCTGCCCTTCCTCGATTCGATGCAGTCGGCTTTCGCCGCCACCACGAAAGCGCCGACCAGACTTGCCTTCCTTTATGTGCCGAATGGCATCATGATGAGCGACTGGAACCCCGCTCAGGATTACGAAGGGAAATTCCGCGAATTTCCCCGCGCCATGAAGCCCCTCGAGGCCTTCCGCGGCGACATGATCCAGCTGGGCAACCTGACGCACAACAGCGGCCGCGCGCTGCTCGATGGCGCGGGCGACCACGGGCGCTGCAGCGGCTCGTACCTCACCGGTATCCAGGTCAAGAAGACCACCATCGACATTCGCGCCAGCATTTCCTGCGACCAGATCATCGCCAACAAGATCGGAACCCAGACCCGCTTCCCCTCCCTGGAGCTCGGTATGGACGATGCCCGTCAGGCCGGCGACTGCGATTCCGGTTACTCCTGCGCGTATACCAACAACCTTGCGTGGCGCAGTGAAACCCAGCCCCTGCCGCCCACTCTCGATCCCCGCGTTCTCTTCGAACGCCTCTTTGGCGACGGCCAGATCCTCACGCCGGAAGAACGCGCTCTCCAGGCGAAGAACCGCCAGAGCATCCTCGATTTCGTCATGGCCGATACGAAGAAGCTCGAAACCACGCTCGGCCCCACGGATCGCCGCAAGCTCGACGAATATCTCTCCTCCATCCGCGAAGTGGAGCGCCAGCTCGAAAAGGCAGAGAAGGATAACAAGCAGGTCGATCCCGGCATGCCCAAACCCTACGGCGTGCCCGCCGACTTCGCCGAGCACTTCCGCCTGCTGAGCGACATGATGGTCATCGCCTTCCAGAGCGACATGACCCGCATCGTCACGTTCCTGATGACCCGCGAAGGCACCTCGCGCGCCTATCGCGAAATTGGCATCCCCGATGGCCACCACCCCTGCACGCACCACCAGGGCAAGGCCGATCTCATCGAAAAAGTTTCGAAGATCAACGAGTATCACACCACGCAGCTCGCCGGTTTCCTCGCCAAACTCAAAGCCACGAAGGAAGGCGATTCCAACCTGCTCGATAATTCGATGATCATCTACGGCGCCGGTCTTTCCGATGGCAACCGTCACCTGCACGAAGATCTGCCCACGCTGCTGATCGGCCGCGGCGGTGGCGCGTTCACCCCCGGACACCGCATCGTTTACCGCAAGGAAACCCCGATGTGCAATCTCCATCTCACCCTGATGGGTCACATGGGCGTGCCGGTCGAAAATTTTGGCGACGCTTCGGGACCGCTCGATCCCGCCAGCCTTTCGCAGGTCAGTTAACAGCCCGCCGCCCGCGCGGCGGATGAAAAATCAATCGGGGCCGCAACCGCGAGGAAGCGGCCCTTTCGAATATCGGGATAAAGGAGCGCCATGCAGGGACGCGGCTTCGTAAAGCCACCAACGGGAATCACGTTTGACACTGACTTCGGAGCTTCCATCGACAGCGTCCTGACGGTCGCGCTGCTCCGCGCCATGTCGTCCAAGGGCCAGTGCCGCGTCATCTCGGTCAGCGTCACCAATTCCAACCTGAAAGCGGCGCAGGCGGAAGAAGCGCTCAGCGATTTCTATCTCGGTGGCGCGCAAGGCGCCGGTACCGGTTTCGGCGGCGGCGCCGACAAAATCGGCCTCGCGACGGACGGCAAAATCAAAGCCGAAACCCCGATCGTCAAAGCGATCCTCGAAAAGAAGAACGCCGAGGGCAAACCCGCTTACCCCTGGAAAATCGAGAGCTTCATCGACACCGCCGAGTGCGGCGTCACTATCCGCAACATGCTGCTCGCCCAGAACGATCTCAATGCCGTCGTTCTGCTCGATGGCCCTGCGGGAAATCTGGTGCAGCTCATGAATCTCTACGGCGCGAAGCCGCAGATCACGGCGAAGGTGAAACACCTGATCGCCGCCGTTGGCGCTTATCCCAACGGAGCCGCCGAAAACGGAATCAAAACGGACGTCGCGGCGGCCCGCAAGCTCTTCGCGGAATGGCCCACGCCCATCATCGCGGTGGGAACCGAAGCAGGCGAAGCGATTCCCTACCCCGGTGACAGTATCGATAAAGATTACGCGTGGGCACAGGAACATCCGCTCGTCGACGCTTACAAGGCGTTCAAGCCGATGCCCTATGACGCCGTGACTCCCGGCATGGCCGCCGCGCTCTACGCGGCCCATCCGGACGATGGCTACTTCAAGCTGTCCGACCCCGGCACGATCACCGTCCTCGACGATGGCCGCACGAAGTTCACTCCAGGCGCGGGCGGCAAGCATCAGTATCTGATCGCCGATCCGGCTCAGAAAGAAAAAATCCAGAAACTCTACGTGGAGCTGATATCCGCGAAGCCCGTTCCACCGGCGCCTCGCGGACGCGGACGCGGCATTGGCTTCGGACGCGGAGCATCGGGCGCGGCCGGACGCGGACGGGGCGCTTTCGGCGCATCGGGCGCAGGATTCGGTCGAGGCCCGGCCCCCATCACCCCGGCGGCGCCCGCGCCAAAAGAATAAAAGTTCAGAGGAACAACATGCGAGTGAAACTCGGAATATTCGTACTCACGGCAACCACGGTAGGCCTGCTGTTAGCGGCTGAATCCACCACCAAACCGGCAGTGAAATCGGCAACGCCAGCTGTGAAAACCAGTGCCAAATCTGCGGCGCCCGCAAAGGCTGCGGCGCCGCACGCCGTTGCCTCGGCTGGCGGTCCCACCCAGGCCGCTTATGACAAGGCCGTGAAGCCGCTCTTCGATTCCACCTGTTCCATGTGCCACACCGGCGCATCGGCCTCCGGCGGACTCGATATCTCGGCGTTCTCCTCTGTCGGATCGATGAAAGACGATCGCGACGAGTGGGACAAGATCGCTCACCGCATGGAAGCCGGCGAAATGCCGCCGCCCACCGTCATCCCGCACACCGATGACATGAAGGCCCAGCTCGACGCCGCCGTGAAGTTCGCCCACGCTGAATTCCAGCGTCAGGACGCTCTGATCAAGCCCGATCCCGGCCGCGTCACCGCGCGCCGCCTCAATCGCGCCGAATACACCAACACCATCCGCGACCTTCTCGCCGTTGATTTCCGCGCCGATAAAAACTTCCCGACCGATGACTCCGGCGAAGGCTTCGACAACATCGGCGACATCCTCACCATCTCGCCGCTTTTGATGGATAAGTACATCAGCGCCGCCCGCGTCATCGCCTCGCGCGCCATCGGAGCCGACCCGCTGCCTCCCAAACCGATCGAAATCGAATACTCGTCGCGCCTCAAGAACCTCCGCCGCCTGGATCGCAGCGACGTGGAAGCCACGCACCGCGTCGATTTCGACGCTGAATACGACATCCGCATCGGCCTCCCCGGACAGCGCGCCGCCAACGCCGCGCCGGTACAGCTCGGCTTCTGGATGGACGGCAAGCTCCTGAATCAGATCACGGCCGAGACCAAGCCCTCCGGCCTGACTTACTTCAATCCGTATTCCGAAGAGCACATGCACCTCTACCTGCCGGAAGGCGACCATGTCTTCCGCGTGGGTTTCATCAATGACGATTTCGTCAACACTCTTTCGGATAAGGACGCCTACAGCGACAAGGTCAACAAGTTCATTAACCTGATCTCGTTCGTCGGTCCCTACCCCTCGAAAGTCGAAAAGGAAAGTCGTAAGAAGATCCTGATCTGCGATCCGGCGACCGGATCGGCCTGCGCAACCAAAATTCTCTCCACGCTCGCGCGCCGCGCTTATCGTCGCCCGGTGACTCCGGCCGAAGTCGCGCAGCTTGTCCACTTCACCGAGATCGCAAAGGCGGAAGGCAGCACGCCCGAACAGGGCATCCAGCTCGCCATCCAGGCGATGCTCGTCTCGCCCCACTTCCTGTTCCACATCGAGCATGACGCGAAGCCCACCGACGCGACCGCCGTTCACCGCCTCTCCGATATGGAACTCGCTAACCGGCTGAGCTACTTCCTCTGGAGTTCGATGCCCGATGAAGAACTCCAGGCGCTTGGCGAATCCGGCAAACTCTCGCAGCCCGCCGTGCTGGACGCCCAGATCAAGCGCATGCTGGCCGATCCCAAATCCTCCGCCATGGCGGAAAACTTCGCCGGCCAGTGGCTCGAAATCCGCAACCTCGATAGCATCAAGCCCGACCCCGGCAAGTTCCCCGATTGGTCCCCCGAGCTGCGCGACGCGTTCAAGACGGAAACGCGCATGTTCTTCGATAACATGCTGCGCCAGAATCGTCCGATCAGCGAATTCCTGACCGCTCGCTATACCTACCTGAACGAATTCCTCGCGAAGTTCTACGGCATCGACGGCGTCAAAGGCCCCGACTTCCGCCGCGTGGATCTCCAGACCGAAGAGCGCGGCGGCATCCTCAGCCAGGGCAGCGTTCTCGCAGTGTCCAGCTATCCCTCGCGCACCTCGGTCGTGATTCGCGGCAAGTACATCCTCAACAACATCCTCGGCACACCGCCTCCCCCGCCCCCGCCGGACGTTCCGCCACTCGATGAAGGCTCCGTCGGCACCGCGATGTCGCTCCGTCAGCAGATGGAGAAGCACCGAGCCAACGCCGTCTGCGCCTCCTGTCATTCGCGCATGGACCCGCTGGGCTTCGGCCTCGAAAATTACGACGCCATCGGCAAGTGGCGCACCATGGACGGCAAGTTCGCGATCGATACCAGCGGCGTTCTGCCGAGTGGCAAGGTCTTCTCCACGCCGCTCCAGATGCGCGAAGTGCTCGGCGGTCTGCAGGCCGATTTCTCCCGCTGCCTGACCGAGAAGATGCTGATCTACGCGCTCGGCCGCGGCCTGAAGAACTACGACAAGCGGACCGTCGCCGATATCGACACGAAGCTCGCCGCCCAGGGCAACGGCTTCCAGACGCTGGTCGATCTCGTCGTCCACAGCCTCCCCTTCCAGGAGCGGCGCGGCGAAGAAGTGACCTCGGAAAACACAGTGAAACCGAAGCAGGTCGCGCTGAAGTAACCACGATCCAATCACCACAAAAAGGCTGGCCCGAGCAACCCTCGGTCCAGCCTTTTTTGCGTTAGACTGAATGGAAATGTTATCCCGCAAAGAGCGCGGCCCCGTCTTGCTGACGGTGCGGGTTCACTCGCCGCGATGGACGCGGTTTCTGTGGGTAGCCTCGGTTGTTGTGATCGGCCTGATGGCCTCGATCCCGCTGCTGAAGCCACGCGGCTGGAGAACTCACTTCCCCAGCATTCCGTTTATTCTTATTTATCTGTCACAAGCCTATGACTACCTGTTTCATCCGTGGATCAAATTCCGGGAAGGCGGCGTCGAGATTCCTCCTGACAGGGATTTCCGGCGCGCGAAGTTCATGCGTTGGAGTCAAATCCACCGTTGGAGCTGGGACGGCGATCGCCTGATTCTAACGGGCGCCTATTCACGGGGCGGCTCCGCACGCATTCCGGAAACCGAGCGTCTCGCAGTGGAACAGCTACTGGGCGCAAAGCTCGCACATTAGAAAGGCTGGATGGAAATGTTCAAGACCCGCAAAAATCTCGGCCCCGTCTTGCTGCAGGTGCGGGTGCGCTCGGAAAGATGGACCCTGTTTCTGTGGGGAGTCTCGATTGCCCTGTTCTGCCTCGTGGTCTCAGTCGCGCTGCTGAAACCACACCGCTGGAAAACTTCCTTCCTGAGCATTTCGTGTATGTGTTTGTATCTATCAGCAATTCACGACTATCTCTTTTATCCGTGGATCAAATTCCGGGAAGGCGGCGTCGAGATTCCGGTTAACAGGGAATGCCGCCGCGTACGTTTCATGCGTTGGAATCAAATCCGCCGTTGGAGTTGGGACGGCGATTTCCTGATTCTGTCGGGCGCCTACTCACAGGGCGGCACCGTCCGGATTCCAGGAACCGAACGTCTAGCGGTGGAACAGCTCATGACCGCAAGGCTGGCGGTCCGATAAACAAAATTTTCCAGTCTCCGCTCATTCCTGCTACCACAACGTGGGGCGGGCCTTCCGGCCTGCGAGCCGGCTTTCCAGCCGGCTGGACTCGCTCGAAAGCGAGTCCGCAGCCTGAAAGACTGCCCCACACTACTAATTCGCGGACGGCTTCTCAATCTGATCCACAACGAGTACGTCAACCAGTCCCTTCGCCGCCTCCAGCTTCAGCCCCAGTTGCTCCTGCAAAGCGCCACGAATAGACGGCCCAGCCAGGTCCCCGGGCGAAGCGCTCAGACTATCGATCGTCCACGTCAGGCGCATGTCGAACGTCCCAGTCAATCCCGTCTGATCGAGAACGTTTCTCCCCAGCGATGAGTTATACGTTCGCGACAAATTCCCCGCCAGCATCTCCATCGTCACGCCCTTTCCATCGAGCGTCCGATTCATCCCGTCCGTAGTCAGATGAAACCCACACGAATCAGCGCAACTCCCCGCCGGCGAGCGCTGTAGCTTAGCCCCGCCACCGGCAACAACCAACTCGTAGACCGGAAGCTCCCGCTTCTCGCGATGCGCCCGAAGCCGAAACCGGTCTTCCAGCAGCCGCTGTAACATCGGCTGCTCCATCTGCTGCACGGAAGCCTCGCTGTCCGCCTTCGCCTGCACATCATAGTGCGCAGAACTAACCCACGCCGGATCTCCAGCCAACTGATAGTCCTGTACATCCCAGGCAATGAGTATCATCCGCCGCAGCGCAAGATTCCTCATCGTCAGCCGCCCCGAAGCAGCCTGTACTAAGGATCTGCCTTCAGGACTCGCGGTTGGCTTCACAGACGCGGCCTCGAATCCCTGGCCGAATCCGGCGAAAACGGAAACCACGACAGCGACGAACGCGCGAAACTGACGCGACATCATTCAAAAGGCTCGTTTTCGATCGGCACACTCGCAGCGCGTTCAAAAATCTCTCGGGACATCTCCCCAGGAATCCTTCTTCGCAGAATAGTCGCACGGGCAATCGTCGCCATCGCGTCCGATTCCGGTCGCAAAACCCGCCCAATCGCAATCGCGACGTTCAGATCGCGCAATTGACCGCGCTCCGCCTGCGCCAACACCTCCCAAACTCGCGCCAGTTCATCCGCATCCACCGGCGGAACAGGATAAGATACCCCAAACAGGAACGATGTACCCGAGCTCAGACAGATGCCGATATCGCGCTTCCATCCCGCCCGCCACTCCCCGTAATTGTCTTCAGGCCCCACACTCTCGGCCTCACGAATCGATACGTCTTCAAACTTCGCGCCAAGCGCGGCCTGAATCTGGCCGAACGGCAAATCATCGTCCTCAGGAAACGTCATATCCACGACCAACCGGAAACGCGCCATCCTTCCAGCCTACCGCTTTTTATAGAATGTAAGACTCTACCCGTCGCGCTCTCACAATAAGATGAATGCTCGCGGAATAACGCTCTTTCTGGCCGTGGCCCTCTCCGCCGCCGCGGCGGAACGCACCTTTGACGCCGCCGTCATCAAGGTCAACCAGTCCGGCGAAACCGGCCCTTCCGGAATATCCGCATCCAAACCCGGACGCTTCACCGCCACTAATACGCCGCTGAAATTCGTCATCCTCTACGCGTACAACTTACTCAATCACGAACTCGCCAGCGTGCCCGGCTGGGCCGAAGACAAGAGCTTCGACATCACCGCCACCTGGCCAACCGATACTCCAGCCACCCCGGCCGAAATCCGTCTCATGGTCCAGCATCTCCTCAAAGACCGCTTCGGATTCGAGGCTCATAGCGAAAAACGCGTCATCCCCGCCTACGACCTCACCGTCCTCCACAAGACCGGCGACCTCGGAGCCAACATGCACTCCTCCTCCGTCGATTGCCAGCAATTAATCGCGGAGAAACGCCCCCTGCGGGAAGCCGGCGGCCCCAGCGCCGTATCGCCGACCGGCAAACGCCCCGCCTGTTCGCTCTTCGCCTCACGCCACTACCTGACCGGCGGCGCCGTCACCATCCAGCAACTCGCCATCACCTTACAAAGCATGCTGGGCAAACCGGTCCTCGACCGCACCGGCCTCCAGGGCCGCTTCGATGTCGAAGCAAAATGGTCGCTCCTCGACGACACCGGCGATACCCCGCAGGGAGACTCGCCCTCTATCTTCTACGCCGTTCGCGAACAACTCGGCTTGCGTCTCGATCCCCACAAAGAACCATTCGACGTCCTGGTGATCGATCGCCTCACTCAACCAACCGCCAATTAGATCGGACCAACCATGCGCCTGAATCGCTTCCTCCCGGTAATCGTCACTCTCGCCTTCACCGCCGCCATCGTCATCGCCCAGCCGCCTGCCGGCCGTGGTGGACGCGGCTTCTCCGGACGCGGAGGCTTCGGCCGCGGACCCAACTTCTCCGGCCCGCCCGAAACGATATCGGTCGCCTACCCCGGCACGGAAGCTTATGTAGAGTCCGTCGAAAAGCTCGTCGCAGCCGTCAAGGCCGCGAAACCGAAGCCCGGAAAGAAAGCCGCCGCCAACGCCGCGCTCGAACAACAAATCCGCGCTGTCCTCATCCCGCCCCCACCGGCGACGCCGCCCGCTAACCCCGGCCCGCCTCAACCCGACCGCCTCAAAACCGGCGCCGCGGCCGTCGGCGAGCACGGTGAATTCGTCTTCGCCATCGAAATCGACACACAGCCCGAAATCGAAATCACCAACATCAAGACCACGCTCCCGCGCGCCAAAGCCTGGCAGGTCGGCAAGCTCTGGGTCTACCAGACCTCACTCCCAACCAGCAGCGCTTACGCCTTCACCTGGTTCGTCGACGGCAAACCCGTCGGCGGCGCGAACGACCTCCCTGCCTTCACCGAAGACGCCTATCCGAAGCCCGGCGTCCCGCAGGGCAAGCTCACCGGCCCCATCGAGCTCACGAGCAAGGTCTATCCCAACATGAAGTCGAACATCTGGTATTACGTGCCCGCGCAGTGGGATGGCTCCACGCCGCTCCCCGTCCAGATCTGGGGCGACGGCCAGTTCTACACCATCGCGCGCCCCAGCGCCTATCGCCTGCTCGACACGCTCGACAATCTCACCGCGCAGAAAAAAATCCCGCTCATGGTCAATGTCTTCATCCAGCCGGGCACGGCGGATGGCCGCGCCATGCGCTCCATCGAATACGACACCGTGGACGACCGCTATACGGACTTCACCGTCAACGAAGTTCTGCCCGAAGTCGAGAAAGCCGTCAAGCTCCGCCACGATGGCTACAGCCGCGCCATGGTCGGCGAAAGCTCGGGCGGCATCTGTTCCTTCAACGCCGCCTGGCGTCATCCCGATCAGTTCGCCCGCGTCCTGAGCTGGATCGGCAGCTTCTCCGCCATTCAGGTTGCGCCCGATAATCCCACCGGAGGCGGCGTCTACCCAATCCTGGTCCGCCTCCAGCCCCGAAAAAACATCCGCGTCTGGCTGCAGGACGGCGCGCACGATCAGGAAAACGTCCGCTTCGGGAGCTGGATCATGCAGAACATTGAGCTCGCCAATTCGCTCAAGACGAAAGGCTACGACTATCACTTCTCGCTCGGCCCCGGCACCCACAGCCAGCGCCAGGGCTCAGCCGAACTGCCCGCCTCGCTCGAATGGCTCTGGCGCGATTACGATCCCGCCAAAACCACGCAGGATTTCGTCCAGGAGTCTTCCGAAACAGCGAAGCCGCTCTGGCGCGTAACCAGCATGAATCGCGATTAGACCGCCGTCAATATTCGCGCCGCGCGACGGCCCTCATCGCGGTGAACAACAGCGCCGCAGCCAGAACATCGGCCGTCGCCAGCTGCGATACCGGCAGCCGGTGGGTCACGAGCGGAGACGCCGCGCCGAAGGCGCGAACTACATCAACCGCCGGCGCGATCTTGTGGAGCAGCCACAAAAGCAACGTGAGACCGTAACTCACCGGCAGAAAAGAGAGCGGCTCGGCCATGAATGCGTGAACGAGCAACGCCGCGCAGTATGGCAGCGGCAGCCACAGAAGCGTGGTCAAACCGAGCCTCGCGAAATCTCCCGGCGTTATGCTTGCGGAGACGGACGGAAACAACGCCCAGATCGCGCAGGCGACGGTCGCGGTAACACCAAAGGTTTCGCACAATCCCACCCCCGCCCGCACCGTCAGCAGAAACTTTCGGCTGACCGGCAGTGAAATGGTGAACTGCGCGGACTGCGCCAGTCCCTCGGGGAAGCTGAGGTGCGTCGTTGCCTGTGACCGGACGCCGGAACCTGCAAGCATCATCACGGAGCACGAAAGAATCACCCAGACGAACGCGAATAGAGACTTCGTCATGAGCGGGTTGTATCGGGCATGGTATTCCATCCCCATCGGAAGGGCCGAAAGGATCAGGATGCACGCCAGACGCCAGCGCGTCTCCAGCCATCCTTTCATCGCCAGTACGCCGGCCATATGCCAGGAACGATTCATCATTCAGTACTCACGCCGCCGAATCACCAGAAGAGCTGCGCATGCCAAACTCAATGCCACCGTCAGGGACGCCGCCAACTGCGTCCAGGGCAATCGATGGGTTTCGAGCGGCGACGCCTGTCCGAATGCGCGCAGGATGTCCATGCCGGGGGAAAGCCGATGGCAAAACAGAAGCAGCAGGATCAGCAGGAAACCGGCATAAGCGATCGAGAACGGTTCATCGCACCACGTCGAAAAGAAAACGTGCGCGCAGTACGGAGCAATCAGAAACAGCGCGGTCGTCAGGACGAGCCGCCAGAAATCGGCGGGCGCCCCAAGCTCTCGCACCGCGGGGAAAAACGCCCACAGGAACAGCGCCGTCACCACAGTCACGCCCGCCGTCTCCGCCAGCCCGGCGAGGACCCGTATCCCGAACAGACGAAGTCTGGTCACCGGAAGTGAAATCGTGAACTGAGTCGATCCTGCCACTCCCTCCGCCGCGCCCAGTGGCCCCTGCGAGTTCACTCCCGAGCCGCCCAGCAGGATTGCAAGCACTGTCAGCATGAACCAGGTAGCCGTGAGCACGCCCGATCCCGCCAGATTCCGATGATCGAGCGCAAGCGCGATCAGCAGGTAAATAACGAGCGCCAGCAGCCGCCATCGTGTTTCCATCCACGCTTTCATCAGCAGCACTCTAATTGCTCCGCGCGTGTTCGAGAAAAATCTCTTTGAGGCTGACCGGAAATTGTTCCACGGAGGTACCTGGACACGATCGGGCCTGCTCCGCGATCGCGTCCGCGTTGCGGCTCGCCAGGATCGAAACCGTCCGTCCCTCCTGCCGCACGTGATCCGCTCCCGGCAGCCACGCAATCGGCCGCGGCTCTCTGTCGAAGACGATGCGCAAACGCCGGTATCGTTCCTTCAAATCGTCCAGTGCCCCATCCACAACGCATCGTCCCCGCTCGATGATCGCTATATGATCGGCAATCTGTTCCACCTCCGCGAGCTGGTGTGAAGAAAAAAACACCGTCGTCCCTTCAGTAACGGGAAGAGCCACCAGTTCCTTCAGCAGCGCCTCGATGATCGTCGGGTCGAGCCCTTCACTGGGCTCATCCAGAATCAGAAGTTCGGCTCCGTGAGACATCGCCAGCAGCAGCATCAGGCTGGTCCGCATACCTTTGGAGAGAGCCGATATTTTGCGCCTCGCCGGCAGATGGAACATGTCGAGATAGCGGCGCTCCAGATCGCGTCGCCAGCCGGGAAAGAAAGGACGCGTGAACCGGATAACCTGCTCTACCGTCATGTATGGATAGAGATACTTACTCTCAGACACATAGCCGATGCGACGCTTCAGATCCGCATTGCCCTCCGGCCCTCTCACCGTCTCATTGAATACTCGCGCCTCACCGCCATGAGATTTCAGAAGGCCGAGCAGAAGGCGAATCGTAGTGGTCTTACCGGCGCCGTTCCGGCCAAGGAATCCGAAAATACTCCCCCGCGGCGCCTGCAGGTCGAGTCCGTCAACGGCCACATGGCCGCCAAAATTCCTGCGCAGCCCCGCCGTCTCGATCACGAAATCGCTCATGGCTTCCTCCCGCTCAGACTGCCTGCCTCGATTGCGGCGAGTTCGCTCTCAAACAGCCTTCGCATCTCCTGCTGCGTGATACCCAGAGCCGAGAGACGTTCGATTGCGGATTCCACGACGTGCTGCGCCTGCCGCATGACTTTGCCCTTTGCCGACACCGACGAGCTGATAAAAGCGCCCAGACCATGCCGCAGTTCCACAATCCCTTCGTGCTCCAGTTCCCGGTAGGCGCGCACCACGGTGTTCGAATTCATCACCAGTTCCTGCGCCAGCGCGCGGATTGTGGGAAGTTGATCCCCCGGGCGCAGTGCCCCTGTTTCAACCGCGTGTTTGATCTGCTCCATCAATTGCACATAGAGCGGAACCCCGGACGAGGCATTCAGGCGGAACAACATGGCATTGTGTGCTAGTCAGTTAATACACTACACAGTTCAGGGCCGCGCTGTCAATAAGGCCTGTCAATAAGGCCACAACCACATTTCCGCAACAGGTTAGAATAGACCGATACCGGAGCGACTTTCCGGCGGGTGGCATTCCACCAGGGGTAATGATGAATCTCAACAGACGCGATTTTGGAAAGCTCGCCCTCGCGGC
>CAZWTH010000364.1:0-9871 GCA_964636715.1 uncultured Solibacteraceae bacterium | reverse complement strand
AATCGGCGTGATGAACATCATGCTGGTGAGCGTGACGGAGCGGACGCGCGAGATTGGCGTGAGAAAGGCGCTGGGAGCGCGGCGTATCGATATCGTTGCGCAATTTCTGGCGGAGGCGATGGCGCTCACAGGCGCGGGCGGCGTGCTGGGGATTGTGGCGGCGGTGATGCTGACGCTGCTGGTCTCGGCGCTCGTGCCGTCGCTGCCGAGCGTTGTGCCGACGTGGGCGGTGGTGACAGCGCTGACGGTTTCGGTGGGGATTGGGTTGTTCTTTGGGGTTTGGCCGGCGGTGAAGGCGGCTAAGCTCGATCCTGTGGAAGCGCTGCGATACGAATGATCAGTTGGCGGTGGGTGTGCGGTCGATGCTGACAATCTTCAGCGTGTCCACCATGGCTCGTTGTGACTCGAGCCTCAGGCCGAGTTGATCCCGTACCGCAGCGAAGATGTTGGGAACCTCGGCGTCGCCCGAGTCGAAGCGCGGGTAAGTGAGCCTGATCAGGTAGTCGCCATCGAGTCCGGTCTTGTCGATGACTGGCTGTCCGACGACCTTGCCAATCCTTTCGCAAAGGTCCGGGATGTGTCTGGCCATGAAAAGCGTTCTGCCGTCTGCGCTCGTGGAGGCGGAGGTCCGGTCGCCATATGGCTTTATTTTCGGCCCACCTTTGTCGACCAGGAGAACGAACACCGGACGTTCTTCCTGCTCACGCTGAACGATCAGATGAAAGCGCTCTGTGAGCAGCGACTGGAGCATCTGTCTCACGTCACTGTCCGGAGTGTCGGCTCCGGATTTCGCGCGGATCTCATAGCATTCTGTATCGAGCCAGGCAGGGCCGGAAACGCGATCGTCTGTGAGGTTGAAAGCCCGGCTGATGATTCTCAGGAGCGGAGCGTTGACGGCAGTAACCCCGCAGTGCGCGATGGAGAAGTCCCAGCGACCCTGACATGCGGCGCGGCTTGGTCTGACGCTGGCGGCGTCGAAATGCTGTTGGGATGACGCGTCAAAAGCGAGCAGGATAATGAGTAGCGGGAGTCGAAGAGCTCGCATGGGTTGCAGGTTTTCAGGATAGTGGCATTTTGAGCGCCACGCGTTTAGTCCTTTGGGCGCGGCGCGGCATGGCCGGATCTCTGTTGCTCTTCCGCCACACCTGGATGCGTGTTGCTCATTATCTGATATAAGTGTGCGTATGAATCGCCGATCTTTTTTCGGATCTGCCGCAGCCGCCGGAGCGGCTGTCACGGGTGGGACGGTGGTCACGGAATCCACTGCGCTGGCGGCGGAGCGCCGTTTTCAGCTTGGGTCCGTTACCTACAATCTGCTCCAGAATATGGATCTGGAGACGTGCATCAAAACCCTGGAGAAGGCCGGTTTCGCGGCTATTGAGCTGCGTACGGGACACAAGCATGGCGTGGAGCCGACGATCAGCCAGGATGAGCGCGCGAAGGTTCGCGAGCGGTTTACGCAGACGAAAGTGAAGCTGCTGAGCTACGGCAGTACGTGCGAATTCGAATCGCCGGAGGAGGCGGTACGGCGGCAGAATATCGAGCTGGCGAAGAAGTTTGTCGATCTGGCGAAGGATACCGGCGCGATTGCGGTGAAGGTGCGGCCGAATGGGCTGCCGAAGGATGTTCCGCTCGACATTACGGTGAAGAACATTTCCACCAGCCTGCATGAGGTGGGCGAGTACGGGCAGTCGAAGGGCATCGAGATCTGGATGGAAGTACACGGCTCGAAGACGCAGGAATTCCCGCTGGCATCGCGCATTCTGCATGAGGCGAACCACAAAAACGTGGGCGCGTGCTGGAATTCGAATCCCACTGATGTTGTGGATGGCTCGGTGAAGCAGGCATTCGATGCGCTGGGCCAGTTCATTCGAAACTGCCACATCACGGAACTGACGAGCACGTATCCCTACAAAGAATTTTTCGGGCTGCTGCGCGATGCGGGTTACTCGCGCTACACGCTGGCGGAAGTGGCGGAGAGCAAGGAGCCGGACCGGTTCATGCCCTACTACCGCAAGCTGTGGGAACAACTGAGCGCCTGATCGTTTCATGTCACAACCTGAAATTCTCACCACAACAGTCGGGTCGTACCCGGTTCCGGAGTGGCTGGCGGCGCTGCCGAGCGAGCAGGCGCGCACCGACGCCACGCGGGTCGTGTTCGGCATTCAACGGCAGGCGGGCATCGATCTGCCGACGGATGGCGAACTGTACCGCTTCGACGTGAATCATCCCGATACGAACGGGATGATCGATTATTTTCTGCGGCCGATGGCGGGCATTCGGAGCGTGGTGGGGCGCAGCGACCATGAGGCGTTCGCGAAGACGCAGCATATGCAGTTCCGGCGCAAGGCCGCGGGCGTAGTGGAAGGTTCACTGGGCGAAGGCGGGTTGAATCTGCTCGCCGATTGCGAACTGGCGGCAGGCGTGGCGGGCGGGCCGTTCAAGTTTACGGTGACGAGTCCGTATATGCTGGCGCGGACGCTGCTCGACCGGCATTACGGCAGTTTCGAAACGCTGCTCAACGCAATCGCCGATGTGCTGGCCGCGCAGGTGGCCGGCTTGCCTTGCGACTGCCTCCAGGTGGATGAGGCGAATATTCCGGGGAGTCCGGAGCATGCGGGGATTGCGGCGAAGGCGATCAATCGCGTGCTGGGCGCGTTCGTGGGACGGAAGGCCGTGCATCTCTGTTTCGGGAATTATGGCGGGCAGACGGTGCAGCGCGGGACCTGGAATGCACTGACGACGTTCCTGAATTCACTCGACGCCGATCACGTGATTCTGGAAATGGCGAATCGTAGCGAGGCGGATCTGGAAGCGTTGCGCGGGGTCGATTCGCGGATTCGCATCGGGCTGGGCGTGGTCAACGTGAAGATCAACCACGTGGAGACTGCGGACGAAATCGCGGAGGCGATTGCGCATGCCGAGAAAGTGCTGGGGCATGGCCGCGTGGGCTGGGTGCATCCCGATTGCGGATTCTGGATGTTGCGGCGATCGGTGGCGGATCGCAAGATCGCCGCGTTGGTAAAGGGCCGCGATCTGTTTCTGGGCAGGCGATGAGCATCCGGCAGATTACGGATGGGCCGGCGATCAGCCATCCGAGTTATTTTTTGCAGAGTTCGTTTTATCCGGGTGGGCGCGAGATGTTTTTCACGTCATACCGGACGGGTGAGGCGCAGGTGTGGCGGGCATCGCTCGAAACCGGCGAGCAAACGCAGTTGACGCACGGCGCGCCGGTGCATCCGTTCAGCGCGGCGCTGCATCCGGATGGCAAGACGCTGATTGTGACGCGGGGTGCGGGATTGTGGGCGGCGGATCGCCGTATCTTCGAATTTGCCGGTGCGGAACTGGGGGAGTGTTCCATCAGTCCGGATGGCGAATGGCTGACGGCCGCGTATAAGCGGGGTGGGGAGTCGGGGCTGGTGGCCGGGCGATATGACGGCTCTGGCTGGCACTCGATTCCGTTTCCGCGGACGGTGATCCATCCGCAGTTTCATCCGCTGGAGCCGGAGTGGATTGAGTTCGCGGGCGATCCTGCGCCGCGGATACACCGGGTGCGGCGGGATGGCACGGGACTCGAATGCCTGCACCAGCATGGCAACGATGAGTTCATTGTGCACGAGACGTTTCTGCGGACTTCGGGGGATATTGTGTTTACGGTCTGGCCGCGCGCGCTGTGCCGCATGGACTGGACGACGCGCGCGATCTCGACCATCACGGAATACAACGCGTGGCACATCGCGCCGGACCGGAAGGGCGAGCGCATTCTGTGCGACACGAATCATCCGGATGAGGGGATTCAGATCATCGATGTGGCGACGGGTGGGCGGCGCCTGGTTTGTCTGAGTGAATCGAGCAATCAGGGGACGCAGTGGCGGAAGTCGACGTATGCGCTGGCGGGGGATTTCGCGAATGCGAGGAAGAACCTGAGCTGGATGGAGAACGCGGGCGATACAGTGTATGGGCCGCAGTGGACGCATCCGCATCCTTCGTGGTCGCACGAAGAGGACAAGATCGCGTTTGCGAGCGATAAGACGGGCGTTACGCAGGTGTACATTGCGGAGGCGCCGAGCGGAAGCCCGGCGAGCAGGGCCGAAGCCCCGCCCCACGTAGCGGCAACCAAGTCTGGTGATGGAATCACTTTGACATAATCGTCTGGTGCGTACTCTTATCCTTGCGCTTGCGGCCCTGCCTTTGCTCGCGGGCGGCCGCACCGCTCTTGACCGCTATGTGGAGGCTCCGGACCCCACGTTTCATTACCAGCTGGAACACACGGCGGCGGGGCGCGGCTACACGCAATACGTTTACGATCTGACGTCACAGACGTGGCGCAGCGAGAAGGATGTGGATCATCCGGTCTGGCATCACTGGCTCACCGTCATTATTCCGGACAAGGTGACGAAATCGACGGGCTTTCTGTATCTGACGGGCGGATCGATCACGTCGCCGGCGCCGGATCAGCCGGACCCGATGGTGGTGGAGATTGCCACCAGCACTGGTACCGTAACCGCCGAACTGCGAGGGATTCCGAATGAGCCGCTGGTGTTCACCGGCGAAGGCAAGCCGCGCACGGAAGACGCGGCGATTGTTTATACGTGGGACAAATTTCTGCGCGGTTCCGGAAAAGACGTGGAGACCTGGCCGCTACGGCTGCCGATGACGAAGGCCGCGGTTCGCGCGATGGACGCGGTCACGGCGATCGCGAAAGAGAATCACGCGACGACGGACCATTTCGTCGTGTCGGGCGCTTCCAAGCGCGGGTGGACCACCTGGACCACCGCGGCTGTCGATAAGCGCGTGGTGGCGATTGCTCCGCTCGTGATCGACACCCTCAATGTGGAGAAGGCGCTGCCGCATCACTATGAGGCTTACGGTTCATGGTCGCCCGTGTTGCAGGATTACATCGATATGAAGACCTTCGACTGGTTCGGCACGCCGCGGATGAAGGACCTGATGGATATCGAGGATCCGTATTCGTATCTCGACCGGCTGACGATGCCGAAGTACATCGTCAACAGCGCGGGCGATCAGTATTTTGTGCCGGATTCATCGCAGTTTTACTGGAAGGATCTGAAGGGCGAGAAAGAGATCCGGTACGTTCCCAACACGAAGCACGATCTGGGCGGCACGAAGTCGGATGTTCGCGAGAACGTGGCGGCGTTTTATACCGCGATTGTGAACAACGAGCCGCGCCCGCAAGTGGACTGGAGCTTCGAAAAAGACGGCTCTATCCATATGAAGTGCACTACGAAGCCGACGGAAGTGCGGATGTGGCAGGCGAACAATCCGAAGACGCGCGATTTCCGGCTGGATACGATCGGGAAGGCTTACGTGAGCAACGTGCTCGACGATAAGGGCGGCGGGCTTTACATCGCGAAGATCGACAATCCGGATCCGGGATACACGGCGTTCTTTATTGAAGCCACGTTCCCGACGAAGACTTCATCCATCAAGATCACGAGCGGCGTGCGTATTACGCCGGATACGATGCCCTCCGGGCCGCCGCCGAAAGTTCGTCCTTAAACCATGCCACAAATCACGTACAACAACCGCCGCGCGGTTGCGATTGAAAATGATGCCGTGCGGGTGATCGTGCTGCCGGAAGGCGGGCACATTGCCGCGATCGAGCATAAGAGATCGGGAGTGAATCCGCTGTGGACGCCGCCGTGGACTTCGGTGGATCCGGTGACGTTCGACCCGAAGAAGAATCCCGAATTTGGCACGGCGTGCGATGCGCGTCTGCTGGCGGGGATCATGGGGCATAATCTGTGCCTGGATCTTTTCGGCGGGCCGGACGTGGAGGAAGAGGCGGCCGGGGTGACAGCGCACGGCGAGGGCTCGGTGGTTGGGTTCGATGTAACCGAAGGGCCGGGAACGCTCACGATGCGCGCGCTGATGCCGCTTGCGCAGATTCGCTTTGAGCGCACGATCACGCTACAGGGTAGCGCTGTGCGGATTCACGAGACGGTGGAGTCGCTCGCCGCGTTCGACAGGCCCATCGGATGGACGCAGCACGCCACTCTCGGTCCGCCATTCCTCGAAAACGGTAAAACACAGTTTCGCGCGTCGGCGGGGAAATCGAAGGTATTCGAAGATGAATTCGGCACGGATGCTTATCTGGTGACCGGCGCCGAATTCGAATGGCCGCTTTGTCCGCGCAAGGACCGCGCGTGGATGGATCTGCGGGTGATGAACATCTATCCGAAATCGAGCGGATACACGGCGCACGCGATGGACGAGGCGAAGGAGAATGCGTTCTTTACGGCCTGGAGCCCGGCATCGAAGATTTCGTTTGGTTATGTCTGGAAGCGGAAGGATTTTCCATGGCTCGGGATCTGGGAAGAGAACCATAGCCGGACGGGCAGTCCCTGGAATGGGAAGACGCTGACGCGCGGGATGGAGTTCGGCGTTTCGCCGTTTCCGGAATCGCGGCGGGCGGCGGTCAATCGCGGGAAGCTGTTCGGGATTCCCACCTATCGGTGGCTGCCGGCGAAATCGAAGCTTTCGGCGGAATACTGGGCTGTGATCGGTGAAGCGGAAGAGCCGGTGGAAGCGCTTCGGTGGCCAGGATAGTCCGGTAACTCCGCGCCGGGCCGAAGCCCGGCCTGCAGGGCCGAAGCCCTGCCCCACGGGCCTCAGGAGGCGGCGGCGAGTAGGGTGTCTTCGGAGCCGTTCAGCTTGCCGATGGCCGCTGCCGCTTCGAGCAGTTCGTAGCGCAGCAGGGTGAGATCGCTGGAGCCACTTGCCGCCATCACGCGATCGAGTTCTTTGAGGCTCGCTTCCAGCTTCTGTTTGGATGTTGCGGCCTGCGCCAGCAGCACCTGGTCCCTCGATTCCATCTGGTTGTAGAGCCAGCGGGTCGTCAGCAGATTGTTGACGCGGAGCGTGGCCTCCAGGGCGTCGATCGGCTTGGTGAGAAAGTCCTTCGCGCCCAGTTCCATCGCTCGCTTGCGCGCGCTGGGGGTCGTATCGGCGGTGATGACGAGCACTGGAAGATAGACGCGATCCGGAATCCAGCCGCCGAGTTGCCGGAGCACGGCGTAACCATCCATGTTCGGCATCATGAGGTCAAGCAGAATGAGATCGGGCCGCCAGGTACGGAAGCGCTCGAGTACCTCGCGGGAATCGGTCACCGCCGAGTGGTTCCGGTAGCCGGCCATCTGCAGCACGCGCTCCAGCAGCATCACGTTGGCGGCGTTGTCGTCCACAATTAGAATGCGGCTGTCCGCCAGCAGCTTACGATCGATCATTGATCAGACTCCGACTCCCAGAACTTCGTCGACATAATTGAGCAGCCGCCGGATATCGAGCGGCTTGGTGAAGTATTCGTTGGCGCCCGCGGCGTAGAGCCGGTCCACCTGGCTGGGGGTGGCGTCCGCGCTGATCATGACGATGGGGGTTTCGCCGGTCGCGCTTCGCTGACGCAGCGCGCGCAGCACTTCGTCGCCGGTCATGTCCGGCAGGTGGAGATCGAGGAAGATGAGATCGGGCGCGTGCCGGGAAGCGAGCTCGAGGCCGAGACGTCCCTGCATGGCGGAAATGAGCTGCACTTCGGGACGGGACTCGAGGATGCGCTGCATCAGAAGATTATTCGACAGATTGTCTTCGATATAGAGCAGTTTCAGCTTGCGAACGGCGGGCGATGAAGCGGCTCTCTCTTCGACGATTTCGGCGGACGGTTCGGGCAGGGCGCTCAGCGGGCATTCGCCAAGCGGCAGTTCCAGCCAGAATGTGCTCCCCGCGCCCACGCGACTCTCGACGCCGATGGTTCCTCCCATCGCCACCATCAGACGCTTGCTGAGCGCCAATCCGATGCCGGTGCCTTCGATACCCGATTGATCGCTCACCAGACGTTCGAAAGGCTGGAACAGTTTTTCAATCTTTTCCGCCGGAACGCCGTCGCCGGTATCCGTGATGGCAAGCCGGAAATTCGCGGAGTCTTTCACCTGGCACGCGATGGTGACGCTGCCGCCGGGCTGGTTGTATTTAATGGCGTTCGAGAGCAGGTTCAGAATGACCTGCTGGAAGCGCTGGCGATCCGCCAGAATATAGCGGGCCCAGCCTGGAGATTCGGGCTTCCGGAAAACGATTCTGTGGTCGCGGGCGACGGGCTCGAGCAGGTCTATGGTGGACTGAACAGCTTCACCGGCGTGGATCGGCTCGATGGAAAGGGTGAGCTTGCCGGCTTCGATGCGGGCGAGATCCAGCACCTCGTTGATGAGCGTCAGCAAGTGGCGGCCGCCCTTCAGGATCTGGTCCACGCTCTGACGCTGCGGGGGCGTGAGCTCGTCGAGATCGAGCAACTGCGCGAAGCCGAGGATGGCGTTCATGGGCGTGCGCAGTTCGTGGCTCATGCGCGAGAGGAATTCGCTCTTGGCGTGGTTGGCTCGTTCGGCTTCGGCGCGCGCCTGCCGCAGTGTCTCCTCGATTTTCTTGGAGGCGGTGATGTCGCGGAAGACGGCCACGCCGCCGCGCGTGACGTCGTCCGACCGGCGCAGCGGGCGCGCCGTGGCATCGAGCCAGATATCTTCTCCCGTGACGCGGTCGCGGATGATGAGCTCGACATTGCCGGGATTATCGCCCTGGATGGCGCGAACGAGAGGGATTTCCTCTTCGGGGCAGGGCGTCATCGTATCGGCGCGATAGATAGTGACCTGCTGGAGCATATTGGTGAGCGTGCTGCAAAGCGCGCCTTCGCCGAGCAGATTCCAGGCGGCGGGATTGCAGAGGACGAGCTCTCCCGCGCTATCCGCCACCACCACGGATTCCGCCATACTGTTCAGGATGCACTCGAGCAGGCGGGCCTGCTTCTGGTTGGCGGCTTCCGATTCGGCCAGTTCCTTCGCGCGTTGTTCCAGATCCAGAGTCTGTTGTTTCAGAACCAGAGCCGTCATGCGCAGCGTTTCGCTGAGCTTGCCGATTTCGTCATTCGAGGCGTAGCGAGGCTCGGGCATATCGCCCTGAACCAGGCCGCCGGCATTTTGCTGGAGCTCCGTAATACGGCGGACAATTCCGGTGGCGAACAGCAGCATCGCGATGAATCCGCCGATGAGTCCCACGGCGATGCTGAGAAGCACGGCGAGGTCGGAGGTCTTGATGGCGCGGGCGAGACCGAGAGCCTGCGTGGTGAAGACGCGCTTCACCACATCCTGCATGGCGGTGGTCTCTTTATCGATCTTCGAGCTGACCGCCGCGTTGCGGCTCAGCCAAACGCGGCTCAGCGCGGCGGCGTCATGGCCCGGCTGCGAGAGGCCGGAGATGTATTCATCGGCGGCGGCGCGCCGGTCCGCAAAGAGGTTGACCAGTGTATCGACGTGCGCGACCTGATCGGGCTGTGCGGCGATGGCGGCGCGGAGTTGAGGCAGGAGTTTTTGACCGTTGCTGGCGGTATCCTGATACTGTTTCAGATACGCGGGTTCATTCGTCAGCCCGTAGCGGGCGAGAGCATTGTCTTCTTCGATCACCGCGGTGTGGATCTTTTGCATGGCGCCATACTGATCGAGCGCCGTCTTGATCCATTTCGTGGCGTTCATGTAGCCGCCCTGGACGACGATGAACGAGACGGTAAAAAAGACGAGAGCCACGAGCGGAATCGCCGTGACGATCAGGCCCTTGCGGCGCACCGGCATATTCAGCCAGAGCTGCCGGAATTTTCCAGTTGCCGCTTTCACAAAACGCCCTTCTTTCCGGAAGAAGTCCCGGCAATAGCCGACAATACAGGGATATTGTGAGTGAGTTATGACCCGTTGGACAACGTTGAAAAAGGATAACAAACGGGCTGATTAGCACGAATTTCGCTTAGTGGGAGGGTAGTCTGGCCGGGCGGGGTGGGCCGGGCGAGGGGACGGATCCGAGGAGGGCCATCTGGCGGGGT
>CAZWTH010000363.1:0-35589 GCA_964636715.1 uncultured Solibacteraceae bacterium | reverse complement strand
CCACCCGCCTTCCGGATCGCTTCGATCGCGCCGTCGCGCAGCTTGTACGTCACGAAGTGGTTGAAGCGGCTCACGACGACCGCCAGACGCAGTCCAGCCGCGCTAAGCGTGCCGCCGTCAATTCCGCCCGCCGGGGGGCTGTACGTTTCCGTGCTCATGGATGAGGTCTAAGCCTGATTTCACCAATAATCGCAGGGGTTTGAAGCCTATGGGATAATTGAGGTTTCAGCCCCATCTTACCGCATGGACCCCGCTTTCATCCGCAATTTCTCCATCATCGCGCATATCGATCACGGTAAGAGCACTCTTGCCGATCGCCTGCTCGAAACAACCGGGGCCCTTTCGCAGCGCGAAATGATGGAGCAGGTGCTCGATTCTATGGATCTCGAGCGCGAACGCGGCATCACCATCAAAGCGCACGCGGTCCGGCTGGATTACCGCGCCAATGACGGCAACATGTATCAGCTCAATCTGATCGATACGCCGGGGCACGTGGATTTTTCGTACGAAGTTTCCCGCAGCCTCCAGGCGTGCGAAGGAGCGCTGCTGGTGGTGGACGCCTCGCAGGGCGTCGAAGCCCAGACGCTCGCCAATACCTATCTCGCGATCAAGCACGATCTCGAAATTATTCCGGTCATCAACAAGATCGATCTCCCGGCCGCCGAGCCGGAACGCGTACGCGAGCAGATTGAAGAAGTGATCGGCATCGACGCGAGCGAGGCCGTTCTTTGCAGCGCGAAGCAGGGGATTGGCGTCAAGGAAATTCTGGAAGCCGTGGTGAAGCGCATTCCGCCGCCGCGCGGCGACGTGAATAAGCCGTTGCGCGCTTTGATTTTCGATTCCTGGTTCGACCCCTATCGCGGCGTGATTGTGCTGGCCCGCGTCGTGGATGGCAAGCTCCGCATGGGTCAGCGGATTCGGCTGGTTTCGAATGGCCAGGAGTTCGACGTCGAAGGGCTCGGCTATCAATCGCCCCGCGCCATTCCGTCACAGGAACTCAGCGCCGGCGAAGTCGGATTCATCTACGCCAATATCAAGAACGTCGCCGACGCGCGCGTGGGCGATACGGTCACCGACGCGGAGAATCCCGCCTCCGAACCGCTCCCCGGTTTTGAAGCGATCAAGCCGATGGTCTTCGCGGGTCTCTATCCGGTGGAATCGCACGAGCATGGCTTGTTGCGCGACGCGCTCGAAAAGCTGCGCCTCAATGACAGCGCCCTGAGCTTCGAGCCGGAAAACTCGGTTGCTCTCGGCTTCGGATTCCGCTGCGGCTTTCTCGGCCTGCTGCATCTGGAAATCGTGCAGGAGCGGCTCGAACGCGAATTCAATATCGACCTGATCACCACCGCGCCGGGCGTGCGTTACCGCGTCACCACCACGAAGGGCGAGGTTCTCGAAGTCGATAACCCGACGCGTTTCCCGCAGCCCACCGAAATCGACAAGATCGAAGAGCCGATCATCGAGGCTTCCGTCATCACGCGCGAAGAGTATCTCGGCGGCATTCTGGCGCTGCTCGAAGACACGCGCGGCGTACAGAAAAAGTTCGAATACATCGGTTCCGGACGCGTGATGCTCACGTATGAGCTGCCGCTGAACGAAGTCGTGATGGACTTCTACGACAAGCTCAAGAGCGTGTCGCGCGGGTATGCGTCACTCGATTACCATCTGGCCGGCCATCGTGTCTCGCCGATGGTGCGTCTCGACGTTCTCGTGGCCGGCGAACCGGTCGACGCGCTTTCGATGATTGTGCACCGCGATCACGCCTACGAGCGCGGCAAAACGCTGATCGAGCGCATGCGGAAGCTGATTCCGCGCCAGATGTTCGAAATCGCGCTGCAGGCGGCGATTGGCGCCAAGATCATCGCGCGCGAGACCATCTCGGCGATGCGCAAGAACGTGCTCGCCAAGTGCTACGGCGGCGACATCACGCGCAAACGCAAGCTGCTGGAAAAGCAGAAGGAAGGGAAGAAGCGGATGAAGCGCGTGGGCCGCGTGGAAATCCCGCAGGAAGCCTTCCTCGCTGTGCTGAAGGTTGGCGACGCCGACGTGGACGATTAGATTCGCTGGTGTCTGTGGGGCAGGGCTTGTGACCTGCGCGCCGAGCTTCCGCTCAGCGCATTTGGGGGACGGGCGGCAGGCGCGTCCTACAGGAACAGCCGGCTGACCGACGTTTCTTCGTGGATCGACTGAATCGCGGAGCCGAGCAGGGGAGCCACGGAGAGCTGTTTGATGCGCCCGCACTTCACCGCTTCCTCCGTCAGCGGTATCGAATTCGAAACCACCACCTGCTGGATGGGCGAATTCACAATCCGCTCGATCGCCGGCCCCGAAAGCACTGCGTGCGTTGCGCACGCGCTCACGGTCGCGGCGCCCTGGGTGATCAACGCTTCCGCGCCTTTCACCAGCGTTCCCGCGGTATCGATCAGATCGTCGATCAGCAGACAATGCTGCCCTTCCACGTCGCCGATCACGTTCATCACTTCCGCGACGTTCGCTTCCTCGCGCCGCTTATCGATAATCGCGAGCGGCGCATTCAGCCGCTTCGCCACCGAGCGCGCACGCTCCACGCCGCCCGCATCGGGCGATACGACCGTGATGTTTTCCGTGCTCTGCGATTTCAGATAATCCACCGCCACGGGACGGAAGAAGAGGTGATCCACCGGCACATCGAAGAAGCCCTGAATCTGCGCCGCATGCAGATCGAGCGCCATGATGCGGTCCGCGCCCGCGCGTTCCAGCAGCGATGCCACCAGCTTCGCTGAAATCGGCACGCGCGGCTTGTCCTTACGATCCTGCCGACCGTAGCCGTAGTAGGGAAGCACCGCCGTGACGCGCTCAGCTGAGGCGCGCTTCAGCGCGTCCATGGTGAGCAGCAGCTCCATGATGTGGAATTCCACGGGCGCACAGGTGGGCTGCACCACAAAACAATCGGCGCCGCGCACGTTTTCGAGGATCTGCAGATGGATCTCGCCATCGGCGAACTGGCGCATGCTCATGTCGCCCAGTTCGAGGCCGAGATGACGGCAAATTTCCTCTGCCAGCGAAGGATTGGCACTCCCGGTGAAAACTTTGATTCTGTCCGGATTCATCGCGCGTGCCGGCTTTGGGGCGGCCATAAGTCGTTACCCTTCCTGTCCTGATCGAGCGCCCGCCGCCATGCGGCGCGGTACCGGGCGCGACTCACAAATGACACCGCAAATGCCTGTTCACCGGGCCTGTTCCACGCCAGCCGGGCCCGCTCCAGCTTGCCCGGATTATCGAAAATCCCAAAGATCGCCGATCCCGAGCCGGTCATGGCGACACACGTCCCGCCAGCCCGTTTCAGCCTCTCCCGAACCTCCGCCAACACTGGATACCGGGACAAAACAACTTCTTCAAAATCGTTGATTAAATGGGACTTGCCGTTACCAGACACGTCCCCCCAGACGCCACGCTGGAAACTATTTAGTTTATTTTGTAACCCAAATTTTGTCAACGAATCGCCGGTCAGGGTGGCTGAGAGATCACGATAGGCGTCCGCCGTGGAGGAGTGCACATCCGAAGCGATCAGCAGCGCCTGTTGTGCGGGAAAATCCGGCAGGGGATAGAGCTCTTCGCCGCGGCCCAGCCCCAGCGCCGCGCCGCCGTAAAGGAAAAAGGGCACGTCGCTGCCGAGTTGCGCCGCGAGATCCGTCAGCCGCCCCGCCGGAATCGTGAGCCCGCCGAGTACCGGCAAGGCCAGAAGCACCGCCGCGGCGTCCGATGAACCCCCGCCAAGACCCGCGCCGGATGGAATCTCCTTCCGAAGCCGCAACCGTACCGCACCGGTCTTTCCGGCCGCCTCCATCACAAGCCGCGCCGCTCGTTCCGCCAGGTTATCCGCAATTTCCGGCGTGCCTTCCATCGCAATCGAAACCGCACGCGCCGGCTCGAACGAAATCTCCAGGCTATCCGCGAGTGAAATGGTCTGAAAAACGGTGCGCAGCTCGTGGTAGCCGTCCGGGCGGCGATAGAGCACGCGCAGCCCCAGATTCAGCTTCGCGTAGGCCCTGAGGCGAGCGGTGCGCGCCATCTATTTGTCGTATTGCAGGAGCGAAAACACGTCGTATCCGCCCAGCTTGCCGCGGCCGTTCAGGAAGGTCAGCTCCACCACGAAGGCCAGCCCTGCAACAATGCCGCCGAGGCCTTCCACCAGTTGCGTCACTGCCTTCGCGGTGCCGCCGGTGGCGAGCAGATCGTCCACAATCAGCACCCGCGAGCCTTTCGGGATGGCGTCCGCGTGGACTTCGAGAACATCGCTTCCGTACTCCAGATCGTAGGAAACAGACGAGGTCACATGCGGCAGTTTCTTCGGCTTGCGCACGGGAACGAAGCCCGCGCCGAGCGCGTAAGCCAGCGCCGGGGCGAAGATAAAGCCTCTCGATTCGATGCCGATTACCACATCGGCATGCGCGCCATCATAGTGGCCGCGCAATGCGTCGATGGTGCCGCGCAGCCCGCCGGGGTCTTTCAGCAGCGTGGTGATGTCGTAAAAGAGAATGCCCGGTTTCGGAAAATCCGGGACTTCGCGAATCAGCTTCTTCAGTGTGTCCAAGCGCGCGTTTGCTCCAAGAGAGTCACTTCGTGAGGAAGGAACTCAATTGTTGCATTTCCGCCTCGATCTGTTCAAGTCCGCGCACTTCAGAGAGGCGCGGCCCCTGATGCAACTGCGCGGCCAGTTCGTCCAGTTGTTCGGGTGTGCCGACGGCGTAGGCCTCCACCCGGCCGTCATCGAGATTCCGGACCCAGCCGGTCACTCCGATGTCCCGGGCAGTCCGCTCCACGAATGCGCGAAATCCAACCCCCTGGACCCGGCCGGTGACCAGCCAGCGCCTTGCTGATTGCAAATGCGCCGATTTCAGTGGATTTGCTCCACCACGCGGGCGGTGGGCGTAGGCGTCGATTCGATCGCCTTTTTCACCGCGGCGCAGAGGTTGTGGAGCTGGAACGGCTTGGTGATCAGCGTGAATCCCTTTTCCACCACGTAACGCTGCACCACCTGTCGCTCGTCAAACCCGGACATGAACAGTACGCGCGCGCCGGAAAATTTCGCCAGAAGCTGGTCGGCCAGCATAGGGCCGCTCATGCCGGGCATCACAACGTCCGTGAGCATCAGGTCCGGCGGGGAGTCCATCTTTTCGATCAGCGCGACCGCTTTCGCGCCGCTCGATGCCGTGACCACTTTGTACCCGTATTCGGTCAGTACATTGGCGACCAGGCTGCGAAGATCCTGCTCATCGTCTACTACCAGAACGGTCTGGCGCTTGGCCGGGGGCTCATTCTGGTTGTTTTTGGCTTCGGACGTTGGTGTCATAAGGTAACCAGTGGTTTCGACCTTAACATAGAGGATATCAACGCCGAACGCAATGGCTGACCGTGAAGATGTATACCGTTAACGACATGAAATATAGGGAAATTGGTGGTCGATCTCTCCGAATCAGTGATACAACCGGGGGAATATCCCGCCGTCGCGCTCTGTTTTCAGGCGGGATTGCGCTGGTGAGCGGCCGCGCGCTGGTCGCGGCCTCCCCCTTCTGGAAGACCAAACCTGCCGGGCAGTGGACCCCCGATGAACTCAGCGAAATGATCACCCATTCCCCTTGGGCGAAGGAGGTCAGCGCCCAGTATCGCGCTGCGATGGATGACGTTCGCATCCAGCCCGGCGCGGCGCCGGTGCAGCGTCCTGGCGCGCAAATGGCCGGCGAATGCGGACTCGTGCCCTGTTCGAACGTGATGCCGGGGAAGGTGATCGTGCTATGGGAAAGCGCGCAGCCGATCCAGGAGGCGCTGCACCCGGAGGAGCCGCCCGATTTCAACGGCCGTTACATCATCAGCATTCGCGGACTCGCAGGCGACTACACGCCGGCGCGCCTCAAGGCCGGTTCCGATCTGACGGCGAAGAGCCGTCCGCCCTTACAGCCCGGCGTCGTGGCGCGGCGCAACAATACCTGGCTGTTCGGCTTCTCGCGCGAGATGGTGCCGCTGAATAAAGACGACCGCGATGTGCAGTTTACGGTGCGGATCGGCGCAAATTTCTCGGATACTCTGCTGCGGGCGACGTTCGCCCCGAAGGATATGATTTACCGCGACGAACTCGCGCTGTAGGCGGACGAGTTTTCATCCGGCGCGACATCCGCGAATACAAACCCATCGCGCTGGATCACCACGCCCTTTCTCACGCGAATCGGTTTCGAAAACACCGGCGCGTCATAAACGAACGAATGGAACTCCCCATTCTCCCCGCAAGGATCGATACCCGCAGGCAGCGAGTCGAGAAATTCCGCGTCAAAATCGCGGCCCACGAATGCAGAGGGCAGCCTGGACGGATCCACGCACGTGATCTTCGCCTTCATACCCGCGGCGATCATTTCGCGCGCCAGTTCCGCGGTCGGAATTCCCCATGCCGGAAACAGCGGTTCGAGTCCCGTATCCGCCAGTTGCTTCACGCGGTATGCGCGTACATCTTCGAGGAACAGATCGCCGAACGCGACCGCGTCGATGCCCTCCGCCCTCGCGCGCTCGCAGACTGACCGCATGCGCGATTCGTAGTCTTCGTTCGAACACGGCCAGGGAAGGTCGACCGCCCAGAGCGGCAGGCCCGTACGCTCCGCCTGCATTTCGAGCAATTCCCGCCGCACCGCATGCATCGCGACGCGATTGGCCTCCGCATTCAGCGTGGTCACCAGCGCGACTACCTCCACGTCCGGCATTTGCCGAAGCAGATGCAGGCTCCACGCGCAATCCTTGCCGCTGCTCCAGGAGAGGAGGACTTTCTTCATACTGCTTCTCCGATCCACCGATAATACCCGCCGTTTGCAGCCTCGCCGAAAGTCGCGCCGTGAAGAATTTCCGCGATGATCTCCGCCGTTTGCGCGATCGTCATGCCGGAGCGATTGAAGAAGCGATTCCCGTCCGCGAACGCGACCTTGCCGTCCCGTACGGCGCGCAGCCCGCTCCACCAGGAGTTCCTTTCCAGCACTGCCTTCTCCTCCAGAGATCTTTCGAGCGTAAATCCGCACGGCGCCACGATGAGAAACTCGGGGTCAGCGGCGCGCAGCGTGTCCGCGGTGAGCGTCGTCGAGTAAGCGCCTCTTTCTCCGATGCGCAGATCGCCCCCGGCGGTTTCCACCAGTTCCGGTCCCCAGTTCCCCATCGCAAAGAGCGGATCGGTCCACTCCAGGGTCACGACGGAAGGCCGTCTGCGCCCCGCCGTCTTCTCGCGAACCGCTCGCAGCCTCTCGCGTTCCTTCCGGATCACTTCCTCGCCGCGTTCCGTAAGTTCCAGCCGCGCCGCCACCTGTCTGACGCTTTCGAAAATTTCATCCACGGTGAATGCGGAAAGCCGCAGCACCGGCGCCGTGCTTCCCGCGCGCGCCACGCCCTCCGGCGTCACCGCGCACACATCGCAGTGCGTCTGCGCAATCACCAGATCCGGCTGAAGCGCCGCGATCTTCTCCGCGTCGATTCGATAGAGCTCTTCGCCCGCCGCAATCCGGCGTCGCACCTCGGCGTCGATCGACGCGCTCGATCCCGTGACGTCGAACGCCGGTTCGCTGCACGCCGGGAGCCCGCGAACCCACTCCGGGTTATCGCACTCGTGCGAACGCCCCACCAGCATGCCGCCGGCGCCGAGCGCGCACACGATTTCCGTTGCGCTCGCGAGCAGAGAAACAATTCGCAAACCTCAGTTTGCCATGAGACCCGGCGCTACACTGATGCTTGAAATGGCCTCCCCGCCGCAGCCGGAACAGTTCTCTCTCAGCTTTCTTCCCCAGCGGCGCATCTATAGCCTGCGCGAACTGAGCGACGGCATCCGCGCTTCGCTCGAAGCGCGTTTTTCCAACGTCTGGGTCTCGGGCGAAATTTCGAGTTGCAAACTCGCCCCCAGCGGCCATTGCTATTTCACGCTCAAAGACGCCGACGCCCAGATCAAATGCGTCTGCTGGCGTCTCTCCTGGATGCGCCTGAAGTTCAAACCGAAAGACGGCATTCAGGTTCTGGTGCGCGGCCGCATCGATATCTACGAGCAGCGCAGCGAATACCAGTTCGTGGTGGAAGTCATCGAGCCTCGCGGGCACGGCGCGCTCCAGCTTGCCTTCGAGCAGTTGCGGGACCGGCTGCGCGCCGAAGGTCTTTTCGAAGAAGCGCGCAAACGTCCGCTGCCGCGTTTCCCGCAACGCATCGGCATCGTCACTTCGCCCAAAGGCGCGGTGATTCGCGATTTCATCGAGGTCCTCTCGAAACGATTTTCCGGCCTTCACATCCGGCTCTTTCCCGCGCAGGTGCAGGGCGCGACCGCGGTCGAAGAGGTTTGCCGGGGGCTCGCCTGCTTCGGCTCCGGCGGCTGGGCGCAAATCGTCGTCGTAGCGCGGGGTGGGGGATCGCTCGAAGATCTCTGGACCTTCAATGAGGAAGCCGTCGCCCGCGCGATCGCGGCCAGCCCGATTCCCGTCGTCTCCGCCATCGGACACGAGACCGACGTCACCATCGCGGACTTCGTGGCCGATCTTCGCGCTCCCACGCCTTCCGCGGCCGCCGCGATGATTATCTGCGAGCAGCGCGAAGTGCTCGATCGCATCGCTTCCCGAGAAGCGCGCCTGGCTGAACTGATGCGCTATCGCTTCGCCACGCTGCATCGCCGCCTGCACGATCAGACGGTCCGGCACGCCGCCGGTACGCTCCACCGCGCGATCTTGCGCCGCATGCAGCGCGTGGATGAAAACACCGGGCGGCTCTCCACCGCGTGGCGCGCGTTTCTCGCGGCGCGGGAACGCCGTCGCCGCCAACTCGAGGAACGGCTTCGATTGTTCGACCTCCGCCCGCGCCTCGCGCGCAGCCGCGAACGCCTGAACTCGCTGACGCATCGCGCCGAATCGCTGACCCGCGATCGCCTCACGCAATCCCGCCGCCGCCTCGAAACGGCGGACGCCAAACTCAGCCAGCTCAATCCGCGGCTGGTGCTCGCGCGCGGCTACGCCATCGTTCTGGATGACGCTGGAGCCATCGTCCGCAGCGCCGCCGGTGCGCGTTCCGGCGACAGCGTGAAGCTGATGTTCGCGGAAGACGCGGTGAAGGCGCGCATTACCGAATCGCCCGCTGAGTAATCCGGAATCGATGTGCTAATCTCGCCATCAATGGCGCCTCCACGCGGCACATTCCTCGCGAAAGTTCGGAATGGGTGCATTCAGTTTCCGCCGCCGCTGAAGGCCTTCTGCGAGGCCGAGGGCTGGGACCTGTTCCGCGTCCTTCCCGGCGATTCCGACCGTCTCGTTCTGGAGCCCGTGCCCAGGGCCGATCCCGATATCGAAGAGCCCGATCTCGTCGATGGCTTTTGCGCCAGCCTTTCCGCCGAGGGCCGTCTGTGGATTCCCTCCGCCCTTCGCGAATCCGTTTCGCTCATGGAACAGAACGTGATGATGCGGATCGAGAACGGTACGATCGGCGTCTACCTGCGCCGCGTTTTCGATACTCTCGGTTTTCGCCCTTAAAACCAAAAGCGGCGAGACCCGCCCATTCCGGACGGCGTCCCGCCGCTCAACTGATCCCCCGCCGCAAAACTTACTTCGAAGGCGTGGCGGAAACCGACTTCTTTGTCTTTTTCGCGTGGGACGCCTTTTTCGTGGTCTTCTCGGTCTTGCTCGCGCTCTTCGTGGCGGGAGCCGGCGCCGTCTGAGCGAACGAAACGCCCGCGACTGCCAGCGCCAGGGTCAGGCCCATCAGGGTGGAAACGATCTTTTTCATGGTGGTTTTTATCTCTTTTTCTGGAAGCGATTTTGATTTGTGCGCTTCTGTCTTAAGAGACGTTTGGGATTATGAACTACCCGTGAACGCGACGTTAATTCGCCTTCATTCGCAGGAGAACGCCGCCCAAAATCAGGCTGCCCGTTCAGCGAGCACGTCAATGCAGGCCAGGGCAAACGCAGGCAGGTCGTCGGGCTTGCGAGACGTCACAATGTTGCCGTCCCGCACCACTTCGGAGTCTTCCCACAGCGCGCCCGCATTCACCACATCGTCCTTAATCGCGAAGAACGAGGTCGCCCGCTTGCCTCGCAGCACGTCCGCCGAGCACAGTACCCACGGACCGTGGCAGATCGCCGCCACCAGTTTGCCCTGCTGGTAAAAATCCTTCACGAGCTGAATCGGCGCCACGTGCCGGCGGATGAAATCCGGCGCGAATCCGCCCGGCGCGATGATGCCGTCGAAATCGCCGGCCTTCGCTTCTTCCCAGCTCATATCGGCCTTGCACGGATAACCCAGCTTGCTCGGATATGACTGCCCGGCCACGGCTCCCAGCGTGATCACGCGCGCTCCCGTTTCGCGCAGCCTGTACAGCGGATACCAGATCTCCATCTCCTGATACTGCTGGTCCACCAGAATCGCGATGCGGCTGTTCTTCAAAGTCATAGCTCTTAGCGGAAGCCCTCGGCCTCAATCTCCTGAATTTTTTTCACGCGGCGCGCATGCCGTTCCAGACCCGAAAACTTCGCGTTGAGGAACGTGCGCGTCAGTTCGGCCGCGAGCGACGCCCCCACCACCCGCGCTCCCAGACAAATCACGTTCGCGTCGTCGTCTTCCACGGATTGGTGCGCGGAAAACGTGTCATGGCAGGTCCCGCCGCGCAACCCGCGGAATTTATTCACCGCCACACACGCCCCAATCCCGCTGCCGCAGATGAGAACGGCGCGTTCGGCGCGTCCGCTGTGCAGCGCGTTCGCGATATCGCGCGCCGTGTCGGGATAATCCACCGGGTCGGTGGAACAGGTTCCGAGGTCGATCGCTTCGTGGCCCATCGCGCGCACCACGGCGATGATTCCCTCTTTGAGCGGAAACCCCGCGTGGTCGGATGCAACAGCAACTTTCATTCGAGTGTATTTTAGCGAACTCCGGTCTATATCCCCGCCGCCTGCAGGAAGCGCTCGGCAATCTCCGGGCTCGGCGCGACGATATAGGGCTGCTTGCGGACGTTCCAAACCGGCTCTTTGCGATCCATCCCCCACACCGTCATTCCCGCTTCGATCGCAATCACCTGGGGCGGAATCAGATCCAGATCTTCGCCCGCGCCAAAGTTCGCATAAACATCCTGGCCGCCGAAAACCGAGAGCAGAACATTCCCGCCCGCATTCCCGGCGCCCGTCGACGCGGCGATAATGCCGCTGTTATAAACCGACACAGCGCGGCGGCGGCCTTCGTCATCCATCTTGCTGCCGATTGGCACGCAGGCGACGTAGCCGCGCGTTTGCGGAACGGCGGCGCGCCGGATGCGCCTCGGCTTGGTCAGCGCGAAGCCCTTCTTCAGCCGGAAATCGCTGCGCTGCGTGAGCGCGCCCTGCCCGCGTATCGCGAAAACCAGGCGGCCGATGCAGTTTTCGGTCTCTGCCAGAGGGAGGTAGACCTCGGGCTGAAAGACGACGCCGATCTGCGGAATCCCGTTTTCCACGTAGTGGGCCATAACGGAATACAAAGTGCCGCCCGCCGCGAAATGGTTGGTGCCGTCGATCGGGTCCGCCCCCGCGATCTTCGCGCCGCGATTGCCGGTAACGCCGGATTCCTCAAGATGGAACGAAATCGCCGGATCGATCGCCGGCAGCCGCTCCTGGAAGACCGCGAGTATGGCCGCGTCCGATTTCTGGTCGGCCGTCGTGACCAGTTCCTTCTCGTCCTTATATGACGCCTCGACTTTTCCCGCCATCCGCGCCGCGATCACCTCGCGCGCCCCGGCCAAAACCGCCGTCACTAAAACATCCGCAATCCGATTGAGATCCGCCACGCGTATTACATGCTAACGTATGTCAAAAATGGAACCGCGGCGCGTGTTTGTGACGGGAGGGACGGGCTACATCGGCCGGCGACTGATCCGCGCGCTCTGCGCCCGCGGCTATCAGGTGGAAGCCGTCGTCCGCGCTTCATCCGCGAAGAAGCTGCCACCCGGCTGCGCGCCGGTCATTGCCGACGCGCTCGATGGCGCGTCGTATGCCTCGCGCCTTGCTCCGGATCACACGTTCGTTCAACTGGTCGGCGTCGCGCATCCCAGTCCGGCGAAGGCGCAGCAGTTTGTCGATATTGATGAGCGATCCGCGATGGAAGCAATTCGCGCGGCGCGCGAGGCGAACGTGGGACACTTCGTTTACATCAGCGTCGCCCACCCCGCGCCCGCAATGCATGCCTACGTCGCTGTCCGCACGCGCTGCGAAGAGGCGATCCGCGCCGCCAGCCTCAACGCTACGATCCTGCGACCGTGGTACGTCCTCGGCCCCGGCCATCACTGGCCGCGTCTCCTCATCCCGATGTACTGGCTCGCGGAGCGCATCCCTTCCACCCGCGAAGGCGCACGGCGTCTCGGGTTGGTCACTATCCATCAGATGGTCGCCGCGCTTGTTCGCGGCGTCGAGAATCCGGCGTCGGGAATCGAGATTGTCGATGTCCCGCGCATCCGCGCTGCCGGTTAAGCGCGTCTTTGAACCCCCAGCTTGTCGAAAATCGCCCGATGCCCCGTCAGCATCCGCGTGACCTCGGTTTCCTTCGGCGCGGTGTCCCACACGCCGCGCTCGTGAGTTCCGCCCAGTACGATTCCGTCTTTTCGGGGAAACATATAGAGCTCCGGCGGCAGGGTGGCGTATTCCACTTCGCTCTGCGGCAGTAAAATCGTGAGCTGCCCTTTGATCGGCGTCAACTCCTCATCCTGAAAGAGGTTCTTCGCCCCCAGACCCGTACAGTTCACAATCAGCTTCTGCGGCAGCGCCAGCATCTCCTCCACGCCGTGGAACTCGCGATTCTCGATTCCCGCGCCCGCCAGCCGCGCCTCGCGCATCATCGTTTCCAGATAAACCGGCGGCTCGATAAACATCGTGTCGAACTGCCGGGCATATCGAAAAGGGAAAGGATGCGACCCGCGCGGCAGGTCCGCATATTCCGGCATCATGCCCGCCATCGGACCGGTGCGGCTCATGAGGCCGTTGGTCGGCAGCGGCTTGTCGCTCATCTGATAGTTCGTGAGCCAGCGAATCCCGTAATACGGCCCCAGCAGCGTTTGATAACGGTTGTAAGCGTAACGCGCCGCCTGAATAAACTGCTCCTCCACTTCCGGCGTCAGCTTGTCCGGATCGTAGAACGTAAAAGGAAACCACTGGCCGCCGGCCACCCCGGAAGTGGTGTCTGTCGCGAACTCGCGCGCGTAAATGGCCACCCGAAATCCGCGTTCCAGAAGAATCCGCGCGGCCGTGAGCCCGGAGACCCCGCCGCCAATCACGGCCGCGTCGCGATGCTCCGTGCGAACCGCTTCAAGAGCCGCGAGATGCGCCGTGCCCCAGGAAAGCGTGATGCCGGCGCCGCCGTGACCGTAGTTATGAACGATCGTTTTGCCGTCGATATTCTCGCCCCGCACCACAAAACCGGAAGGCCGGAAGGGGCGCAGCCCCGCAATCGTGCGGATTACGCGATCGGGCGAGACCTGCACCGGCTTCAGAACTTTGGATACTCGCGCGGCCTGGGCGCCACGCGATACCGCCGGCGCCACGATCGCGGCGCGAAGCAGACTCCGGCGCGAAATCAGAGATGACATCGCACAACACCTCCCGGAAGGATGAATGGATGCCGGACAGGGGAATGAATCGAACGGAGATTCTACTTCGGAAACTGCGCAATAGCGAGGCGGAGCTGATTCACCTCGGTGGCTTCGAGCGGCAGCGGAGCGCCAATCAGTTCACGGCCGGAAAGCGCCGCTTTCTGTACGCCGGCATGCCCATGATCTTCCGTGCGCGTCACCATATGGACGAGCTCATGAGCGACGACGCGCCCCAGAGCGCGTCCCACCAGATAATCCTGGCGGTCGAAATCGCTGCCGGACATGGCATAACGCGCCGAACTGACAACTCGCGCGCAATCCACATCGCCGAACGGCTGGACCTCGCCGTTGGTTTCATGCGTGCTGGCGTACGGACCCAGTTCGTCATAGACCGGAGGCTGGGGATCGAATTGACAACTGCCATGGAACGTCATCACAACCAGGTTCGAAGCGATGTTGCCGGATAATACCTCGCCCCGCAGTTTCCAATCGATGCTCAGGCCGGCGGGATAGAGAATACGCGCCGACTCTTTTTGCATCTCCCGGGTCGTGGACGGAGACCACGGTCCTTTGAAGTCCATCACGACCGTCAGCCGTGACGTACCCGCCGGAATCGCCCACCCTGCCGCAACCACGATCGCGCCGAAGATCGCGGAAACCACCACCGAACGCATCTGTACCTCCCGGTACAAGGAGCACCAAGGCTCCGTTCGGTTTCATTATACGCACGGCCGCGGCAAAAGGGGGCCGCCCGGAGTACGGCTCGGGCGGCCCGTGGGGAGAGGTTGAAATTACCCGATAACTTTGGTCAGCGCCTCCTGAAACTTGCCCATCTCGTCGGCCGTGCCGACGGTGACGCGAATGTGTTGCGGCCATTCGGGCCAGCGGTTGCCCGCCAGTTGCACTTTATGTGTGGTCATGGCCTGACCGACCTGCGCCCCTGTCATCCCCTTCACCGACATCATGAAGAAATTCCCTTCGCTCGGCAGATACTTGACGCCCTTCTTGTCGAGAAACGAGAAGGTATCGTCGCGGACGTCCATCATTTGCTTCCGCCGCGTGGGCACCAGATCGCTTACCAGCAGGCTGGCGTTGGCGCAGGCAACGCCCGTCACGATTGCCATGCCGCTCGATCCATACACCCGCATCTTCGCGAGTAAATCGGGACGAGCCATGGCAAAGCCGGCGCGCAGCCCCGCCATGCCGTAGATCTTCGAGAAAGTCCGGAGCACGACGACGTCTTTGCCCGCCGCTACCAGATCGCTGCACATTTTCGCGTTCGCCGAGAAATGGATGTACGCCTCATCCACGACGACCACGGCGTCTTTCGGTTTATTCGCCAGCAGCCAGTCGATCTTTTCGCGCGGCGTGATCGTCGCCGTGGGGTTGTTCGGGTTGCAGATGTAGTAAGCGCCGGCGTTCGGCGAAGTCTTCAGCATGGCTTCCACATCGTGCGAGTAGTCCGCCGCGAGCGCCACGCCGACGGTCTTCGAGCCGATAAACGAGGGGGCGCGGCTGCCATAGCCGGGCGAGGCCATGGTCCAGCTTCGCGTGGGAGAAGTGAAGGCGCAGGTTGCCGCATGAAGCGGTTCGCTCGATCCGGGCGTTGTCCAGACGTGATCCACCGGCACGCCTTCGATTTTGGAAATGGTTTGAGCCAGGTTGCCCATTTCGGGCCCTGGGTTGTAACGCCAGCCCATCGGCGCCACTTTCGCGAGCGCTTCGATGCCGGCCGGATGCGGCCCCATCGGATTCTCGTTCGAGCTGATGCGCACCATACTCGGGTCATAGGGAATTCCCGCGCCGCGCGAACCTCGGGCGGCCCCTCCTCGGGCGCGTTCTTCGTCCTGCGCCATCGCGAACTCGTTATAGAACGGGAGGCCCGCCCCGGCTGTCAGCAGCGTGGCGATCCTGCCCAGATGTCTGCGCGAGAAGCCGCGTTCGAGAAGACTGGCAACTGCGCTTTTGGATAAAACTTCTTTCGTCTCGTTCATTGGTCTTACGCTCCTTGTATTTCGATCGGATCTTTAACGGGCTACTCCGGGTACGCCGGCGATCGGCCCCGGCGTTTTCAAAGACTTCTGATAGGCGTAACGGATGGCGTACAGCGCGCAACCGGCGAGGACGGCGGCGACGGCATTCACGATCAGCACCCCGATGGCGGTCACCAGAAACGCTCCGGCATCTGCCAGGCGCATCTTCGGCAGCCGCCGCCAGGCGCTCACGTCGAGAAGCGAAAGTCCCATCCACGCCGTCACTCCCGCCAGGGCCGCCATCGGGATATGCGCCAGCGCGCCGGAGCCCATGCTGACCAGCAGGAAAAGAAACACGCCGTGCATGATGTTCGTGATCCGCGTTGTCGCGCCGCAGCGGACAGCCGCCACGCTGCGCGCCGGAATGCCGATACTCATCGGCGCGCCGAAAATTCCCACCGCGAGATTTGCGATACCGTAGGCGCCCATCTCCGCGTCGGCGTCGCTGCGTTTCAGATGCTTGTGCCGGCCGCGGAAATGCTCCACCGCGCGCGACGTCAGCAGCAGATTAGCGGCGGAAACAAACGCCAGCATCAAACCCTGTGGAAGAACTTCGCGCACGTCGCGCGCGTTCCAGGAAAATCCGGCGAAATCCGGCAGCGTCAGATGGAGCGAACCGACTTCGGGCTCGTGCGAGCCTATCATGCTGGCCGCGACCGTGGCGAGCGCCACGCCAATCAACGGCGCAGGCAGCTTCGGCCATCGCCGCATGATCAGGGCCGCCGCCAGAATGACGATTCCGCTCAGCGCCATCGGCGGCCAGCGTGACGAACTGAGTTCACCGAGTACGCCCGCGAACTGGAGCAGGGAATTCCCGCCCGGCGCGGGCACAGCGTGAACGCCGAAGAGTGAGTTCATCTGCGAGATGAACATGATTCCCCCGATGCCGGCGGAAAAGCCCGCCACAACCGGAGGCGGAACCATCGCCGCGTAGCGACCCAGACGCAGGACGCAGAACACCATCATCAGAACGGACGCGACGATCGTGACCTTCGCCGCGCCGCCAATTCCCTGCGCCTGCACCGCCGCGGCGATGAACGGTACCGTCACGCTCGCCGTTCCGCCGATCAGCACCGGATTGCGGCCCAGAATAGCCGTAATCGGCGCCGTCATGATGGACGTCACCACGCCCAGAATCGGTGGCAGCCCCATCAGAGCCGCCATTGACAATCCGTACGGAAGTGCGATGAGGGCGGCAATCACTCCCCCCGCGCAGTCTCCCATGAACCGCTCCCAGTTGTACTTCGCTGCAGATCTGATCATGTGTCCGGTGTCCCGATTCAGTGCGTCTCTGCCTCGCTACGCGTCCATGACCTTCGTAAACGCCGCCTTGAATTTGTCCATTTCCGCCTGCGTGCCGATCGTGACGCGAACGTAAGTCGGCCATGCCGCCCATACGCGCCCGATGTACACGTTCTCCTTGCGGAGCGCGAGCATCACCGGATTATTCGCGTAGGGCTCGCCCTTGCGTCCGGTGTCCACCATCACGCAGTTCGAAACCGAAGGAACGTACTTGAACTTGTTCTTCTCGAAGTAATTGAAGACGTCCTCGCGTACGGCGCCGATTTTCTTCCGCCGTTCCGGAATCAGAGTGGGCGATTTCAGGCTCGCCATGGCCGCCGCTACGCCCGTAATCGGCATCATGTCGAGACGGCTGAAGCCATCGATCTTCGCGATCAGATCCGGGCGTCCCAGCAGCGCGCCCGCGCGCAGCCCCGCCATCCCGTAGATCTTCGAAAAAGTCCGCAGGATGACGACGTCTTTGCCCTTCGCCACCAGATCGCTGCAGAAAAAGCCGTTGGGCGCGATATGCGTATAGGCTTCGTCGATCATCACGATGGCGCCTTCGGGTTTGTTATCCACTAGCCATTCGAGATCGGCCCGCGGCGTCATCGTTCCCGTTGGATTGTTCGGGTTACAGATGTAGATGAGCCCGGGCGTCTTGCTCGCCGCGGCCATGCCTTTGACGTCGTGCGAGAAATCTTTCAGCAGCGGCACTTTGACCGATGGCGTGCCGATGAACTTCGCGGCGCGGTCGCCGGCTTCATAACCCGGATCGCCGGTAACGTAAGGCTTCGCCGGCGAGGTGAACGCAAGAACCGCCTGATGCAAAGGAGCGCTCGAACCCGGATAAATCTTCACGTGGTCCGGCTTCAGGCCTTCCTGTTTCGCCAGCAGCGCCTGCAGTTTGTCGGTTTCGCCGAACAGATACCGCCCGCCCTGCGTCGTGATCCTGTGAACCGCTTCCATCGCTTCCGGGCTCGGTCCCAGCGGATTCTCATTCGCGTTGATCATCACCGCGTCCGCCGGTGCGTTGTCGATCTTCGACAACTGCGCGAGAGCAGGCTCGTTGTAAAACGGCAGCGAAGCCCCGATTCCGGCCAATGCGGCGAGCTGGCCCAGATGACGGCGGGTGAAACCGCGTCGCAGAAAATCTTTCTCTTCGTTTGGCGTTAATTTGACGTTCACGTTTTTGTCTCCTTTGGACACACCGCGGGCACAGAGATATGGCTGAGGCGATCGGGGCGCGAGCCCATCGACGCCGGATGCGCGTGGCTGGACGGAAGCCAGATTGTTCTGTTACGTGGAAAGGAGGCGCGCCGTGGCGTGGGTCAGAATACTTCGGCGGCTTGCGTAGCCGCTTCCTGAAAAACGATCAGGAAAGCAAGTCCATCATAAGTCCTGCATAACTGAAAAGTCAACTTACTTAGTGACAACTTAGTACTGATTTACGCAACTTTGGCAACCGCGACAGGCGTTGTCTCCGCCGCGCTGAAGTCCGTTCCCTCCCACCGCGCGACAACCGCGGTAGCGAGGCAATTTCCCAATAAGTTCACCGACGTCCGGGCCATATCCATCAGCGTATCCACGCCGAGAATGACCGCGATTCCTTCCACCGGAAGACCGAACGTCGCCAGCGTTCCCGCCAGAATCACGAGCGAGGCCCGAGGTACTCCGGCCACTCCCTTACTCGTCAGCATCAGAGTGAGCATCATGACGAGCTGCGTCGTAAACGGGATGTGCCGTCCCGCCGCCTGCGCAATAAACATCGAGGCCAGGGCCAAATACAAGGTGGACCCATCCAGGTTGAAGCTGTAGCCCGCCGGCAGCACAAAGGCCACTATGTGCTTCGGCACGCCGAATGTCTCCATTTTTTCCAGCGCCTCGGGCAGCGCCGCTTCGCTCGAAGCCGTCGAAAAGGCGATCAGAACCGGCCCTCGCACAGCGTCGATAAAACGGCGCACCGGAATGCGCGCGATCGACGTCACCGCCCCCAGCACCACAGCAACGAAGAAGATTTCCGCCCCGTAGAGCGTCGCAACCAGCTTTCCCAGGCTGCCGAGAACGCCGATGCCCTTGTCCCCGATCGTAGCCGCCATCGCCCCGAAGACTCCCAGCGGCGCCGCATACATCACATAACCCGTGTATTTAAACATTACTTCGGAGAGCGATTCGCAAAGCTCGACAACCGGCCGCGCCTTCGTTCCGGCAGCCGCGCACGCCGCGCCGAACAGGAACGCGAAAACAACCAGTTGGAGCACCTCGCCCTTCGCCATGGCGTCCACCACGCTGGCCGGAAAAGTGTGTTCCAGAATGGTGGCGACGCCGCCCGAGCTCGCGGAAACTCCCGCGGATGCTCCGGCCCTGATCTGAATCCCGGCGCCCGGCTGAATCAGGTTGACCGCTCCCAGCCCCACAAACAGGGCGGCCGTGGTCACAATCTCAAAATACAGAAGCGCTTTGCCGCCAATGCGGCCCATCATCTTCAGATTTCCCGCGCCCGCGATGCCCGATACAAGCGTGCCAAACAGCAGCGGCGCGATGATCGATTTGATCAGCCGAAGGAAGATCGTCCCCAGGACGCCGCATTCTTTCGCCGCCGAAGGAAAAGCGATCCCGAATACGATTCCGCCCGCAAGACCGGCCATGATCCATACAGTGAGCGATCTGGATTTCATGTGGTTCTCCTCCGCAACTTATGGGGCAGGTTGGAAACCCGCGGGCCGATTGTCAAATCGGCCCGCAGATCCTGTCAGAACGTGATCCGTCCCCCCAGCTGCAACAACCTCGGGAAGTTCGTCTGGCTCGTGATGACGCCGAACGTACTCGGACTGCTCACATTGAGACTCGGCGAAGCAAACAGCACTGTGTTCGTCAGGTTGAGCGCTTCAGCCCGGAACTGGAACTTGTAGTGTTCCTTAAACGTGACCGTCTTGAACAGCGACGCATCGATATTGAACAGCGGAGGGCTGTACACATTGATGCGCGAACTCACGTTTCCGAACGCATACGCCGGCGTCACGGTGAAAGCAGCGGGATTGACCCATTGATAGATGCGGTCCACCACGGAGCCTGATGTCTGCGCCGAAACTCCGGTCGCAGTCGGAAGCTGCGTGCAGCCGTTGCAGCCCGTGTTCGAGTTGGTGCCCTGCGTCACCGCCAGCGGCGTGCCGGAGTGAATCAGGCTCTGGCTCTGAATGGACCACCCGCCCACCAGCCAGTTCAGCGGCCCTCCCCCATTCAGGAACATCTGCCCCTTGCCGAAAGGCAACTGATAGGTGAACGCCATCGAAAAGCTGTTCGGCTGATCCGTGGCAAGCCGCGTCCATGTCTGCGGAACGATGGGCGCCGTGTAATCCTGCACCACATTCGCCGTCGTGCCCGAAGACATACCCATGGACCGTGACCACGTGTACGTGGCGTTCAGCGTGAGACCGGCCGTCATACGCCGTGATCCCTTGACGTAACCCGCGTAGTAAATCGCGCGGCCCATCGGCGTCGTGAGATTCACGTTTGTGTACTCCGGATACGGCAGCAGCAGACTGGACTGCGCGATCGTCGGGCTGCTTCCCAGCGAGACCGTGCTGGGCACAAGCCCGTAGAACGGATTCGCCACCGCCTTGTTCAGCCCCGAAGCTCCCAGCGTGAAATAGCTCGGATTGAGCTGATTCAAATTGACCGTGAACGGCAGCTTCAGGCTGTGCGACCCAATATAACCAACCTGAATCGTCGTCTTCTTATCGAGCTGCCGCTGAAAGTCGATCGACATCTGCTCCACATAGCCCGCGGAGCGATTGCCCGGATCCACCGCCGTGATCGCCTGTCCGAGAGCGGCGGCCGCGCCCAGCGAATTCCCCGCAATCGGCGTAAGCCCATTCGGGTACGGATTCGCGAGCGTCGAAGTCGGCGTATAGCCGCCATCCGTGGAGCTCACGATATTCGTCGTCTGCGAATAGCCGAGCTGATCGGTCGCCGAGAAAGACTGCGGAACCCAGAAGATTCCAAAGCCGCCGCGGATGACGGTCTTCGAATCGGCGCTGTAGGCGAAGCCGAAACGTGGCCCCGGTTTCAGGCCGAGCGGATTACCGGAGTGGTTCGGATTCCCGTTCACTCCCGCATAACGCGTCTGGCCCATCAGATTCAGGCTCGGGATGCTGGCCTGCAGCGGATTCGCCTTCGACAGATCGGCATCGATGAAGTACTGATTGTTCGATTCCGCCGGGTTGCTTTCGTGCTCCCCGCGGAACCCGAAATTCAGCGTCAGCTTCGGCGTGATCCGGAAATCGTCCTGAATGAAAAACGCCGTGTAGTAAACGTACTGGTTGTATTTCGTTCCCACCGTAATATTGCCGCCGCTGGCTGTGCCCGAGCCGGGATAACCGAGCAGCATGGAAGCCAGGCCGCCGCCGGTGCCGGTCACGGTTTTCGCCGCCGACTGCGATGTAAAACCCGAAGCGAACACAAAGCTCGATGGCCCTGTGGCGGTCTGGAACGCGTCGCCGATCAGCCGCCGTTCGAAACCCGCCTTGACGCTGTGTTTGCCCATGAATCTCGCCACTTCCGCGTTGAAACTCGTGGAGTGGTAAACGGTCCAGCTCGTCGTGCCGCCGCCGAAAGCGGCGAATTCACCGGCCGTGATGCTCGGGAAATCCGGATTGCCCGGCGTCAGCGCATCCACCGAAGAAGGGAATCCAAGCTCCGAGAGCGTAAAGCCGTGGCTGAATTTGGGCTCGTAATCCGGGAACCGGTTGAAGCCGAACCGCGCGGTCACCACCGTGGTCGGCGTCACCGTTGCGGTCGCGTTCAGCTGCGTCGCATCCACCTGGCGGTAGATGATCGTCTGCCCGGGCGTCGCGATGCTGCCGGGAAACGTCTGATTCGAAGGCTCCTGGCTTCCGTAGTGCAGATAGGAAGCGGACGCCTTCAGCCACGGCGCGAACTCGTGATCGAGCTTGAACGTGCCCTGATCGGCGCGATCCTGCGTCGTGATCGAGTAGATGTAGTTGGCCGCCCCGTAGGACTTCGTCGGCTGATTCGGCAGCGGATAATACGACGCCAGTTTCAGGCCGATGGGGCTGAGCTGACTCGCCGGAATGACGTTGTTTGTAAACGGCGTCCGCGCACCCGTGGAGAGATTTGTGCTCAGCGGATCATACATCAGCCACGGCGTGTTCGAGGGCGTCACGCTCTTCGAAAAGTCGCCCACCCTCTCCGCCGCCGTCGGCACGGAAAGAGTTCCGCTGTTCGCGTCGTACTGACGATAGCCTTCCGTCGTCACAAAGAAAAAGGTCTTGTTCATGCCGTTGTAGACCTTCGGAATGCGCACCGGGCCGCCCAGCGAATCGCCGTAGTTTTTAAACGTCGCCTGCGCGCGCGGCTGTCCCGCTTTGTTCGAGAAGAAGTTGTTGGCGCCCCAATCGGTCTGCCGGAGAGCTCCGAATAACGATCCGTGCATCCGGTTGGCGCCCGAGCGAAGCGTCGTGTTGAAGACGCCCCCGCCGGTACGGCCCATCGAAGCGTCATAGGTGTTCGCCTGAACCTTCATTTCTCCAACCGCCTCCTGATCGGGAATAATCACCGCCCGATTGGTGGAATCCGTGATCGAAATGCCGTCCAGCGTGTAGTTGTTTGTTTGCAGAGGGCCTCCGGCGATCGAAATCGCCGCCGATCCGCTCTGGTCTTCCATGCGGTTGAATTTCGGATTGCCGGTCCACACCACGGCCTCGCTCAGCCGCGCCAGAATGAACGGATTCCGGCCCAGATTCGGCAAATCTTCAATCTTTCCGCGATCGAGAACAGTGCCGGTCGAAGCATCGGACGTATTCAGCATTTCCGCCTCAGACGTCACGTTGATGGTTTCGCTCACTTCGCCCAACTCGAGCCTGACGTCCCGCGTCACCGCGGTCTGCGTCGGAATGATCACTTCTTTCAACTCGGCTTTTTTGAAGCCGGGAGCTTCTACCTGAAGCGTGTAGGAGGCCGGCGCCAGGGCTGGGAACGAGTATTCGCCCTCGGTGTTCGTTACCGTGCCGCTGCTCACATTGGTACCCGCCTGGATGACTGTCACCTTCGCCACGGGCACCACGGCGTCCGTGGAATCCGTGATACGGCCTCGCAGCGATCCCTGAAACGATTGGGAGAACGCCATCGCGGAAACCAGCAGAAATGTCAGAACAACTCGCATAGATAGATCTCCTTTGGATGAATGGAATACGGCAGTGCGAGGCGCAGCACCGTTTACAGGCGCATAACGAATGCGGGAGCTCGGATCGGAGAGCGGGGAAGAGGCGGCGCCGCTGGACTTAGCGGCGCTTAAAACTGAATATCTTTATGCTAGACGGGCGCAACCGAATATACAACACAAGAAAATCTATCGCCTGCATCAGAAAAACGCATGTCAGGTGGAGGCAACCCTCCGGCGCAGCGTCTCCAGCTCTTTCGCTGTTTTCTTCGCCGCGGAGCTGAACCCCAGCCACACGAGAATCAGCAGCATCCACGTCGCAACCCACGGCCAGTCGCTCGTCAGATAGCGATACCACGCGGACGACGGATCGAGCCCCATCGTGCGGACTCGCAGCGATACGCCGTGACCCAGCCAGCTTGCCACAATCCCGGGAATCATCCAGAGCACCAGCCGCCGCGCCGCCAGATATCCATTTCGTTTCACTTCGTAACTGCGCAACAGGAACCCGGCGCACGTTTCGTCCGATGCCCGCCGTCCCGTGCGGCTGCGAATCGCGTCCCACAGGTAGACCGTCATCACGAGAACCATCCAGCCCTGCCCCACTTTGACCCAGGACTGCGGGAGTATCCAGGTGTTATGGATGAACGCCCCGGCGAGACCGGCCAAAGCGAACAACGCCAGCCGCCGTCCCGCTACAGCCTCCCGGTCGCGCCGTCGCGCCATCGCGCAAATCTCGCCGGCCGCCAGCGGCTCCGGCAGACACGCCGCATTCTGCTTCCACACATCCTGCGAGAAATCATCCGCGTTCATAAATCGCTCCCTTCAGTACTTTCTTGATTCGATGAATTCTGGTGGCGACGCTTCCCGGCGTCAGACCCGTTACGTCCGCAATCTCCGCCGCGCTTTCGCCTTCGAGATAGAGAAGAACAATCTGGCGATCGAGTGGTTCCAGCCGATGGATCAGCGCCTGCAATTCCGCCAGTTCTTCGCGCCGCCGCTCCTGCGCCGCGCCGGCCCGCGCCGTTGGATCGACCGGCAACGCATCCAGTTCCACCCAACGCTCCGAAGCCTTGCGCCGCCTCGCCAGATGATCGGCCCCGACGTTGTGCGCCACACGATAAACCCATGTCCGCAAACTGCAGCGCTGGTCGAATCTCTTCAGGCTGCGCCACAACTCGATGTGGATCTCCTGCAGCAGGTCGCGCTGCCGGTCCGCATCGCGCTCATAGCCTCGAACCAGACGCCGCACGGCCTCGCCATGCTCCGCCTGCGCCTCCGTATAAAGCCGATCCTGATCGCCTGGACTCAATCGTGGCCTCTGACACTATAGTCCTCGCGAAATGCCCCTTTCTTACGAACAAGTCCTGTATGCGCGACATGATAGGATCAACAACGGGCGCGGCGTTTCTGCACGCCCGCCCCACAAGGAGATATTTGAGGATGAAACTGGTGAAACGAGCGCTGCTGCTCACTCTGGCGTCCACCGCGGTCTGGGCTCAGGTCAATATTGGCGAACAGAAGCCCGAAACGAGCGTGCCTTTCAATGTGACGTCCGTCGCCACGTTCAGGCTGCCCTGGCGGCTCGCATTCCTGCCCGATGGGCGCATGCTGATCACTGAAAAAGTCGGTGGCCTGTGGCTCGTCACGCAGAAGGGCGAGAAAACCGAGATCCAGGGGATTCCTCCCGTCTACTATCAGGGCCAAAGCGGCATGCAGGGAGTCTACGTCTCTCCGCACTATTCCAGCGACAAGAGCATCTATCTCACCTACGCCGCGCCGGGCGATTACGGCGGCGGTCTCGCGCTCGCGCGCGCCAAACTGGACATCAGCGGCGCCTCCGCCAAACTCGACAACCTCGAAGTGCTGTGGCGCCAGTTGCCGACGGGCAAGGGCGGTCAGGAAGGCGCGGCAGTCGCATTCGCGCCGGATGGCAAGTCGCTCTTTCTGTCGGTCGGCGATCGCCAGCGCTTTACGCCCGCGCAGGATCCCAATCAACCCGAAGGCAAGATATTCCACATGACGCTCGATGGCAAGCCCGCCTCCGACAACCCGGAATACGGAAAGACAGGCGACGCCACCATTCCGCTGATCGATCCGCCGAGCGATACCGAAGCCGCGAAGACCGCGAAGGTCGTCAGCACGTATACCTTCACCGGCAAGAATGAAACCCCGTCCTACACGTGGGCCAGCGGCGTGCGCACGCCCTACGGCCTCGCCTTCGCCCCGAACGGCGAATTGTGGGAAGTGGAGCACGGCCCGCGCGGGGGCGACGAACTGAATCACATCGAGAAGGGCAAGAACTATGGCTGGCCGCTCGTTTCCTATGGCATGAACTACAACGGCGTGCCGATTCCGAATCCCGACACGCGGCCGGACCTGCAGAAGCCCGTCCTCTATTGGGTGCCGGTGATCGCTCCTGGCAACCTGATGTTTTACAAGGGCACGAAAACGTTCCCGCAGTGGAATGGGAACGGATTTGTCAGCGGTATGGCAACCAAGAGCCTCAACCGCATCATCTTTGACGGCCATGGCGGCGCGAAATCCGCCGAACGCTGGGATATGGACCATCGCATCCGCGATGTCGAGGAAGGTCCGGATGGCTCGTTGTGGCTGCTCGAAGATGCAAATCCCGGCGCTCTGTTCCACGTGACTCCGAAATAGCAACCCGGAAATAGCCATGTCGAAAATCCCGGCCATCGCCCTGCTGGCGGCGCTCGCGTTCACCGCGTCCGCCGCCGAAATCGTGATCGCAAATGAGAAGTCTCAGCCGGAGAGCCTGACCATGGCTCCCGGCGGCGCGCTGATTGTTGGCAGCGCGAGCACTCCTTTCATTTACAAAGTGCCGAAAGGTTCCACGACTGCGCAGAAGTTCGTGGACGCCAGCGCCGAAGGCCCCGGCACTTTTTTCTTCGGAATGCTGGCCGACGCTTCCACCAACACGCTTTGGGCGTGCCAGTTGACGCCCGTCCCGAACACCACGCCGGTGAAGCGGCACACGGCGTTGCGCAGTTTTGACCTGAACACCGGCGCCCAGAAGGTTCGCTGGAATCTGCCGGGCGAGAGCAACACCTGCAACGATTTCGCCATCGGACCGGACAAAGCGCTCTACATCACTGACACGACGAACAACAAAATCTATAAGCTGCCAGCCGGCGCGTCCAGCGCGGAATTGTTCCTCGAAGACCGCGCGCTCAACGGCATTGACGGCATCACGTTTCTCAACGGGACGCTCTACGTGAACAACGTGTTCTCGAACAACCTCTATCGAATTCCGGTGGACGCATCCGGCAAAGCCGGGACGCCCGTCGATATCTGGATGGACCAGCCGATCAAAGGACCGGACGGCATGCGCGCCGCCAACGGCAAGCTGCTCGTCGCGGAAAACGGCAGCGGCAAAATTTCCGTAATCACCGTCAATGGCGATAAGGCGAGCGTCAAGGTGATTAAAGAAGGGCTCAAAACGCCCACGGCTGTCGAGCCGGCGGGCGATACCGTCTGGATCGCGGAACGCGGCGCCGGCAAAGCGGTATCGATTCCAATGCCGAAATAGATGAAGTCTCTGATTCTGGCTGCGCTCCTTCTCGTTGGGCTATTGACTCCGGCCCTCGCCGCCGATTCACCGCTCGTTGGCGTATGGCAACTCGACGAAGCGCAATCTGGTCTGGCCGGCCTGTACTTCTTCACGCCGACGCACTACAGCATGATGGCCGCGACAAAAGACCGGGCCGATATTGTGGATACCAACAAAGCCACTGCCGACGAACTCCGCGCGATGTGGGGGCCGATGCTGGCCAACACCGGGACGTACGAAATCTCCGGCGATCTGATGACCATCCATCCGGTTGCCGCGAAATTCCCGGTCGTGATGAAACCCGGCGGCAATGAAGTGTATCGTTTCCACATCGAGGGCAAAACACTCACCCTCCAGCAGGTCCGCAATGCAAGGGGCGTAGAGATGCAATCGGCCGTTGTGCGGAAGTTTGTCCGCGTGGAATAAACGGTCTTCGCCGATCGCGCGAAATGCGCTACGATCTTACTTGGAGCGTTCCTGCGAGGCAGGTGGAGGCCCCATCATTTTTGATCCAACACTCAAGAATGAGGGAGTTGGCCCAAGGGCGTCTGTGCGCTGGTCCCTGTCGGTTTAACGCCGATGGATGGCCCCTAAGGATGTCCGGTTGACTCCCACCCTTTACAAAAGGGGGTCAAAAAAGCGGGCGGAAACGGCTAAGTGGTGCGCTCCAAGTTTCCCACCAATCCCTGCGCGCGGGCGTTTTTGCCGCCCCATCTCTCATTCGCACGGGCGCGGGCGTGCCGGCTATTGGGGAAACGGCAGCGTTCGGAGCCGATCGAGGATGATCGTCATGGCCGGCGGCTCGCGATAGAAAAGATCGCGTTCGGCCGCGTAGTGACGCACGAGTTCGGCGAGATGTTCGGGACTCGGTGTCAGAAAGTCGTAACCGCCGAAAGCGATGCCGGGCGGAAGCGCCTGATCGGGCCAATGCGCGACGCTGAATCTGCGAACATCGGCGAAGATCACTTCGAAGTCCGGGCTGGCAACGAATGCCTGAACTTCCGGCAGGCCGGCAAGATGATACAAATCGGAATAGTGCCGCGTACGTCCAACGGCTCGATCGCGCGAGAAAGCAGCGAATGCGGCAAAAAGCTTTTCGACGAAAGTTCGCGTTACATCCAGGCAATCAACCTCAAACACAGTCAAATCGTCGCCGATGTCAGCAGCATTTTGAGACGCGGCGAACTCGGCGACAAACGACTGGACCGGCCGTATCTGATGAGGTTCCCGGCCACCCCGGCAGTTCATCTCAAGTTTGATCTTGTCGCTTACAGGACCCGTTGGCGTTACGCTCGTCGGATAAGCGAAGAATGATTCGCGGTGCATCCCGGTTTCACTGTTCAGCTGGCCGTGAGGCGTAAATGGTGTGAACCCGTATGTGTCCGCAACAATTCCCTCCGCGGCTTTAAACCGTCGGTGGCGCTCATTCTTACCGATCGGTTTCCCGTTCTGTTCCGTCTGGAAGAGAAGATCGATATCTTCCGAAAATCGCTCGATGAGCTGCCAGGCTTTGGAGAGACTGGTCCCGCCTTTAAACAGAAATTGGCCGCCGATATTTTCGCTGAGAGTTCGCAGTGCGCGCGTGACGTAGTAATCCTTCTCAACAATCCAGAGGGGGAGATTGCGGCCCTCTGCCGTCGCTCTAAGCAAGTCCACAAAGTCACGATGATCGGAGGCATAGAGCATTCAACGAATACCCCAATCGGATGCCGCCGGGAAATCCGTCGCAAGCTGAAGCTTGAATTTCGTTGTCGGATTCAGAGAATGGCGAAGGCGCCTTAATATCCCGCTATTCTCGCCCAGCAGCGTACCGATCAGGCCAAGTAATGCGCGAACACGCGGTGGTTCGTGCGCGGATGCCCGCGCCATGCGTGAAAACGACAAGCGCCCTTCGCGGCATAAATCCGTAAGCTTTCGAATAGTGGCGGCGGGAATCGTATCCGGCACATGGCGTAAATCCCGCATTGCGTCCAGCGCGGCGCGTTCCTCAATCGAAACCGCTTCCAGCGATGAAACAACGCGCATACGAATCGCCGCTCGCGGAGCGGCGACCTGCACCCGGCGATTCACAACGAATGTCGAAGTAGCGGGTACCTGGGTCGTAAGGCCAAGAGCATTCCATACGGCAAGGCCGCCTGGTTTCCAGGCTACATCCTTGCGATCGAGCATGCGGGCAAAAACGCGGGCCACGTCTGGCCTGGTCTCCCCGAAACGCGTTGTTCTGGGACGGTAATAAACTCCTTTGCGCACACGATGAATGACGCCAGCCTCCGCCAGGCGGCTGAGCGTTTTGGCCACCGCTGCGGGCGGTAAAAACGCGAAGTCGCTGTAGGTCCAAAGGCGATCCTCGCGGCCTCTTTCGACCTTACCTTTGATCACAGCTGCAGCTGTTGCCATTGCCGATTATTCCAATATCAGCATCGCATCCAATCCAGTAATTGTCAAGTTTTCAGCTCTGAAAAACTGACAATATATACAGCTCAAGTAACTGATATAAAAAGCCTTGGTTTATCGCGGTCCTGCAGGTCCCCATCCGTCACTTCGCCACTCTAAAACAGCATCCCATCGCCCGCCCTCAGCCCGCGCCCCGTCCTTCGCGCGCCGCACTTCGAGCGTGTTGTCGTCATAAAACTCCTGCATCAAAAAGAGCAGCGAATATTCTCCCGTCGGAAACGGGTCGCTGGCGAAGAAAACGCGCGCTCCCACAGGCAGAGCCAACCCCGCGCGTTCCAGCCCCGCGATTGCCTCTGTGGTCGGCAGCCGCGCCGTCTCAAACACCGCTTTCGTCTTACGCGATTCCCGTACATGCAGCGGCGCGAGCGCCAACGCCACGGCCAGAAACAAAGCCCACCCCGGCGCCCGCCGCATGAACCTTTCCCGCGCGGTTGCCAGCGCCGTGGCCCCGTACAATGTCCATCCCAACATCGGCAAATAAATGAAGAAACCCGAATAGTGCGGCACAAAAATAAACGGCAACGGACTGAACAGAATAAAGAGCCACGCAAACAGCAGCGGCCGGGATTTCAGCCACCACGCTCCGCCGAGCATCAAAACAATCAGCAAAGCCGCCGGGAACGGCCGAAAAAAATGGTCCGAATAAAAGATGACGTTCAGATACAACCGGAATGTCCCGAAATAGCGCCCCCACGAAATCACCGGCCGGTACGCGGCGTTCTCCACCAGACTCCCCGCGCCGGTCAGTTTGCCGATCACGTATGGAATCGTCACCAGCCCGGTCAACCACACGCCCTTCCAGCCCTTGCGATGCCTATGCCACAAGAGTTCGTAGCAGCCGAGCGCCATCGGCAGCGTCACAGCCAGTTCCTTCGAATCGAGCGCCGCAATATAGAGGACAAACAAAAGAGCCCACTCCTGCCTCGTCGGCATGCGATCCCGCCCGCGAATGCCGGTGTACAGATCGAAGGCCCCCACATAAAAGCCGAAACATAGAAGCTCGTAAACCGTTCCGGTGCTGAAGTACAGGTCCACGAACCAGGCGTGATAGCCGTCGAGAAGCGCCGCCAGAAGGCCCGCTTCCCGCGACCCGCTGAGCCTCGCGCACACCCGGTACAGCAAAACCAGGTTGAGCACAATCAGCGCGAAACATCCCAACCGGAAAGGAAACGGATGGAAGCCGAACAGGTGGTAAATGGACGCGTAGAAAATCCCGCCCATCGGCCGGTACTCGGTGCTCCAGAACGTGATGTTCTTCAGAACCAGCCGTCCCAGGGATGGCGTCAGATGAAAGTGCAGGTTCATCAGGTCGTCGCCCGTGAACCGCGCGCCCAACCCTGCCCCGGCGAACCAGAAAAGCCAGCCCATCAGAAACGCCCAGGGCCAACAGCGAGTCCATCGGCTCATAGCGCCCGTAAACGAACCCATCGCACCCGCGGATCCCCTCCCCGCTCCCTGTTCAAAAAACTGCGAACGCTATTTGCCGCCGATTCAGTCATTTGTGCGTCGCCGGCCGTCCTGGCCTTCACTCCGCATGGTACCGTTTTCCAGTGTGTGGCTGCGCCAGATTGGGTTCGTTTTTTCGAATGGCTTATCGCAGCGTCGATTTCCACTCCGCGAGTTCCGGCGCCAGCGGCGACACCACCGTCACCTCCCCGCCGCTCGCCGGACTCCGGAACACCAGCCGGTGCGCATGCAGGAAGTAACGGTTCCACGCCGAAGGCCTCGCCCCATAGAGCCGGTCGCCCGCTACCGGATGATGAATCGACGCCATATGCGCACGAATCTGATGAGTACGCCCCGTCCCCAGGTCAATCGTCAGAAACGTGAACCCATCGAAATGCTCCAGCGCCTCCCAACTGGTGAGCGACGCCCGTCCGTGCTCCAGCCGCGCCGTCATGCGCGCCCGGTTCCGCGGATCGCGCGTGATGGGCGAAGTAATGCGGCCTTTGCCTTCGAGCCGCCCCTCCACGAGCGAGAGATAAGTTTTCCGGACCTGCCGCGCCGCGAACTGCGCCGCCAGATCGCGATGCGCCGCATCGGTCCGCGCCACCAGCAGCACGCCGCTGGTAAAGCGGTCCAGACGATGCACAATTCCCGGCCGCAAATCGCCGCCTGTCGAAGAAAGAGCGGCGAAACGATGCAGCAGCGCATTCACCAGCGTTCCGGAATGGACGCCCGCTCCGGCATGCACTACCATCGCGGCGGGCTTGTCGATCGCGATCACCGCCTCGTCCTCATAGAGCACCGTAAGCGGAATGTCCTCGGCCACGGCGCGCAGCGGCGGCAGTTCGGCGGGATTGACCTCAATGGTTTCACCACCACGCAGTGCATGCGAAGCCCGAACCGGCTGGCCCTCCAACGTGACCCGCCCTTCGCGAATCCAGGTTTGCAATCGGGCGCGGCTGTATTCGGGCAACCGCTCGCGCAGAAGGCTGTCGAGCCGCTTGCCGCGGTCCGCGGCCAATGCCTGAACAATCATCTTCTTTCGATGATGCTATCCGGAGGAGGCCCGCGCCCTGTTCGCGCCTCGCGCCGGCTCCAGCTCATGATAGTCGCGAAACTGCAGGCGGCAGAATGTACAGTGGTAGATGGGCGCCCGGAACAGAATCAGCGCGCGGCGGATCAGACTGTCGCTGACGCGATCGATCCGATCCCAGCTGGAACGCTTTGTCAGCCGGGTGGTCCCGCAATCCGGACATTGAACATGTTTCTGAAACAGAACCCTGCGCCAGTACCAGACTGTGTTGCAGTTGGGGCAGAACAGCTTGGCGCGGTTGGTGACGCGCTCAACAAAAGACCGCGGACGCCGCTTCCCTCCGCTGCCGCACTCGGGGCAGGTATACATGAATAGTTCATTGAGCCCTCTGACTCCGGACCCATTAGCATTGAATAAAGTAACACATCAGTTGCGGGAAATCTCGGTTTCCGGAGCCCGCCAGCACAATCTTCGCAACATTAATGTCAGGATTCCCCGAAATACCCTGACGGTGATCACCGGACTCAGCGGTTCCGGAAAGTCTTCCCTCGCTTTTGACACCATCTATGCCGAAGGACAGCGCCGTTACGTCGAAACCCTCTCCGCTTATGCGCGCCAGTTTCTCGACCAGATGGAGCGCCCGGACGTCGATTCCATCGAGGGCCTGAGCCCCTCCATATCGATCGATCAGAAAACCACCGGACGCAGCCCGCGCAGCACAGTCGGCACCATCACGGAGATCTACGATTACCTCCGTCTCCTCTATTCCGCCATCGGCGTCCCGCACTGCCCCGTATGCGGCAATGAAATCTCGCGCCAGTCGACCGAACAGATCCTGCGCCACGTGCTCGCCCTCAGGCCCGAAGAAAAAATCCTGGTAATGGCGCCCATCGTACGCGGCCGCAAGGGCGAATTTAAAAAGGAAATGGAAAAGCTCGCGCGCCAGGGCTTCCTGCGCGCCCGCGTGGATGGCGCGCTCCGTTCGTTCGATGAAGCGATTCAACTGGATAAGCGAAAGAACCACACGATCGAAGTGATCGTCGACCGGCTCGTCGTTAAACCGGGCATCGAAAAGCGTCTCGAAGCCTCCATTGAAACCGCGACGAAGCTGGCGAATGGCTTGGTCCTCATCTCCGTCGTCGGCGGCGAGGACAAGCTTTATTCCCGCGACCTGGCCTGCGCCGAGTGTGGGACAAGCGTTCCCGAACTGGAGCCGCGCTCATTCTCGTTCAACAGCCCGTATGGCGCCTGCGAAGAATGTCACGGCATCGGGGCGATCTGGTCTTTCGATCCGGAGAAGGTAATCATCGATCCCTCCAAGCCGTTACTCGAAGGCGGGCTTGGCCCCGGCGGAACTTCAGCCAACATGTCCGGCCGGGTTGAGGCCGCGGCGAAGGCGCAGAAGATTAAACTCTCCACGCCGTGGGAAAAGCTGCCTGCCGCCAGCCGGAATTTCCTCATGCGCGGCGCGAAGGGGTTTGAAGGAATTGTCGGAATTCTCAAAGAAGCGTTCGATAACTACAGCAACGGCTATCGCGAATACCTGAGCGATTACATGTCGCCCGCTACCTGCGAAGCCTGCGGCGGCAAGCGTTTGCGCCCCGCCAGCCTCGCGGTGCGCGTCCGCAATATCTCGATCGCGGAATTCACCGCGATGTCCCTCTCGCGGGCGCTGTTCACCGTCCGAAGCTGGGAGTTCAAAGACCGCGAGTTGCAAATCGCCGGTCGTATCGTCGATGAGATCCGCCGGCGCCTCGAATTTCTCGAAGCCGTCGGACTGCACTATCTGAGTCTCGATCGCAGCGCATCCACGCTCTCGGGCGGGGAGGCGCAGCGAATTCGTCTCGCGACGCAGATTGGATCGAAATTGCGCGGCGTTCTCTACGTTCTCGATGAACCGTCCATCGGTCTTCATCCGCGCGATAACGACCGGCTGCTCGATACGCTCACCGAACTGCGCGATATGGGCAACACCGTGCTCGTTGTCGAGCACGACGCCGACACGATTGAGCGCGCCGACTATGTTCTCGATCTCGGTCCGGGCGCGGGCCGTCTAGGCGGTGAACTCGTCGCGAGCGGACCGCCGGATGAAATCCGGAAATCGCCGTCCTCCCTGACTGGCCGTTACCTTTCCGGCAAGCTTCAGATCGAAGTGCCCGCGAAACGCCGTCCCGGTACCGGACAATCGATCCGCGTCGAAGGAGCCATCGAGCACAACCTCAAGGAAATCGACGCCGAGTTTCCGCTCGGAAAACTGATCGTCGTCGCGGGCGTTTCGGGAAGCGGCAAATCGACCCTCGTGAACGATATCCTCGCGAAGGCTCTTTCCCGCGCCATCTACGAATCGCGTGAAGCGCCTGGCCGGCACAAGAAGATTACCGGCATCGAGAACATCGACAAAATCATCCGCATCGACCAGTCGCCGATCGGCCGCACGCCGCGCTCGAATCCAGCGACCTATACCGGCCTGTTCTCGCCGATCCGCGATTTTTACGCCATGCTGCCGGAATCGCGCGAGCGCGGCTACAAGCCCGGCCGCTTCAGCTTCAATGTGAAGGGCGGACGTTGCGAGGCCTGCCAGGGCGATGGTCTCCGCCGCATCGAAATGAATTTCCTGCCGGATGTCTACGTCACCTGTGACGTCTGCCGCGGCCGCCGCTACAATCACGAAACTCTCCAGGTGAAGTTCAAAGGCGCATCCATCGCGGATCTGCTGGAGATGACCGTCGAAGAAGCGCTGCCGCTGCTCGAAACCAATCCGCAGGTCTATCCAAAACTGAAGACCCTAATGGACGTCGGTCTCGGCTACGTTCACCTCGGCCAGTCCTCCACGACGCTCTCCGGCGGCGAAGCCCAGCGCATCAAACTGGCGAAGGAACTGAGCCGCCGCCAGACCGGCCGCACGTTCTACATCCTTGACGAGCCCACTACCGGCCTCCACTTCGAGGACGTGAGAAAACTGCTCGAAGTGCTGCAGAAGCTGGTCGATCTCGGCAATACTGTATTAGTGATTGAGCACAACCTGGATGTTGTGAAGAGTGCGGACTGGGTCATCGATCTCGGCCCCGATGGCGGCGAGGATGGCGGCCGTATCGTCGCCGCCGGCACGCCCGAACAGGTGATGCGCGCGAAAAAGAGCTTCACCGGCATGGCGCTGAAGAAGGTGATGGCTTGAGCGATTCTCCCTGGCAGCCGATGGATCTTTCCCGGCTGAAGACCATCTCTCTGAAAGATCGCGGAGGCAAAGTGAAGGTGGCCGATTTCGCGCGCCCGTTCACAGCGGGTTCGGGAATCCAGGGTTTCGTCGATAGTCTTCCTCACATCCTGGCCGGGGATTCGTTTCGCGCAGTTGTGGCCGCCATTGCGAAGGCGCGCGCTGCGAACAAGCCGGTGATCTGGGGGCTCGGCGGACACGTCATCAAGTGCGGCCTCGCGCCTGTCCTGATCGATCTCATGCGCCGCGGTTTCGCTACCGGCTTCGCGATGAACGGCTCGGCTTCCATTCACGATTTCGAAATTGCGCTGTGCGGCTCCACGAGCGAAGACGTGGAAGCCGTGCTGCCGGACGGGCGCTTCGGTTCGGCCGAAGAAACGGGCAGGGAATGGAACGCCGCGATTCATGCCAACGCATCGCTCGGCGCCGGAACGGCGCTGTGCCGCGCTCTCGATCATCTGGCCGCTCCGGAATTCCGCGAATCCAGCCTGCTCGTACAGGCAGGCAAAGCCGGAGTTCCCGTTACCGTGCATGTCGCGGTCGGAACCGATACGCCGCACGCTCATCCCGCCTGCGACCCCGCCGCTCTCGGCGCCGCAACTCACCTGGATTTTCGCCTGTTTTGTACCATGGTTGCTGAGTTGAACCAGGGCGGGGTCTATATCAATGCGGGCTCCGCGGTGGTGATGCCGGAAGTCTTTCTGAAAGCCGTTTCCACGGTCCGGAATCTGGACGACGAACTGCGCAACTTTACCACCGTGAATCTCGATTTTCTTCGCCACTACCGGCCAACC